>DATEJX010000086.1:0-63081 GCA_035277785.1 Candidatus Angelobacter sp. | reverse complement strand
ATACCGCGGTCCCGAAGTCACGCTTTACCACATTGATCTTTATCGCATTGATACGCAGCGTGAACTTGATACTTTGGCTCTCGACGATCTCATGGAGCCGAACACGATCCTACTGATTGAGTGGGGAGAGAAGTTTGAGCGCTTCAGGAAGGAACGGGACGTAGAGATTGCGATTGAGCAGCTGGGAGGAGACAATCGCGTAATTCAGGTAACACCGAGACACCTTTGAAACACAGAGGAACGAAGGACGCGGAGGATCAGGGGAGCCTTCTTTTTTTATCAGTGTTAATCTGCGTGGATCAGCGGCGAATGCTTTTCTTCGTGCCACCCCGCTTCTGCGGTAGGTCTTGAGAGTGTCCGGGTGGCGTGGTTCTCACCACCATCACCACCAGCCAAATCCCATTCAGCACAAACAGCACCGTGGCCGGAAGTAGGAATCTGCTGATGGGAATTCTCTGCAGCACGCACCACACCACGCCGATGCCGATGAGCAAGTCGATTGCCGTATAGATCACCAGAATTTTGACTTTCGGCATCAGAAGCCCATGATGTTGTAGCCGCAGTCCACGTAGATGGTTTCACCGGTAATGCCGGAACCCATATCAGAGCAGAGGAACAGGGCAGTTTCTCCCACTTCCTTGACATCCACATTGCGTTTGAGAGGCGCGTGCTCAGCGTGGTTTTTCAGCATCTGGGTGAAATCGCCCACACCGCGCGCAGCAAGTGTTTTAATCGGTCCGGCGGAGATGGCATTTACACGGATCTTTTGGGGGCCAACGCTGTTTGCCAGATACCGTACAGATGCTTCCAGAGAAGCTTTTGCTACGCCCATCACGTTGTAGCCGGGTACGACTTTCTCCGCGCCGAAGTAGCTGAGCGTTATGATGCTGCCGCCGCCGGTCATCAGCGGTGCAGCCGCGCGCGTCACAGCAATCAAGGTGTAGACGCTCACATCGTGCGCAATTCGGAACGCCTCCCGGCTCGTGTTGATGAAATCGCCGTGCATAGCGTCGGCAGGCGCGTACGCAACGCAGTGCGCCAGCGCATCAATCCGTCCAAAGCGCTCCTTCAACTGAGCAAAGAGCTGATCAATCTCTGAGTCGCTTGAGAGATCGCACTGAAAACCTTCGGCCCCAGGCAATCCTGCGATCAAGTCGTGGGCTTCAGCCTTCAAGCGCTCATTTTGATAGGTAATTGCCAGTTTTGCGCCCGCCGAGCTCAAACTTTGAGCAATGGCCCAGGCAATACTGCGCTTATTGGCAACTCCGAATACGACGGCATTTTTGCCTTGCATGCTGAGCATAGAAACACTTCCTCTCAATCCTGAAACCGGACAGGATATCAGGAATCGCGATTAAGGTTTCCTCATTGGCTGATGCGCACCAGCTTGCATAAGAGTTGACGCTAAGCACTCATTGGAAAAAACCTGTGGACAAAGCCGTGTTCCGGCTCTAAGATTTTGGCAATTTTTCCCGTGCACTCCGGGAGTTCGGAGTGTGCAAAGGCTCAAAAATCTAGCCGAGTGCTCGAATTCTGACTCACCGGCCTAACGCCCAAAGAGGAGGCAACCGCTATGGGCTTGTCCAGACGTGAGTTTTTCAAGGTGGGAACCGGAAGCGCGGCAGCGCTACTTCTTGGATTTGATGCCAAGCCGGCCCTCGCGCAAGCAAGAGAACTCAAGATTGCGCGCACAACAGAAACCCGCTCCACCTGTCCTTATTGTTCCGTAAGCTGCGGCGTGATCATTCACACGCTGGGCGATAAGGCCAAGAACGTGACCGCGCAGGTGGTGCATGTGGAAGGCGACCCCGACCATCCGATCAATCGCGGCACGCTGTGCCCCAAAGGCGCATCACTTTACCAGGACATCCTCAATGATCGACGGCTGCTTAAGCCGCAGGTGCGGCGTCCTGGCTCTGACCATTGGGAAGACATTTCCTGGGACAAGGCCATTGATGAAATCGCGCACCACGTCAAAAAAACGCGCGACGAAACTTTCATTGAGCAGGACGTCAATGGCAAGACCGTGAACCGGCTCGAAAGCATCGCCTTCAACGGCGGCTGCACTGACACAAATGAGTTTAACTACCTGGTCGTAAAGACCATGAGAAGCCTGGGGGTGGTGTACCTGGAAAACCAGGCCCGTGTTTGACATGGCCCCACGGTCTCCAGTTTGGGGCCCACATTCGGACGCGGTGCAATGACCAATGGCTGGATTGACATCAAGAACACTGATGCGATGTTAATCATGGGTGGCAATCCGGCTGAAAACCATCCTTGCGGTTTCAAATGGGTTGTTGAAGCGAAGAAGACTCGCAATGCCAAGCTGGTAGTGGTGGATCCACGTTTCCAGCGTACGGCGTCGCAGGCAGACCTGTTCTGCCAGATTCGCGCGGGTACAGATATCGCCTTCCTGGGTGGCCTGCTGAATTACGCCATCCAGAACAACCGCTACAACAAAGATTACGTTGCGAATTACACCAATGCCGCCTTCATCGTGAAGAAGGGATTCAAGTTACCTGAAGACGGATTGTTCTCCGGCTACAACCCGGAAACCATGTCTTACAACGTTTCCAGCTGGAATTACGAGGAAGGCGGCAACGTGACAGGGACAGCAGCCGCGGCTATCGCTGCGGGTGATGGTCCTGCAACCTCAGACAGCGCTGGCGCTGCTGCCGCGCCCGTTGCAATGAAAGCTCAAGCCAATGGGCCGAAGGGTGCTGAGGGTCAGGGCCACCAGGCTGGTGGTCCAGTAGGCGTTGGCGCCAAGGCTGGCGCTACACCGCCACCTCCCGCACTCCCACCGAACGTCGCCTATGACATGTCACTCGAGCATCCTCGGTGCGTGTTCCAGTTGATGAAAAAGCAGTACTCACGCTACACGCCGGAGATGGTGGAGAGCATCACGGGCATTCCCAAGGAGCAGTGCATCAAGGCGTGGGACACGTATACCTCCGTCCGCAAAGATGGAGATATGAAGAAGGTCGGGACCATCATCTATTCAGTGGGCTGGACGCAGCATACGTTCGGTTCACAGATCATCCGTACAGCGGCCATGGCGCAACTGCTGCTGGGCAATGCTGGACGTGCGGGTGGCGGGGTCAACGCGCTTCGCGGTCACTCGAATATCCAGGGTGCAACTGATTTGGCCGGAGTGTTCGATATTCTACCTGGCTATCTCAAGGTACCTGTCCCGGCGGATACCGATCTCAAGACGTTCCTCACGCGCACAACACCGAAAGCGGCGAAACCAAAAGAGTGGGACTCGTTTAACTACTGGTCCGGTACACCCAGGTTCATGGTTTCTTTCCTCAAAGCCATGTACGGCGATGCCGCCAAAAAAGAAAACGACTTCGCTTTCCACTATCTGCCCAAGATCGATAAGAAATTTTCCTGGGTGGAGCAGTGGGACAACATGTATGCCGGCAAAGTCAAAGGCCTGCTCAGCTTCGGTATGAATGGCGTTGCCATTGGACCGAACTCGAAGAAGAACATTGAGGCGCTGAAGAAAGCTGACTTCCTGGTGGTGTGCGACATTTATCCCGAAGAAACGAGCAGTTTCTGGGAGTCGCCCGGTATCACGAAAGAAGATCAGGCCAACATCAAGACTGAGGTCTACCGTCTGCCAGGCGCCGGTTTCGCCGAGAAAGACGGCACCTTCGTGAACTCGGCGCGCTGGCTGCAGTGGAAGTGGGCTGCCGTGCCACCTCCAGGAGAGGCCAGGCTGGACCAGGAAATCCTTGCCCGCATCTTCCTCAAGGTTCGCGAGCTTTATCAGAAGGATGGTGGGAAGTTCCCGGATGCGATCCTGAACGCGACCTGGGCCTATACCAATCCCAGCAATCCCTCGTTGGCTGAAGTTGCCAAAGAGATCAATGGAAAGGCCCTCGCCGATCTAAAAGACGAAAAGCAGACGCCTTCCGAATGGAAAGCCGGTCAACAGCTGCCGGGATTTGCGTGGTTGCGTGACGACGGTACTACCTCCAGCGGCAACTGGCTGTATTGCGGTTCCTGGCCGGAGAGTGGTTCCAACACCCAACGACGCGACAATTCTGATCCTTCCGGATTGGGAATTCATCCGAACTGGGGTTGGTCATGGCCAATGAACCGTCGCGTCATGTACAACCGCGCGTCCTGCGACCTCAATGGGAAACCGTGGGATCCCACGCGCAAGCAGATCTGGTGGAACGAAGCAGCGCAGAAGTGGGTGGGCAATGATGTTCCCGACTTCAAGCCTGATTCCAAACCCAGTGATCACATGGGCCCGTTCATCATGACTCCGGAAGGCGTCGCTCGCCTGTTTGTACCGCTTGCTGGTATGGCAGATGGTCCGTTCCCTGAGCATTACGAACCCATTGAAAGCCCATGTGACAATCCTCTGCATCCCGCACACTCTAACAGCCCGGTTGTGAAGAGATACAAGAGCGATCTCGATAAGTACGGCAAAGCGAGTGAGTTCAATATCGTCTGCACCACCTATCGCCTCACCGAGCACTACCACTACTGGACCAAGAACAATCCCATGAACATGCAGCTTGTTCCGGAGCCTTTTGTTGAGATTCCGGTGGAACTTGCAGATGAATTGGGGCTGAAGGGCGGTGAAAAGGTCAAGGTAAGCAGTGCGCGGAGTGCGTATTACGCCAAGGCAATGGTCACGCGTCGCATCAAACCAATGACCATCGCCGGCAAGAAAACGTACCAAGTCGGTATACCAATTCACTGGGGATACAAGGGACTTGGTGACGGGCGCCCCGAAGCGGAGCGCACGCCAGCCAACCTGCTTTCCCCCACAGTGACTGATCCCAACGCTTACACACCGGAATTCAAAGGATTTCTGGTGAAAATCGAAAAAGCCTAAGGAGCTGCCATGAGCAATGGACTAATGGAAATCAAAGCGATCTCCGGCCATCGTGGCGGCACGCCTGGTCAGGGGGTTTCCCGTGACTATGACGTTTGCAAGCTGGTGGACACCACCACTTGCATCGGCTGCAAGGCCTGCGAAGTCGCTTGTCTTGAGTGGAACGGTTATGAATTCCGTGAAACCACCTTCGATAACACCTATCAGACCATGCCGGATACAGCATGGAATTTCTGGAACCTGATTCGCTTCAACGAGGTCCAGAACGACGATGGCACAGTGCAATGGCTGATGCGCAAAGACCAGTGCATGCATTGTGAGGAGCCTGGCTGTCTTGCCGCCTGCCCGGCCGATGGCGCCATTGTGCAGTACAGCAACGGCATTGTTGATTTTAACCAGGCAAATTGCATTGGCTGCCAGTACTGCGTTACCGGCTGCCCATTCAATATTCCCAAGTTCAACAACGTCACCAAAAAGGTTTACAAGTGCACCCTCTGTTCTGACCGTGTTGGCGCGGGGCTGGAACCGGCCTGCATCAAATCATGCCCAACGGGCTGCCTGCACTTTGGCAGCAAGGAGGACATGCTGGCGCTCGCAAACACCCGTGCTGCCCAGGTGAGAGAGAATACCTCGCACAAGAACGCAGGAGTCTATGATCCTGAGGGGGTAGGCGGAACGCACGTGATCTACGTTCTCCACGATAAAGACAAGGCCGAGCAATATGGAGGCCTCCCCCAAAACCCAACCGTGCCATTCTTCGTGAAGATGTGGAAGGGGCCGTTGAAGTGGCTGGGCGGCATCGCCATGGGACTGGGCGTGGCGGCGGTGTTTGGCCACTATGTCCGTTACGGTCCCAAGCCGGTTGACGAAGACGTCGAGCAAGGGAGGGCGAAATGAGCAGCAATATGGTTGTTCGTCACGGAACCGACCTTCGCGGAGACGAGATTGTTCGGTATACGCTGAAGGAACGGGTGTGTCACTGGCTGGCCGGCCTGAGCTATTTGTATCTTTTGGCCACCGGTCTGGCGCTCTTTACCCCTTACCTCTATTGGATTGCTTATGTCCTGGGTGGCGGTCCGACGATTCGCTTCTGGCATCCGTGGGTCGGTTTGATTTTTGCTTTTAGCTTGCTCTGGATGCACAGCATGTGGGCCGGCGATATGAAGACCACCAAAGAAGACCTGGAGTGGCGGAAGGGGATCAAAGCTTACGTTACCAACCACGATCACCAGGTTCCTCCCGCCGGGCATTTCAATTCAGGACAGAAACAGTTTTACTGGATTATGTACTGGGGTGGACTCACGCTGCTGGTGACTGGTCTCATTATGTGGTTCCCGGAGCTGTTGGCAAATGGCGGAGGGCGCGGACTGCATTGGCTACTCCCTCTAATCGTTTTTGTGCATTGTGCGGCTGCACTGATTACGATTGGCGGTTTTATCATCCACGTTTACATGGGCGTTTTCTTTGTCGCCGGCGGCTTGCAGGGGATCCTCTGGGGTCGTGTGCCGGTGGCTTGGGTCAAAGCCCATCATCGTCTCTGGTATGACAAAGTCATGAAGGAAGATCGCTCCAGGCTCTCCTCCACCAGTCTTAGACAGGGAGCTGATGATTGAAGTCTTCCTGGGACCTGCGTATTGCGCGGGCGAGTGAGCTCCTGCAAAAGCCCTCTGCCGCAACAGAGTTGCTGAAATTTTATGAGCAACTTGCCCGCTTTCAAAAATCGACCTACGAAGAGCTTTCCACCTCTGAGGACCATGATGTTGAGGTCCTCATTCCTTTTTTTCGCGAACTCTTGACACTGACAAACCACAAAGGCTCGCCGCAACTCAGGGCGGCTGCCGATCAACTTGCGCAAGCTGGCAAGGAAGCGTGGCTGGAAGTTCTGCAAACCGTCTGGCAGCACCGGGCGGAAGCTCAGGACGTCGCGCCGGAGTACCTGTTTTTTGCGAATGCACTGCTTCAGCCTTATGCTGAATTGCTGGCTGAAAAAGCCAGGGGCGTTCAGGAGGGAAATAGTCCTCCTCTCTGTCCTTTCTGCGGATCAAAACCGCAAGTTGCGGTCATGCGTCCGGAAGGCGATGGCGGCAGGCGCTCACTAATCTGTTCTCTTTGCTCAATGGAGTGGAACTACCGCCGGCAGCTTTGTCCCGGTTGCGGTGAAGAGCACAAGGATAAACTTCCCGTTTTCGTTGCCAATGAATTTGACTATGTCCGCGTGGATGCCTGCGACACCTGCAGGTCTTATATCAAGTCCATTGACTTGACCAAAAATGGGCGGGCAGTCCCCGTGGTTGACGAGTTGGCGACCATTTCCCTGAACTTCTGGGCGCAGGAAAAGAACTACCACAAACTGGCCCCGAATCTCTTTGGCGTTTAGCGCTCATCGGGAAGAGTAAAAACGGTGCCTGCTGAATTGCTCGGACGGCGTGATCTTCAGATTACATTCCAAGCCATCACCATGCATCCAGAATGACTGCCGCGAGTCTCTGCAGGCGTGTTCTGCCCTAAAGGACATGAACCACGTGAATGCGCTTAACAGTAATTTTTATATTTCCAGTATTTATAATCGAGAGCAGACCAATGAAACGCAGAGCTGACTGGCTTGCACGGCGAACTCCCGGCAACAATGTGTCCTGCGGCTTAGAGGAGCAACAGCATTCCCGCTTTAGGAGAAATACTGCAGGCAAGAGACCAGCGGAGCACGGGAGGGAATTCTTTTCCAGTCCCGTCACACTGGCAGCTCTACGTTCTGCTGATTGCTGCGGCAATTTTTCTGGGCTGTATTATTTCGCCTCCGGGATTGATGGACGACGTTGATGCAGCGCATGGACAACTTGGTTGGAACATCCTGCAGTCGCATGACTGGGTCATTCCACATCTTGATGGCGTTCCGTACATTGAGAAAGCGCCATTGCCGTACTGGTTGATCGCGGGATCGTACGCCGTTTTTGGCATACATGACTGGGCGGCCAGAATCCCTTTCGCTCTGGGCGCAATCCTGCTGTGCTGGGTCACGGCCCGGTATGGACGTTGGGCATTCGGCGACCGTTCCGGATTTCTCGCCGGCCTTGTGCTCGCCACCTGTGTAGGCTTATTTCTTTTTACTCGTATTCTCATCCCGGATGTTCTTCTTACATTATGTGTATGCGTGGCCTTCTGGTCTCTGCAGCGGGCGTTAAATGAAGATGGTGAAGAGAGCAGTCCCAGGCGATGGGCTGCACTGCTGGCGGTAAGTCTGGCTGTAGGAGTTATATTGAAGGGGCTGCTACCGCTGGTTCTGGTTTTGGGCGGTGCGCTGATCTACCTTGCCATTACGCGGCAGCTCTTTTTGCGTGAGACGTGGCGACGCTTGCATGCTGGTACAGGAGTTGTGATTTTCCTACTCATCGCTGCCCCGTGGCACATTCTTGCAATGCTGCGCATGCCTCCCCACTTTGCATTCACCATGCACAGCGGCCCCGGCGAATACCACGGATTTTTCTGGTTCTATTTCATGAACGAGCATGTGCTCCGGTTCCTTGGGCTGCGCTACCCGCACGACTACAACACCGTTCCGCGGGCGGCATTCTGGTTGCTGACTCTGGTTTGGCTATTTCCCTGGAGCCTTTATTTTCCTGCTGCTATCAGGATGAATTACAAGCCTTCTGATCGTGCGGGACGCACACGCCTCATGGCGCTCTGCTGGAGCGGCTTTCTAATGCTGTTTTTCAGCTTTTCCACGACGCAGGAATATTATTCCATGCCCATTTATCCAGCACTGGCATTGCTGCTGGGCTCGGGTCTGAATGGTCCTGCGGGAGAGCGATGGTTTGTTCGTGGCAGCAGAATTCTTGGCAGCATCTACGCCATGGGATTGGCGACGATTCTCGCCATCCTTTACATGGTGCGTGGGATTCCAGCGAACGGTGATATCTCGTCAGCATTGGAGCAACATCCCAGCGCCTACACACTTTCACTGGGGCATATGGGGGACCTCACACTCAGATCCTTCGCATATTTGAGGATGCCGCTGGTTCTTGCGGCAATTGCATGCGCAGTGGGAGCAATCGGTGCTTTTGTATTACGCAAGAATTTCAGAATTCTTACCATCGCGGCCGCCATGCTCATTTTCTTTCACGCCGCTCGCCTGGCTATGGTGACATTTGATCCATATTTGTCATCGCGCTTATTGGCGGAAAAGCTGCGTCAAGAGCCCAGGGGAAACATTATTATTGACGGAGCGTATTATCCTTTCTCCGCGCTTTTGTACTATTCAGGGCAGAACGCGTTGCTCTTAAATGGCCGTTTCAACAATCTCGAGTATGGCTCCTATGCTCCGGGAGCTCCGCATGTATTCATTGATGACGCAGAATTTCATAGATTGTGGTCATCGCCAAGGCGCTACTACTTCGCCACCGACGGCTCGCAGTTGGACGCGTTGAGAAAGAGTGCAGGAAGCGAACAGTTCTATGAAGTCGCGAGCAGGGGCGGAAAGTTTCTTTTCACCAACCACTTGACGGAGGCGGGCGGAGGCTCCGAAAAGGAGACTTCAGGCAGATGATGGTAACCCTTATCACCGCAATACTCGGATTTCTCCTGGCGGGCTCGCTCGTTTATTGCGTCCTGGTAGTGGTCGCAACCCGGCGTTACCTTTCTGTTGTTCCTCCTGATCCGCTCTCCAGCCCCGGAATCAGTGTCCTCAAACCACTCTGCGGACATGACGAAGGACTGGAAGAGAACCTGCGCAGTTTTTTTGTGCAGGAGTACCCGAATTACGAAGTCCTTTTCGGCGTGCACCGGTCGGATGATCCCGCGGCTGCCGTGGCTGAGAAGATCATTCAGGAATATTGGAATGGTCCGGTGAAGGCCCGCTTGATTGTGACAGGCGAATCCCCCATCCCAAATGCAAAAGCGTTCAGCCTGAATCGTCTTGTCCGGGAAGCGCAACACGGCCTGCTGGTAATGTGTGACAGTGATGTTCGTGTGGAACCAGATCTGCTTTCACGGCTGGCCAGGGAATTTGAGAACAGCCGCGTGGGCCTGATTACCTGCCCTTATCGCGCTGTGCCTGGCAAAAGCATGTGGTCAAGGACGGAGGCCGTGGGAATGAATACTGAGCTCCTGGGCGGTGTGATGGTGGCGCGCATGGTTGAGGGGATGCGGTTTGCCCTGGGCTGCACGATTGCCGTCAGACGAGAGATCCTTGAGGCCATGGGAGGCTTTGGTTATTTACAGGAATTTCTGGCCGAGGACTTTGTCATTGGACAGCGCACCGCCGAGATGGGCTATGAGGTCCTGCTTTCATCTGCGGTGATTCAACATCGCATCGGAAGCCAGAGCATGCTGCGAAATTTTGCTCATCGTCTTCGCTGGGCGCGAAGCACACGTCGCTCACGTCCTGCAGGCTACTGGGGACAACTTTTTACTTATCCGCTTCCTCTGGCGTTGCTGGTTGTTGCTTTGTGGCCAGTGGCATGGCCTGTGCTGATCGTAACAATTGCACTTCGCACCGCGGCGGCAATTGCAACCGCTGAATTCGTGGTTCACGATCCCCTTCTGCGCCGGCAGTGCTGGTTGCTGCCGCTCCAGGACCTGCTTGGATTTGTAGTCTGGCTGGGAGGCTTTCTGGGAGACAAGATCATCTGGCGGGACCGCAAGTGCACCGTCTTGCGCGACGGCCGGTTGCACGTGAATCCATAAGCAGGAAACATCTGAAGACCAAAAACCCCTGAAGCAGACACGCTTCAGGGGTTCTTGTTTTCCAGACCGCAGCTAATTTATTTTGCGGCCGGGCAGCTGCTGGAGATCATCTTCACTTTCTTCACAGTAAACGTGCTCTGCGAAGCAGAAGAGCCCATGCTGCCAGAAGACGAAGAGCCGCTCGAGGCGGTGCTGCCACTGGGGCTGGTGCTGCCGCTGGGGCTGGTGGAGGAGCTTGCGCTCCCGCTGGCGCCGCTGGCTTCAGAACCAGTAATACTGACCTGATGTCCCACATGATCGCTCAATTTGGAGGTGTCGCCGGCCAGTTGATAGGTTTTGCCCGACTGATCGGTCAGAGTGAAATTGCCGGCAGAACCGCTGAGACATCCTTCAATCGTCTGGCTTCCAGTATCAGAAGTCGACGAAGTCTGAGTGGTCTGTGTGGTGGTCGTGGTCGATGAACTCGTGTCAGGGGTCTGGCTCGAGGGAGAAGTGCTCGACGGTGAAGTGCTCTGCGGATAACCGCTGCTGGGAGTCGTTGACTGGGCGCCCGATGTTGATGGTGATGTGCTGCTGCTGGGCGTCTGTGAACTCGGTGATGTTGATGAACCGGTCTGAGCAACAACCCAAACCGCTGACAGCAGCAGGATCGCTGTGATCAGATATGCCTTTCTCATTACATCCTCCTGGTACTTTCGGCCCCTTCGTTCAGGCCTTAAGTATTGGGAAGTGGCGACAACCCTTTAGATAGGGCGCAAGCGTTCGGGTTTGCCTTACGTGAGCTGCTCATTGCAAAAGAAGCTGAGCTGCTGGATGTGAGACACGTCACGCCGACAAAGCGGGACCTAGGGACTAAGAGAGTGTTACTGCACGATTCCCGTGAATTCGCCGCCAGGAGTGTCTTAAGAGTGCGAGCGCTTTGAAAACACTTCACCTCACGGTGTGGGCGCTAAGAAGAGGAGACAGCGTCGCTTTTGACAGGACACCTGGAGCGATTCGTAAATCAAGCGGCCTGAGAGTCTGCTGAGCGGGCAGCTTTGGCAAGCTCAGTCCGAGCCTTTTTTTCCGCCGCTTCGCGCGTATCAGCTTCGCCGGAAACCAGTTTCTGCTCCACCGGTCTGACTTTGTAGACGGTGAACTTCCATTTGGATCGAAGTTGCGTCAACGGATCCACTGGCTGTTCAAGATCGTAAGCGAAATTGCCTTCATGAATGCGCATAAGGATGTCTCACCAATCGAATAGCTCCAGACACTAGATGCTTTTCCGGTACGAGTGGTTGATAAATAAAGGAGAGCTGTCGCGAAGCCGCGGGACTCCCGGGGCACTTGGCGTATTGCAAGAGCGCATCGCGCTGCAGCGGCGTAGCCAAACTGCGCCCAGGGAGAGGCATCTAATCCGAGCGTTCCTGAATCTCGACGCTTCGCTCCCGTGCACAGCCTCTGCCCTGAGTACGAGCCGGCGGGCCTCTATTTAAGGTTGGCGATCATGGGCCTCTCGTGCAAGCGGTTCCTGGAGTTTCTCCCGCCAGTAATTCTGGTATTTTTTGTGGCTGTCATGTTGATCAATCCTGGAAGATGCTGGAGCCAGGATGATACCAACGTCCACATTGTTCCGCGCGAGACCGCTCCTCCACTCTCTGCCGCTGAGCCTGCGGGACTAGATGACCATCCCAAGCCGTTCAGAACGGAGACTAATCTGGTATTAGTGCCCACAACTGTGACCGACTCGATGGATCGCCTGGTGACCGGGCTGGACAAGAAAAATTTTGAAATTTATCAGGACAAGACAAAGGAGCATCTGCAGGCGCTCTGGAGCCAGGATGCGCCTATCTCTTTGGGCGTAATATTCGACGTCAGCGGAAGCATGAACGACAAGATCATGAAGGCTCGTGAGGCGATTCGTACCTTTATCGAGACAGCCAATCCGCAGGATGAGTTCTTTCTGATTGCTTTTGCTGATCGTCCGCGCCTTGTTTCCGGTTTCAGCCAAAACGTTGAGAAACTGGACGGCAGTCTGATGTTCGCTCAACCGCATGGGACTACCGCGCTCCTGGACGCGATTTATCTTGGCCTATCAACCATGAAGAATGCGCGCTATCAACGCAAAGCGCTGCTGATCATCTCTGACGGTGGAGACAACCACAGCCGCTATACGGAGAATGAAGTTAAATCAACGGTGCAAGAAGCCGACGTTCAGATTTTTTCCATTGGAATCTTTGATATGTTTGCCAGCACTCCGGAAGAACGATACGGGCCGCAGCTCCTCTCGGATATCACATCCGTCACTGGTGGCGAGAGTTTCACCGTCTCAGACCCCAGGGACCTGCCTGACGTGGCAAACAAGATTGGAATTGCTCTGCGCAACGAATACATTCTGGCGTATGAGCCCACGGTCAAACCCCATGATGGCAAGTGGCACAAGATCAAAGTTAAGCTGCATCCACCCAAAGGACTGCCACCACTCCACGTGTCAGCTAAGCAGGGGTTTTACGCGGCCTCAAAATGAATACCGGCTGGTGGAATAGAGCAGCGAGAAAGTAATCAGGCAGATCTGCGAGTAACCCCCGCTGAGGCACTCCTGGAGGCAGCGCGCGCTTGCGCGGAAGGATTGGTGTCTTCCAGTACCTCGCGCAGGACGGCATCAATGTTGTTCACCGATTGCCGCACCGATTCTGTGGCTTGAGGATCGGCAAGATAAGTCACGCATTCAATCGCCTGCAAAGCATTGCGGATGCGGTCATTCATCTGCAAGATGATCTCAAAGTGCCGTACAAGTTCCTGCTCGCGTTGATTTACAGAGTTCTGCCAGCGAACGGCAAAGATGAAGGTCAGCAGTGCGGCGATTGAGGTTCCCACCAGATGTAGCGGGCCGGTTCGACGCAGCCAGTCGTCATAAACGAGCCATTGGATGATCAAGGAAACGAACAGTACGAACGAAGACGCCAGAAAGGCATATAGAACCAGCTTCCAGCCTTTTACGGAAGTCTGGCTTTTCCGATGAACTCCAGAACCTGTTGCAGACATCGTTTTGCGAGACAACTAATCAGCATCTTATCACTTCGCCGGGTACGGCTTGTAAAATCACGGCTTCTTCGCCGGTGAGGCCTTTCGAAAAAAAAGGGTTCATCCGGCGCCTGAGAGTGCATTAGCAGCATTTATCCTAATCAATCCAAATGAATACCATTGAATTCACGCTGGTGGTGTGGATTGCGTCCTTCCTCGCCGGCTTATTGGGCGCTCTGACCGGATTGGGCGGGGCGGCAATCCTTGTGCCGGTGCTGACGCTCTGGTTTCACGTCCACATACACTATGCTGCCGGGGCCGCTCTTGTCTCCGTCATCGCTACTTCTTCCGGAGCTGCGGCAGCGTATGTGAAAGAGGGATACACCAACATCCGCATTGGAATGTTTCTGGAGATCGCCACCACCATTGGCGCCGTGCTGGGGGCGTATCTGGCCACCAAAACTCCAGTAGAAGGAATAGCACTCATACTTGCTGCGGTGCTTCTTTATTCGGGGTACATTTCGGGACGCGCACAGCCAGAGCACCCTGTGGACGTTCGCCCTGACCCGCTTGCGGGAGCGCTGCGGATGCACGGCACGTATCCCACGCCGGAGGGGCCGCGTTCTTATCAAGTCTCGTCTGTTACAAGCGGGTTTGGCCTTATGTTTGGCGCAGGGACGCTTTCAGGATTGTTGGGCATTGGATCGGGCGCGGTAAAGGTCCTGGCGCTTGATCAGGCGATGAAGCTGCCTTTCAAAGTGTCCACTACCACCAGCAACTTCATGATTGGGGTGACTGCTGCGGCCAGCGCTGGCGTGTACCTGCGCAGAGGCTATATCGATCCTTCACTCGCCATGCCGGTAATGCTCGGAGTGGTGGCAGGATCTTTTTTCGGAGCAAAGCTCCTGGCACGGGCCAAAACACAATGGTTGCGCCGGGTTTTTGCCGTGGTGATCATTGTGATGGCAATTGAGTTGATCTTCAACGCACTTACAGGACGCCTATGAGCTTTTCATGGACAGATGAGAAAACCGAGCACGTCATTGGCAACCTGCTGCGCGCAGGCGTGCTGTTATCAGCCTTCGTGGTGCTGGCAGGCGGAATCTACTATCTGGCTCAGCACGGGACAAACCGCAAAGATTACCACCAGTTCCATGGCCAGCCGCAATACCTGTGCACAGTCAGCGGCGTAGTGGGAAGCGCAGTGAGGCTTGATAGCCATGGCATCATCCAGCTCGGATTGCTTCTGCTGGTACTCACTCCAATCGCCCGGGTATTTTTTTCAGCGATTTCGTTTGGGCTTGAGAAAGATTCTGTTTACGTTGCGGTAAGCCTGATAGTGCTGGCGGTCCTCATCTATGGTTTGCTGGGGGCCTAAGGTCCAAGGAGGAAGGCTGCACTTTATTTGTGGATGGTTGGAGTGGGTTGATTATTTGCCGTTACCGCTCCATCCTTTTGCAGCATGTTGTAAGCCTGTGACATGGTCAGGTTATCCGGAACGCGGCGGAACTCGCTTTGGGTCTGATGCTCTTTCACGGCGATGTTCTTGAACAGAATGGCATGGCCTGACATGTTCACGTCCAGTGATGTCATGTCCCAATGACCAGGGCCAACTTCCCGCAGGTTGACCACAAAAGTGCCCCCTTTGTTCAGCCGGGCAAGAATCCCCCAGCCAAAAGTCACATCCTGAAAGAGCTGCCCTTCAATGCGCACCACGTGCTTCTGAGCGGAATCAATCCACATCTTGCCGCTCAGAGCGCGAAAGACGCGCAGCTCTCTGGTGGGCGGGTCATAGTTAGGATTGGGGAAGAATGCCAATCTGACAAGGCCATTCTCAATCCCGTCATATTTAAAGACGAACGCGTCAGGGATCGCCTTGAACATCTCGCGGCCCTTGTCACTATCGTCCTTTTCGCGTTTGAGCCGCTTGGCCCGCTCCGAAGGATCCGAAACCAGCTTCTGCATGCGTTCTTCATCCTTCTGGCGTTCGTCAGATGTGAGCGGCCGGCCCCAGAGAAGGAGGGTTCGTGTCAGTTCTCCCTCGCGAGTCTCAATAACATCCTTGTCAATGTTGCTCTTTTCGTCTTCGCGATGCGCACGATAGCGCCAGTGGCTGTGGTCCTGAGCTTCCGTCGTAAGCTCGTGATGAATCACCTCGCGCACAAACTGCGTTGCGTCACTGGGAAGAGGAGGAGTCTGGGGCGTGGCCGGTGCCGTGTGTTGGCCGGATGCACTAACTCCAGGTGTCTGGTTTTGAGCAGCAAGCGCGGGTTGATGCCTGGAAGCAGATGTACTGCGATGGTTCTGCGCAATCGCGCAAAGAGGAAGCACGGCGGCAAAAAGCAAGAAATATGCCCGGGCCAGGATGTTCGACAGCATAGGAGAATTTGAGCCAGTTACTCTCTTTAGTTAGACGCCCAGCGGTCCCAGTGTAGTTGCATTTTAGCACTGCCTTAACCCAGCACTCAGTCCCCAGCACTCAACAATCGGCTTGGAGGAAATTGGAAGAAGACTGCAGATGGCCTGCATTTACATTTGGTGGCTTGTTGCTTGAATTTCAACTTGGCTTAAATCATTGCCTCGAAAATAACAGAAGGCGGCTTTTTTGAAGCCGCCCTCTTGGAGCATCGACCACTTCGGAAAAGGCAGTCCCATTGGCTCAAATCGTCACGACTTCGTGAGGCCGCTGTTCCCCTGGTTTTCGGCCCCTTCGCCGCCGTGACATTTCCGTTCGGTCGACGGTTAACTGAAATGCAAACGCATGGCCAAAACTGGATCAGAGTTCCTGCTTCAGAGTTGATCTAAGCCGTTGAATCTAAATATAGTTAATTGTCGACTGCAAATGTTTACAAATTGGTAATCACGGCGGCTCACCTGATTTCGGAAAATTGGGAACAGGGGTGCCACGGATAGGCACGAGGTTACCTTCAGGGTGCAACTCCCAGAGTAACTGTTTTGCAGATGAATGCGGGCGTACACTTAGCCCCATTAAAGGATTCAGCAATCACAGGCCGAGAGCCATAGTTGGCCGGTCACTTCCATTTACCCGGGTTCCGGGAAGTTGCTGGTGGATCCTGAAATCGATTCTTAGTCAGACAGCCGCGCGGCTGGCTTGCAAGCCGAACGGCGCCGTTCCGAAGATTTGAGTTTCTATGGCTGTCCCGAAGGAGATTGGGAACGGTTGTGGCAGCGCAAGCGCAACACTCCAAAAAAAGGAATAGACGTTATGTGGAAACCCAGACCTGAGGATAATCAGCCCATGAGCAGCAATCAGCCGTCAGCGTCGCCCGCCGTCGCCGCCACCCCGACATCCAGCCTTAGCACAGCCCCCAAGGACCAAACCAAGATGAGTCATCCGGCCGCCGATCGCGCCGATGTTGGCCACATTGGCAAATCGGTTGTCATCCGTGGTGAACTCACGGGAAACGAAGATCTTTACCTCGATGGTGAAATCGAAGGCAACATCAACCTGCGGGATCACAAGCTGGTGATCGGCCCGAATGGCAAGATCAAGGCGTCAATTACAGCGCGCGATATCGTCCTGCACGGACGAGTGGAGGGCAACGTCTCCGCCACGGAACGGGTGGAGCTGAAAAAAGCCTGCACTCTCGTTGGCGACGTGAGCACACAGCGGATCGTGATTGAGGATGGCGCTTATTTCAAAGGATCCATCGATATCAAGGAAAATAAGGACAGCCATTCTGAGACACGGAAACCGATGGTGGTGGCAGCCTCCGCGGGCTCAAGTATGGGCATGAGCTCGGGCACGACCTATAACGCGAGCTCCGGGTCACAGGGTTCCTTTACAGAACCCAAATAATGTAGGATTGGGGGAGCCATGAACTCCCCCAATCACAGCCTTTCCCGCTGGTTCCGTGGCGGAGGAGAGTCGTCCCCGTCCAATGCGCAGGAGAAGGGAACTGCCGCGCCACGCAGCACACGCCGGTCCATTGGATTTGGAGAGTTCATGCGCAGCCTGCAGTCGGACCTTAAGGCGGCTGGCGAGCAGAGACTTTCCATTCTCGACCTGGGCTCCACTTCTGCCGCAAACATTGCCTTTTTCACAGAAATGGGTCTTCGTCTGTCCACGGAAGATGTGCTCCGGGCGTGCAAAGATCCTGATTACCTCACCCGGCAGGACGACGGCTTAGAGCAGTTTGATCCCCAGAAATTTCTGGCTGACAACCTTACATACTCTGAAAGCCAGTTTGACGCTGTACTCTGCTGGGACGTAACCGACTACCTGCCGGAACCGCTGGTGAAGCCGTTGGTGGAACGAATCCATTACGTGCTGAAGCCCCACGGGACACTGTTGGCGTTTTTCCATGACAAAGATCCGGGCCCAAACGCTGCTCTTTACCGGTACCACATCTCTCAATCTGACACCCTGGAGATGGAGCCAAAGGGGAGCGTTAAGATTCAGAGGATATTTAACAACCGGCACGTGGAAAGCCTGTTTGCCGACTTCGCTTCTCGTAAATTCTTCCTTGGAAGAGACAACTATAGGGAAGTAATTGTAGTTCGGTAGTTCCACCGACCTTAAGATTGTTGGTCTGCAGCTTCTCCAAAGTGGTATTTTGATGCTCATAATCAGGGCTCAATGTATCAGCCAAGATTTTATTCCGCCAGCGGCCTTTGATAGTTGTTCACCCTTTTTCGTCGCATAATACTCAAATAAATCCCATAAAATCAATGGCTTAACTTTTCTAAATGCAAGAATCCATAGGGACATCGTTCCTTGGGCATCGAGATTGCTTTAGTCATTGCGTGCCACTCGACGAGACGATATTCCCGACCCTCATGCGGGCAGAAAAGAGGTAGATCGACAATGGCAAGCAGCTTCCAAGGCGTATTGGAGAATATGGTGGTATTTGCTCCTGCCGCCGAACGAAACAAAGCCGAATACAGCGAGATCTACAACGACAACTGCCACAGAATTTATTCTTTGGCTTTTTACCTTACCGATAACGAACTCGCAGCTGAACAGCTGGTCAGCAACACCTTCCTGCGTGCTTTTGCAGCTTCTGAAAAGCCGAATACTGATCACGTGGACCATGCGTTCCTGGCAGAAATGCGTGAGTTGATGCCGATTGGCACCCTGAGCCTCAATGCTGTCGCTTCCATCGAAGCAAAGAACATCCGCGGAAATATTAAGCGTGTACATCTTGAGCGCGCAGTGGTACAGCTGCCGGCTACCGAAAAGCTGGTGTTTTTGCTCCATGACGTGGAGGGATACGAGCACAAGAAGATTTCAGGTTTGCTGGGATTGACGCAGGAAGAGTCAATGCTGGCGCTGCACAACGCACGGGTGCAGGTCCGAGAATTGGTGGCGCAGCAAATTGGTGGATAGATCTCAATTCCTCTCTCCTTATTGTCTCCGGCCCCTCAGAAATTGAGGGGCTTTTTTCTGTCCTTCGTCGAACGTGCAGCCGATTCAACAGTTTGTAAAGCGTGTTGATAATAAAATGTTTATTTATGTTAATTTCGCCAATCGGTGAAACTTTTTCTTATAGATTTCGTCTATTTTGGTAACAACATACGCAGTACCCCCACGTGGGCGTCGCCCCTATACCGACGCCCACTTTTCTTTTTGCAAAAATCGTCCTGAATTTTCCTTCGGAGTAGATTCTCGCTTTGTTCTTCGACTCTGTTCGCAAAGCAAGGATCGATGCCTGTTCATGGCTATAATTCATTAGTGGTTGAAAGCGGCCCGTGTGTGAGAGGGCAACAAAGCGAAGATGCCGTTGCTCTAATAGGTGAGTTTATAAATTTGGCTGAGTGCCGGAGGGTGTGAGAGATGGATTGGAAAAAGGTGTTGATATATGGCTCGTTTGCAGCAGGGGCAATCCTTTTCCTGACGGGCCGCCGTCCGGCGGGACTGGCTGTGGCCGGAATTGGTGCGGCCACGCTGGCATCTGAGCATCCGGAGAAGTTTGAAGAGATCTGGCATAACCTACCGGAGTACATTGAGAAGGGAAGCAAGTTCGTTGACATGGCGGCCGCGTTTCTGGAGCGCATCGGCGAACACCAGGGTGGGGGCGTACGCAACATTCCTGTGGCTGGTGGCAGCCGCTACTGATCTATTTTGCCTGCAAGGCCAGGAGATTTTATTCCGCCGCTGACGTGCTGCTTTTGATAGCGGCTTCCTTTCCTATGGAGAATGTAATCATCTGACGCTCGGCGTCATCGATTCGCCGCGCAAAGTTCAGAAAAGCCGGAAACCGCTCCGCCGGAACCAGCTGAACAGGAATATTGAATTCGCGCGTGATATTCAGCTGCCCGTTGCCCTCTGAGAATTTCATGGCATACTGTCCAAATTCACTGTTGATTGTCATATCGTGCGGCAATGAAGCGGCCGAAACTCCCTCCGGCAAATGCAAATGGAAAATTGTGCTCTCTGATAAAACTGAGTTGAGGAGCATGGGATAAGTACGGCGGGCAATTTTTCCGAATGAGTTCCTCAGTCCGAGAAGGGGAGCAAGCTGCCCTGTTTCCCTCAGACCCGGTTGCATGTTGATGAATTGAGGAACGGCGCACCGCAATGAAAGCTCCAGAGGCTGCTGCGGTTCTGCCGGGTGAGAAACATCACCCTGGACGGCTGTGGCCCCAGGGAATATGCGAGAAGCAAACTGCTCAAACAAATCCTGGCGCTCGCGCCCGCTCCCTGTATGAAGACCAGCCCTGACTTCCTGGGCGCGCGAGGCGCCGAGCCGGATGTGGATACTCGCCGATAAATTTCCATTCCTGTCCAGGAAGAGGTCGCCTTCTCCGACCGTCTGCTCCTGAAGCGGAGGCATGGAGAGCGAGATGATCTCCGGCTTATCTGAGTTTCCTGCTGCCAGAGGAACCAGCCAGGCGTTGTGAGCATCGAGAACAGGAGATATCTCGCCGAAAGCGACGTCGTCGGCTTCTGCATTCGCATCAATGACTTCCCCGCCAACCCAAAAACGCACCAGCGGTTCTGTATAGCAGTCCAGGCTCACGTTTGACGTGCAGTTGGCGCCTATTTTGCGCGCGAGCAGCAGCGTTGCGTTGAGGCCGCTTGCACGCGCGAGGGCGAGAAGGGCAGAGGTGCGGCTCCCCTCACCGGCAGAAAAGGCATCTTCTGCCGTGCTCGAGGAAAAATCAGCGCCCGTCGAGCCCAATTTCTCAGTCACGTATTGATAGAGCACAAGAGCTTTTTCCCGATCAGAAGCATTCGCAGGAAATCTCTGGTCTAACGCGACTTCCACTACATGAGGTCCAATGCGGGTGGAATCAATCAACGCATCCTCAAAACGCTCCAGCGTGCTTTCGGTTGATCTCACTGTAATGGCCGGGAGCACGCCGGCAGGGAAGAAAGGTTCGGCGGCGACTGCCGCCAGGTGGTCCATTTTCCATGTGTGCACCACATCTTCGCCGACGGCTTCTGTTGCGCCTGCGGGCGCGCCGTTCAGTTGCTCGATTCTGACGTTTGCCGACTTTGGAGCAAGCAGCATGAACTGCGTGCGCAAAACCGGGGCGCTGAGGGAACCGAACTCAAAAAGTGAAGACGCGGCGGGAAGCAGAGCCCAGTCAGAGTAGTGCGTGACAAACTCTTCGTCGATGCAGTCTCCCGGCTCAAGAGCAGGCATGGAGATGGCGGACTTTTGTGCCGTGAGTTCGGGCTCAACCGTTCGACCATCGGGCTTGATGGTGCGCAACTCGAGAATCTCAGAGCCGCGGGGCAGAACGACCTCTCCGTAACGGCTGATGGACTGATGATCGAGAAGCCGGGTTACCTGATGCGAGTAAAGAGAAGCAGTGCCATCACTGCGGATTTTGAGAACGCGGTCGGAGAGCAGGATGGCTACGGGGCTTCCAGCCAGACTCTTATCCCTGGCAGAAGCGCGAACCACTTGTGTGCCGTCCTCGCGGTAGCGGGCATAGAATTCCGCCTGTGAAACAAAATTCTGCGCGCGCAGACTGTTGCTGTCAAGAACAGCAGCGGGATCGGAAGGCAGTTTGGCGTAAATACGACTGCCAGGCGCAATGGAATGCAGTTCCTGGGCCTGCTTTTTGGCCTTGTCCAATTGATCAGAAAGCACAAGCTCCTGCACCAGTAGTTTTCGCGCGGCGCGATTCAGAGGATTCTTCCTGATTTTCTGCTCCAGCAAAGCCGCGCTATCACGATGCCGCCCTGAATCAGAAAGCACGCGGGCGTACTGAAGGGATTCAGGCGCACAAGTGGCCATACGCAGTTCAGTTTTCTGAGCGTTCGCGGGATCACCCGCAAAGTCGTAGAACCTGGCGGCATCCAGCAGGTAAGAGCACGCCGGGTGCAACTCAAGCAGATGAGCAAAAGCCCGCGTTCTTGCTGGCGTATCAGAACCAACTACACGGAGCGCGAGGTTTGCTGCAATATCGGATTCAGGACGCTGCTGTGCCAATTTCATGATTTCAGCGCGAAGCTCATTGGAGGCGTCATTCTCAAGGGAGAATTCCGCCGCTTTGGCATTCGCGAGCAACGCCGAAGCATGCGCTTTGGCCAGTGATCGCCAGGCTTCAGCAGCTCGCGGTGAATGGTCATCGGCGGCTGACCAGAGAAGCGCCCGCAGATAAAGAAACGGCCCGTGGTCATCGTCCGAGCGCGACGCAGTCCTTCGCTCCACCTCACTCAGATTGCCGCGGAAGTATTCCAGCAGAGCGCGGATGTAATCGGCAGCAGGAGGGCTGGAGGACAAAATAGGGCGTTGCCTGGATGATGAAAACGCCGGATGTAAGTCTGCGCTGAAGGGCGTGGCGTCAGTGGTGAGCTTCACCATGACGCGATGAGGCCCCGGAGCCAGGTGTATCGTAGCTGAATTGCGGTTTGCGCCCGTAACATACCGCGAATCCATGGATAAGATCGGCCGGCCGTCTATGAAGACGATATAGGGGCCAGGGCTAAGCACATCAAGCTGGGAAAGACCGTTGGTTACGCTCTGCACCTCGGCTATGGCATAGAAGATCCCGGGAGCGGAAAAGTATTCCGGGAAGGAAAGCATGCCGTCGCGAAACCAGAACCGCTCAACAGACGAAGCCGTGGATGTCCAGTATGCGGCTGACTCCGGCGCCCACTTGCGGTTGAAATCCAGGTTGCTGAAATGACCAAAAGGCCCTGCGATGCGCCAGCGCGTGAGGAGGCCTGCAGAATCGGCCGTTTTATCCAGGTCCAGAGAGGTTGCGCCATCCGCCGCTGCGGCGACGAGTGCCAGGCGAAGGTTGAATGTGCATGCGTTGTCCTCTTCCATGGCCAGGCCCACGCGGCGCAATACCTCGCGGAATAAACGGGAGTTGCCCGCATTTTCCAGGATGCGGCTGGAAGCTATTTCCTGGATTTCCGGAGGCGCAGGCATGGTGCACAGGCGCAAAGCCGAATCGAGCACTGATTCCGTGCGCAGCTGAAGCGCTGCGGTTTCCATCTGCACAAAAAGAGCGATGACATCACCGGGGTGACGGCGCAGAAGTTGATCAGCATCAGCGGCTGAGGCGGTGAGATTAAAGTCAGAGAAAAAATCCTGTTGCAGTTTCGCAGAGGCGTCGCGTTCCGCAGCCGGACCTTGCAGGGGGAGAGCCGAAGAAACAGCCACCAACCCAACCAGGCAGGATGCAAGTAAGCCCAGCTTCCGGAGAAGATTCACTGCGGGAGCTCCACTTTGATCTCATCGCGAAAGCTGCGTTCTGCGGTCAGGCAGAACTCATGAAATGCCGGGTAGTCGGCGGCGGCGATGCGCGCGTTATCAAACTCGATCTTGCTTTGCACCAGGATGGAACCCGGAAATTTGCGGTAATGAATTCTCAGTGAGCCGAAAGAAGTTGTGATGCTCCTGTCGTGTGGTAACTCGGCAACGCGCGCGCCAGCAGGGAGTGCAACATGAATTTCCTCTTCCGTCGTCCATGGAGCAAAGAGAACAAGGTCCTGGGAACGACTGCTGGAAGGAGCCAGGGCTGCGGTATAGGATCGCGGCATCCAGGTGGAACTGAGCGAAATCACGCGTTTTTGCCGGGCGGAACCCAGATCTCCGCGGAAATCCACGTTGATGCCGTCATCCACTTTCTCTTCAGCGGCCCATTTTTCATCGCGAACGGTCACGCTATAGACCTGGACACTGGGAAAAACCTGGGCGAGGTCGCGGCGCCAGCTATCGAGTTGCTGTTCGCGAACTGAAAGCTCCTGACGCAGACCCGGCGCATCTTCACCGCGAGCCGCAGTTGAGCCGGAAAAGCGAATCGTGCCCTGGTTCGTAAGCTGGGCCTGAATGATATGCCTTGTGTAGTTGTCAGCGGCCCGGCTCATGGGTGTGTAGCGAAGCTGCGCCGTGCCATCGAGCCCAACTGTAAGAGCCATTGCGCCCTGATCATCCAGCGGCAATTCGCGCACGGCGTAATCGGCCGTCCCATCAAGCCACAGATCATATTTGGGGATGTAGACAATGGCGTGATTAAACACTGCGATGGATGCCGGCGTGGCAGCAATGGAACCGAGCGAGCGGGTTCGCAAAAGGGCAAGCCGGGCATCAATGCCGGCGGCACGCAGCAGGGCAATCATGAGGCTGGCTTTGTCTTTGCAATCGCCAAAACGACGCGCGTACGTCTGCGCTACGGGGTAAGGCTTGTAACTATAGATTCCGAATTCCTGAGCGACGTAATGGGTGCCGCGGAGGACGAAATCCTGGATGGCGGCAATCTTTTCCCTGTCATTATGCCTGCCTTCGAGCAACGCAGACAGTTTTTCCTGGAGCGGCTGGTCGAGCGCAAACTGCGGCCGCACCAGGTCAGCGTACCAGGCGCCGAGCTGCCTCCAATCAGAGAAAGTGGAGACGTGCACATAGGGTGCAAGTTCCGTCATTCCGGGGCCACGCGGTTCGCGTAACAGCGAGGGAATCTGGCGGGACTCCCAGACAAAAATCTTGTTTTCGTCACGGGTCAGCACTGTGGGCGGCTGGACTTTCTCCGCATGGGAGTAGATGGTTTCCGTTGCAGGCGCAATCAAAACATAGCGCTTCAACTGGGTCTCGGCCTGGCCGGCAAAAAAGACCAGCTCACCAAAGTATTTTCCATACTGGCTGGAACGAAGAGCAGGCGAGATGGAGTATTCCACTTCAACCACGTCCCCTTTTTCCAGCCCGGTAAAACGAAGGGCTCGCGTGCGCGCGTCGTAATACATGGAAAGGGAAGAATCGGATTCTTCGCGCTCGCCAAGGTCCTGCGCATCCAGGGTTTTTCCGTCCGGCTTCCAGTCGCGAGCGCGGATTACGCGCAAAGCTTCTGATGACGGCGAGTAACGAATCTCGGTAAGCCGATGGGCATCCAGTGCCGCATCCGAGCCGATGAAGAAGATCTGCTGCACATGTACACGGTCCAGTCCGTTTGCTTCAAGCTGCTGAACACGAACATCTGCCAGCGCCACGTCCGCGGAATGCGGCGGGTGAAGGAAAGCTTCTTTTACCACTGCGCTTGCGTTCTCTAAAAAATCTTTGTCTTCCGAATGTACGGAAGCTGTTCCGGGTGCGGCACCGGAACCCTGTTGCGCGGTTGAGAGCTCCTGCTGTGCCTGGGCATCCAGATGAAGTCGCTGATAAGTCTGGGCAAGAAGGCGATGGGCCTCTGCATCAGCGGGATTCAACTGCAAGAGATGTGACAGGGTTGAGCGAGCGCCGTTGAGGTCACCGGAATTAAATTCAAGCTGCGCCAGCCGTCTCCAGACCTCCACAACGTGGGGCTGAAGTTGGCACAAGGCGAGATAGTCAGTTTTCAACTCGGCGGTCATCTGGCGGCTGGCATGGAATCGGGCCAGGAGCTCAAGCATTTCTACGGAGCTGCTCTCGTCCCTCAGAACCGAGGCGGCAAGGCGAGCAGCATCATCGCGGAGACCAAGGTGCTCGAAGTCAAGGGCCAACTGTGACCTGAGCCAGATGGGATGTGGGAAGCGCTCCTGCAATTGCTTGAACTCTCGTAGAGCCTGCGAGCGCAAACCCAGATTCAGATAGAGCGTAGCCAGCTGTCCACGAACCACAAAGTCATCCGGCGAGGCAGAGCTGGCGAGCATGAGGACGTCACGCGCCTTTTCCAGTTGGTTGCGGCCAACATAATAGGCCCCGAGCTGAAGATTCAGTTGGCTGTCATTGGGAGCCAGCGCGAGGCCTGATTCGAGCGCGGCAAACTTGCGGAATGGGTCATTAGTGAACGATGCAAGCAGTTCCCAACGTTGTGCGGTAGGCGCGAGTTGAGCAGCCTGCTCCATATGAGCGCCGGCATCGGGTGAACCGGCCATGAGTTCGAGTTCGGCGAGAAGTTGGTAGCTCCCGGCATCGTTCGGCCGCACCCGGGCGGCAGCGTCAGAGAGCACCTGTTGCCTCGTACCTTCGTTGCTGAACCAGCGTGCTTCGGCTGATGACTTACTTCCACTCTCGAGGTCAGCCGACAGGGCAGCCGCTTCCCGAAACACAATCGGAGGCTGGTGGCTGTCATCTGCTAACGAACTGAGGAGGCTTTCAAGATGTCCGCGGTCGTCCAGGCGGTCCCGCAAGCGAAACATCTGGTCGAGAAGAACGAGTTTTTGGAGTTTATCGGCAGATGAGACGCGCTGGTAGAGTTGGTCGAGTTTCAGATCGTAGGGGTTGCGGGTCTGGGCAGGGAGATAGCAACAGGGCGCAAGAAGAGACACGAGCAGCAGATAATGCAGCAAGCTTTTCATGCTTAATTGGCCCTAACCGCGCGGGGAGGAAAACGAACCCCGGAAAGCCGTTTAGCCGTCCGGGGGATCTCGTTTTAATCAGTCTGAGTCCTTCCCTCCCTGCCACCGATTCCCCCAGGTTTTTTGTCCGGCGACTGGAAGGGGCCTAAACTCTTCATGATTGGGTTAAGGTGAGCCAAGTATCCAGCTACAAACGTTTTCCGAGAATTCATAGAACAACTTAAGGTGCTGGTAAATAGACCTTAGTTGGCGGAGATGGGCGTGACATCCCGGTAATCAGGCCCTTCATCTCACCGTCAGCACGTCGACAGTGAGTTGCCAGCCCAGATGTTGAAGCCCGAAATTGCCATCATCGTTACTTTGGTCCTTGTCCTCAGTGCATCTGGGGCGGTGGAAGAGAACCACTGCCAGGAAGCGGGAACAGGCACGCTTCTGACACGCTCAGCATTTGCGCACGGCTACCGCCATGGTTATGAGACGGGATATCACGAAGGCAACATCGACATCAACATGGCGAGGAATCCGCGGACCGCATTCAAACAGTTCAAAGGCCTGCCTCTGGGGTATGACCAGAGATTCGGGCCGAAGAAGTCGTTTGAACTGGGCTTTGGGCTGGGCCTGGAAGCAGGATATGGCGACGGTTATGCGGGAAGAACCTTCCGGGCCATTGACAGCCTTCGTGCCGTCGGCGGCCGTCTTGGCGCCAAGGCTCGCAAGCAGGATGCCCACGACGTGTTTTTTGACCGAGGCGTGACACTCGGTTACCAGGATGGATTCGCCGCATCGCATGCCCGGGCCAGGGAATCAGAAGTTCCGGTGGATATGCAGTCAGTTCCGTGCAGCTTTCATCCCAGCCACAAGAATGAAGCAGGAGCGGGCTCAAGCTACTGCGATGGATACCGCCGCGGATTCGTTCTGGGCCATCTTGATGGCCTGCACCAGGCCCCCGGCGAAGGTTTGCTGGAAGCCAGCAAGTAACCCCTCAGAAGAACACCTGAATATTGCGCTCCTCCCGGCGTACATGTACCCTGCTTAAGAATGGGCACGGGCTGAGGTTCATGATACCTTCAGTCCTGTCCGAGTTATATTGTACTTAAGTTCCTCACAGGCGCCACCGTCGGGGAAGGAGTATTGATGAAGGTAGCCACGTCCAAGAAGCCAACGATTCGCATAGCGGTAGTGGAAAGTGATCCACTGCGATTTATTGGACTAAAGTCGCTGTTCGACACGGAACAGGACCTGGAGTTGATCTCGTGCAGTCTGGCAGAGCTGGGCCCGCGGAAAGACATCGATCTGGTGCTCCTTGGTACACGTGCAGGGCAGAACCTTTTTGATGTGATGGCGGGCCTGAAGGCGGCGCGGCCGGACCTGCGCATTATCGTCACCGGCAGTGGCGCGGATGACGAAACCATTCTCAAAGCGCTGGCTGCGGGCGCCAAAGGTTACGTGGACGAAGCGGCGTCTCCGGCGGAATTCATTCAGGCCATGCGCATTGTTCATCAGGGATCAGTGTGGGCTCCTCGGCGCGTGCTCTCAATTTTCATTGAGCGCGTGACGTCGTCTCCGGGACGCATCTTCCCCGCAGGCCGTGTGACGTTCACCGATCGCGAAAAAGAAGTTCTGGAACTGCTGGTGGCGGGACGCTCCAACAAAGAGATTGGATCAGTGCTGGGCATTGAAGAGCGCACCGTGAAAGCGCACGTAGCCAAGCTGATGCGCAAAGTCGGCGTGCAAAACCGAATTGCGCTCTCAGTGCATGCCATCACGCATTCGCTGGTGACGTCGTCAAAGTAAGCTCTTAAAGAAAGTTTGTCTCTTCGAAAAGCCTGCTCACACGAGCAGGCTTTTTGCGTTTGTGGAGCGGTTCGCGATGGCATGTTCAAGTCGTCCAATTGCTAACTTTTGCCGTGCATTTCAGATAACTCATTTTTTATGTAACCGAGACAGCTTTGCGTGCGTAATTATCCCTAATTGGTTCTTCAGGGAGTGACACGGCATGTTTCGTTCAGTATTTGTTTGGAGTTTTGTGCTCATTTTCACTGGAGGGGCAACGTTCGGTCAGTTTGTCAAGGACCCGCAGCAACCCACGCCGCTTGATCCGGAATATCGCAAATTCGATGCTCTGGTTTCATTCGTACGGGCCCGCAACGCGGAGCAGTACGCTATCCGGTCGTCCCATGGCATTGATGAAGCCAGCTTCGTCTCGATTGGTGGGATTGAGCAGTGGATCACGATTCATGGGCAGGACCGCGCCAATCCTGTACTGCTGTTCCTGCACGGCGGTCCCGGCGATGTGACCAGTTGCTGGGCACTGACTCTGTTTGCGCCATGGGAAGAGCATTTTACGGTCGTGCAGTGGGACGAGCGGGGTGCAGGACGTACGCTGAAGAAGTCAGGACCTGGAATTGCGTCCACACTCACGGTGGATCGTATGGCACAGGATGGAATTGAATTAGCGGAATACCTGCGAAAACATCTGGGGAAGCAGAAGATCGTTCTGGTAGCCCATTCATTTGGGTCGATCATCGGCCTCAAGATGGTGCAGACCAGACCGGATCTCTTCTACGCTTACGCAGGCACCGGCCAAGTGGCCGATGAAACCAAAAACTATGCTGCCGCCTATGATGCGTTGCTTAACAAGGCGCGAGTTTTGGGAAATGAACGCGCGATCGAGGAACTGAGCAAAGTTGGCCCGCCACCATATTCCTCAGGGGAAGGGTTTAGGGTGCAGCGCAAATGGGCTAATGCGTTCGAAGGCGCGGACCGATTTTTGTCATCAACGCTGGGACTCACATTGGTTGCTCCCGGCTGTTCCGTAGAAGACATTAACGATTCCGCTGCTGGCCAGGTGTTCAGCGCGGAGCGTTTGGTTCCGCAGACGAAATCAAGTGGGCCGAAAGAGCTTGGCCTGAAATTTTCGATTCCGATGTTTTTCTTCCAGGGCGCGGAAGACTTCACCACCCCAACCGCACTCGCGCGGGACTACCTGAAAGCCATCCAAGCGCCACAAAAGGCGTTTGTACTCATCCATGGTGCGGGACACTTTGCCGTATTCATGCATCCTGACCAATTTCTGGATGAACTCGTCAGCAGGGTTCGTCCGCTGGCCATTGAGCCACGTTCGTCGACACAAAGCCTGCAATAGCGACCAGTTCAACTCACTCCGCCCGGAGTGCCTGTATAGGATTCGTCGATGCTGCGCGGCGAGCCGGGAGCAGTGAAACAGTGACAGCCAGCAGCAAGACAAAGGCTGTAGCAAGCGTCAGAACAACCGGGTCAAAAGGACTCACCCCAAAGAGGAACGCACGCAGAAGGCCTGAAGCCAGGAAAGCTCCGGCCAAGCCAAGAGCACATCCGGCAATTGCCAGTTTGGCACCGGCTGTAACCATCAGGCGGAGAATCCCAGAGCGTTGCGAGCCCAGAGCCATACGGATGGCCATCTCTTGCGTGCGCAGTGCGGCCGTGAAGGCGATGATGCTATAGATGCCAAGCAGTGCGAGCAGTACACCGGCAAGAGCGAAAGCCGTAATCAGTCCGGTATTAAAACTGCGCGGAGCTTCGCTGGCGGAAACGGCGTGCTCCATGGTTTGCATTTGAGTGAGGGGAAGCTGAGTATCGATGGAACGCACAGTGGAGAGCATCGCGTTCTCCATATTTTGCGGAGGCAGAGCAGTCCTCAGGACGATGAATCCGCTATTACCGGTTAGCGCAAACGTTGTGGACACGGAAGAGGCGAGTGAACCATAGGAAGCCAACGACTGCTGCGCGGGCTGGTACGCCTGCTCCTTGGTGTCCTGGTCAGGCGCGTCCTGTTTCACATCATCCACTTCGCCCACCACTGTCAGCCAGGGCGTGGGAGTTTCCTCCATTCCCCAACGAATCCGCTTGCCAACAGGATCCTGTCCGGGCCAGTAGTGCTCAGCCAGTTTGTGGTTGACGATGACCACGAGCTGAGAATGGGCGTTATCAGCTTCATTGAAGGTCCGGCCACGGCGCAGCGCGATTCCCATGGCGTGGAAATAATCGCCCAGCAGTTGCGACGTCCAGCACATATTCAGGCCGGCGCCTTTTGGCGGGACATAATTCTCCACCACGAACGCCTGGTTTGTGTTGCCACCCGACTCCGGCAAGAGGGAACCGATGCCAGCCGATGTGACTCCGGGAAGTTTTTGCAGACGGGTTAGAAGCTCCTTGTCAAATCCGTCGATCGCGGACTGAGTGGCATATTGGTTTACCGGTAGTGAGTAGTAGGCCGTCAATGTGTGATCGGGACGGAACCCAAGCTGAACCGAGCGCATCTTCTCAAAGCTGCGCAACAACAAGCCGGACGCGCTCACGAGCATCATGGCGATGGCAATTTCTGCGACGACCAGCGCAGACCGCAACCGGGCATGGCCCGTGCCGCCGCTGCCTGTCCGGCCACCATCTTTGAGATCTTGACTCAGGCTGGTACGAATTGCGGCGAAAGCCGGAGCCAGCGCGCAGATGATCCCGGTGAACACTCCCAGCAGCAGCGCAAAGATGGCGACCCGCCAGTCAATATGAATCTGGTTGATGAGAGGTAGCGTTTCGGGTAGAAGACTCCTGCCTAGTTGTAACGCGTACGCGGCCAAACCCAGTCCGAGCAGGCTGCCGGCAAGACTGAGGATGAGCCCTTCCATGATTGCCTGGCCCAGCAGTGCGGATCCACGTGCGCCCAAGGCAAGCCGCACAGCGATTTCGCGGCGGCGACGAATCGCCCGGATCAGAAGCAAGCCGGCGAGATTTGCACATGCAATCAGCAACACGACGATTACCGCCAGGAACAGCGTACGGATCAACGGACGGGCCTGCTGAACCGTGTCCTCCTGCAGAGAGCGGACAACCGCACTGATGCGCAGGCTGGACATAAATGAGGGATAGTTGCGCATGCTCTCCTGAGCGACACTCTGAGCATCAGCTTGCGCCTGCTGCGCCGAGACACCATTTTTCAGCCGGCCGATCATCTGAAAATTCCACGATGCCGCGCCAATGGTTAGCTCATCGTGGTTAAAGCTCATGGGCACCCATAACTCAGTGCGGTTCAGTTGACCGGGTACCAGCGGGAACTCGAAGTTTCGCGGCATCACGCCGATGACGATGTACGGCTTGCGATCAAGCAGAATCTTATTTCCGAGCACCTGCTGATTACCGTGAAAGCGGCTTTGCCAGGTTGCATAGCTCAGGACTGCCAGTTGTTGTTTCTGGTCATCTTCCTCCTGCGTGAACACGCGGCCGATGAGCGGCGCCACGCGCAGGCTGGGAAAGACTCCGGCAGTAAGGCGGGCTGCGTTGATGGTTGCAGGTTCTCCCAGACCACTGAGCTCATACGAAGTCTGTCCATATCCGCCGAGGCTCTCAAAACTGTGAGTGCCACGGGTATAGGCAAGCACATCGGGCGCGGTGACGCTGATTCCGCCGTTGCTGTCAGCAGGTCCGCCCAGGAGAATGTCACCTACGGCAACCAATCGGTTGGATTCAGGGAAAGGAAGTGGCCGCAGCAGCACACCTTCGACGATGGAGAAAATCGCGGTGCTGGCGCCGATGCCGAGTGCCAGCATCAGCACGGCCATGATGGTAAAGCCGGGAGATTTGCGCAGAACGCGAAGGGCAAACTTCAATTGACGGGCGAAATTCATAATGGCTTTTACTCGATTCCGTATATCTATTGGTAACGGGATGCAGACCCGATACTGTTACGCAGAGGTCTGGCAGTTGGTTCAATCAAAAAGCCAGTTGCAGGTTTACGGCCGAAATCAAGAAACGCCTAACTTATTGCACTCCAGCGGCTTAGGATCATTGGCACAATGAAGGAACATTCCTCATAGTGTGCGCCACTGAAACCTTGCTGTCCGGAAATGAACAACATTTGCAAGGCAGCGTTGGTGTACTTACTTTGCGCAGGCCTCTCATATGACGAATGTCATGCAAAGAGGATGACACTCCCCACTACTTCCAGCGCGTTCCTGCACGCATCATGGCCTCAGAGCCGCAAAGGCGATTCAGGAGGTCTGCATGTCAGAAAGCAACAATGTGGTCGCGCGACTCGAGCGAGTGACCAAAAGATTCGGCAACGTTACCGCATTAAATGACGTTGGTCTGGCCATACCACAAGGCCGGATTTTGGGGTTGCTGGGGCCAAACGGCGCGGGCAAGACCACTGCGGTGCGGTTGCTGCTGGGAATGATGCGGCCGAACCACGGCCGCGTGACAGTGTTTGGCGGAGATCCCAGCAATGCAAGCGTTCGAGTGCGCATCGGGGCGATGCTGCAGGTAGGAAAAGTCCCAGAAACATTGCGGGTAAGAGAGCACATCGAACTTTTCTCCAGCTATTATCCTCAGCCGCTTCCGTGTGCGGAAACAATTGCTTTGGCTGGGCTGGAAAGCGTTGCCGGCCGCCTCTTTGGCGAGCTGTCCGGCGGGCAAAAGCAGCGCGTGCTGTTCGCTCTGGCTATATGCGGAAATCCGGACCTCATCGTGCTGGACGAACCCACCGTGGGGATGGATGTGGAGGCACGCCACGGTTTGTGGGACCGGGTGCGTGACCTGGTGGCACGCGGCAAGACCATCATCCTCACCACTCACTACCTTGAAGAAGCTGACTCGCTGTCTGACAGGATTGTGGTCATCAACAACGGTACTGTGATCGCGCACGGCACGCCGGGAGAGATCAAGGGCAGCATCGGCGGGAAGTTGATCCGGTGCGTCACTGCGCTGACGGCTGACGAAGTGAAACGTTTTGCCGGCGTACTCCAAGTCCGGGAAAACCGCGGAACGCTGGAGATACGTGCTTCCGATCCTGACAACGTGATTCGTACGTTGATAAGCCGCGATCCCGGGCTTTCCGGACTTGAAGTCACAAGCACAAGCCTGGACGAGGCGTTTCTGGCGCTAACGCGTCCGCAAGTAAATCCAGTGGTTATCAAACAGGAGGTGTATCAATGAGTGCGTCTGCGGTTAGCCGGTCGCAAGTTGGCGCGGGAAGCCCATCCATTAGCTTGCGGCCCTACATAAATGAAGCTCGCTTCGATTTGCTGAAGATGTTGCGCCTGCCCGTTTATTCGGTGGCGAGCATCGCTTTCCCGGTGATGTTTTACGTTCTGTTTGGGGTGATCTTCGGCAAACAGGGGTCTGGAGGAGTGGACGTGCCGCGGTACCTCCTGGCCAGTTACGGCGCCTTTGGAGTGATTGGTGCGTCATTGTTCGGATTTGGAGTAGGAATAGCGATGGAGCGTGGGCAGGGATGGCTGCAAGTGAAGCGCGCGAGCCCCATGCCTCCCGCGGCTTACATTGTCGCCAAGCTGTTTACTTGCATGGCCTTCAGCACGGTGATTGTTCTGGTGCTGATGCTGGTTGGAGTAACAGCCGGATCTGTGCATCTTTCCCTGCTGCAGGGAGCGGCGCTTTTTCTGGTACTGGTGCTCGGTTCCATACCGTTTTGCGCTTTGGGACTGGCTATTTCCTACTTCGTGGGGCCAAATTCAGCGCCGGCGATTGTGAATCTGCTCTATCTGCCGCTTTCCTTCTGTTCCGGCCTGTGGCTCCCGGTGAATATGCTGCCGCATGTACTGCAGAGGATTGCGCCGGCGCTGCCGCCTTATCATCTGGGACAGTTGGCTCTCCTGGTACTCGGGTATGGGCATGGAACGATTGTCAACCACATTCTGGGACTGGCGAGTTCAGCTGCGATTGGCATTGGACTCGCCTGGCTTGGATTCCGGCGCGATGAGCAGAAGACTTATGGATAAAATGAGGTGAGCGATGCGACTACTTCCCAAAGACAAGGACATCAGCTGGCTTCCGTACGCGTATCTGATGTACTTGTCATTCTTTGTGATTTATCCGCTGGCGGAGCACGCTGGAGCGCTGAAACTGGCGTTGATGGGCCTGGGCATCATCACCTTCCTGCCGCTTTATTTCCTCTCGCACTGGGTGAAGGCTCCCAAACAGCTGTGGGTGATCGCAGGAATGGCGGCGCTGGGAGTGGTGTATGGACCGTTCAATCCGGGAGCGTCTGTGTTCTTTATTTATGCGGCAGCAGCGGGAGCCTTTGCCGGATCAGTAACAATGGCCTGGATCATTATTTGTGTCATTGTCGGCGTGGTCGCAGTTGAGTCGCTCGTTTTGCATTTGCCAGGACCGTTCTGGATTCCAGCTGTGACATGCTCGATCTTTGTGGGCGCGATCTGCATCCATGCGGCGCAACGCAAAGTTGCCAATGCCAAGCTGCAGCTTGCCTACGACGAAATTGAGCGCCTGGCAAAAGTGGCAGAGCGGGAGCGCATTGCGCGCGATCTGCACGACCTGCTGGGACATACGCTTTCGCTCATCGTGCTGAAATCCGAGCTTGCCGGGAAACTGCTGGACCATGATCCTGCGCGGGCGCGGCATGAGATCCGGGAACTGGAGCAGGTATCGCGAAATGCGCTGAGCGAGGTGCGTCAGGCCGTACGTGGCTATCGCGCGGGCAATCTGGCGTCAGAAGTGGCCCGCGCCAAAGCTACGCTGGAAACGGCAGGAGTAGCGGTGGAGTGCCAGATGGATTCCATCACTCTGGCGCCCACACGCGAAAATGCGATGGCGCTGGCGTTGCGTGAGGCGGTCACGAATGTTGTACGTCACGCCAACGCAACCCAATGCACGATTCGTGTGCGAGTCAGCGATGGCCAGTGCGCCATGGAAGTGGTTGACAATGGCCGCGGCGGCTCCGCGGAAGAAGGAAGCGGCTTGCGGGGAATGCGCGAGCGCGCAGAAGCTCTGGGAGGGACCGTGACACGTCGTGTGGCCGATGGATGCAGCCTTGCTGTATCACTGCCGCTACGGGAGGGAGACCACTGTTCGTGAGCTCCAGCGCAGAACGGCCGATCCGTGTAGTTATAGCGGAAGATCAGGCCATGGTGTTGGGCGCCCTGGTTGCGTTGCTGGAAATGGAGTCTGACATTGAAGTGGTGGCCCGGGCGAGAAATGGGAAGCTCGCGCTGAGTGCCGTGGAACGCGAGAAACCTGATGTACTGATCACTGATATTGAAATGCCGGAGCTTACCGGGCTTGAAATCGCCGCTGAGATGAAACGCAGCAATCAGCGCACGCGGATCATCATTCTTACCACTTTTGCGCGACCCGGATATTTGCGGCGGGCTCTGGAGGCCGGCGCGTCCGCCTACCTTCTCAAAGACATGCCGGCGGATAAGCTGGCCGATGCTGTGCGCCGCGTGCATCGAGGCTTGCGCGTCATTGACCCGGAACTCGCAAGCGAGGCCTGGACGGAGGCTGATCCCCTGACTGACCGCGAGCGACAAGTCCTGCGCATGGCTGCTGAAGGAATGGCTACGGTGGACATTGCAACGCGAATCGGATTGAGCGATGGCACGGTCCGCAATTATCTGTCTGAAGCCATCAGTAAGATGGGAGCGTCAAACCGCGTGGAAGCAGCAAGAATTGCACGAGAAAAAGGGTGGCTGTGAAATTACAGCTGCAAACAGAACCCTTCTGACTCCATCACTCGCATCGAAGCGCCTCGATTGGGTCAACGTGAGCGGCCCGGCGCGCTGGAACATAACACGCGACCAGGGCAACCACCACCAACGTACTCACAACAGAGATGAAGGTGAAGGGGTCTGCCGCGGGCACACCAAACAACAGGCTGGAGATGAGCGGTGACAAAGTAAGCGCGCCGATGACGCCAAGGGATACGCCAGCCAGCGCCAGCCGCAGCCCTTCAGTTTGCACCATTCGCACCACCTGCACCGGCCGCGCGCCCAGAGCTACCCGGACAGCGATCTCATGCCTGCGTTGCGCGACCGTGTATTGCATGACACCGAAAATACCGAGGCCGGCAAGCAGCAGCGCGAATGAAGAGAACAGTGCGAGAAGCGATGTCTGGAAACGGCGGGATGCGAGTTGATCGGACAGCAAATCTTCAATGGTGTTCACGCCGGAAAGAATCGCTGATGAATCCTCGGCGCGCACAGCGGCATGCAGGTTAGCGGCCAAAACACGCGGATCGCCTGCGGTACGCACGACGAAACTTTCTGTTCCACCAACTCCTGCCTGGCGAGACCACTCATATACATGAGGACTGGGAGCATTTTCCAGGCCTCTTCGACGCATGTCGCGCACCACACCTATGATCGTGAGCCATTCGTCATTGTGGCCGCGTGGGTCCTGTCCCTTAATATGTGAGCCAACCGGGTCATGGTTGGGCCAATACCGGCGAGCCATGCTCTCATCAATTATGACTACCAACGGCGAGCCAGCAGTGTCCTGGTCGCTGAAGTAACGTCCCTTCAGCAGGGTGGTTCCCATTGCCTGAAAGTAGTCACCACTTACGGTGGTCCACGTCAGCGGAGTCCACTGCGCTTTCGGCTCCGCCGAGCGACCCTCAATTGCACGCAAGCCCAACAGGTTAGGCGGCCCCGGCTCCAACAGCTCGTTGACAGCGCCCGAGTACTCCACGCCAGGAAGACTGCGGAGTCGTTTGAGCACCTGCTCATGCAGTGCCGCGATGGCGGCGGGCGAGCGGCCTGCAACGGTCATGCGCAGCGTGAGAACATGACGCGCCTCAAAACCGGGATCAACCGATTCAACTGCAAGAAGGCTTCTGAGCAGAAGACCAGCACCACTAAGAAGGACCAGCGCAATGGCAAACTCTGCCACAACAAGCAGGTTGCGCGCACGGCCGAACCGTGCAGGAGAGGTTGCATTGTGAGTTACGAACCCGAGCGCTTCCTGTGGATCGCGACGGGAAATGTGCAATGCAGGACCCAGTCCACATAGAACGGTAACAAGCAGCGACAATGTGAGGGTGAACAACAGCACCGGCATGTCGATTCTGGCCTGCTCAAGGCGAGGGATATTTTCCGGTGCGAATGCATGCAATAAACGAACGCCGCCCAGAGCCAGGAGCGTACCGAACGTGGCGCCGGTAACGGCAAGAACCAACGATTCGCCAAGGAGTTGCCGAATCAGTCTGCTTCGACTGGCGCCGACAGCAGCTCGAATCGCCATCTCGCGTGCTCGAGCCGTACCGCGCGCCAAAACCAGATTTGCGACATTTGTGCAGGCAATCAGCAGGACGAATCCCACCGCAACGAACAGCATGGTAAGCGCGAGGCGAGTGTTGCCGCTGACGGTTACCTTCAATGGCGCAAGGCGCAGGGCACGTACACGAAAAGCATCAGGGTCTTGTACCGCAAGCTGCTGGAGGACCATATCAGTTTCGAGCTGTGCCGCACGCAAGCTCGCATCGTTGCGCAATCTACCAATCACCTGCCAACGTTGATAAAAGCCGGCAGAATGCCGTGGATCAATGTTGGTTGTGAGAGCCGGGTCATTCAAGTACGGATTGGTGGTCAACGGCGCCCAAAACATCTGGTCGCGGGCAGGGAATTGAAAGGCCTCCGGCATTACTCCAATGACCAGAAATGGTGAACCGTTGATCGTGATTGATTTGCCAAGAACGTCGCGCGAACCGGCAAAACTTTGCCGCCACACGCGATGGCTCAGAAGCACAACCCGTTCCCGCCTGGCCTCCTCTTCGTGCGTAAAAACCCGCCCTATCTCCGGGCCTACGCCCATCATCGGGAAGAGGCTTGCGGCAACCCAGGCGCCCTGCACCTGCTGCGGCTCATTTCCCACGCTTAATGTTGAGCGGGAATAGCCGCTATCCCGGAAGTAGATGGCCAGGTCTTCGAAGCTACGGCTCTGTTCCCTGAAGGCGGCGAAATCTTTGTAGAGGAATCCACCGTTGTCCACGTTCTGAGCATCGGTGATGAGAAACAGACGGGAGTAGTCGCGATACGGCAGCGGACGCAGTATCACCGCCTCAATCACGCTGAAGATGGCGGTGTTTGCCCCAATCCCGAGCGCGAGGGTCAGCACAGCCGCGGTTGTGAATGCCGGCGCGTTAAAGAGCGATCGAATGGCGTGGCGGAAATCCTGCAGGGCTTTTTCCATTCCACCTCTACATGACCAGAAGGGGATGATAATTCGTTCAAAGAACGCGTGTATCCCAGTTTTTGCGCAGCGGGTGCTGATCTTGCCGTCAGCGCGGTCCCCAGGAAGGCTGCTGGGTCCAAGTCTTTAAGTACATGTCCTATACGGCATGACCCTGCAGCACCCCGGTTACTTGCTGGAAAATGAGGGCAGGTGGATACTCTGTTCACCTACCACAGAACCTGGGAGACGGGGGTTGGAAACGGTCACGAGGGTCGCCGTATCCAACCCTTTATAATTTGTGCCGCATCTCTCACCAGAGCTGACCGGTGCTCTACAATCTTCAGTGCTCTAAAAAATCTTTTTTGAGGAATCTATGAAAAAAGTGTTCTGTATGGTGCTGTTGGCCCTTGCAGCCAGCAGTATGGCCGTCGCTGAGACGGCAGCGCAGCGCGTGCAATCCGCAGCTACGGTTCTGGATGAAATCATGTCCGCGCCGGACAAGGGAATTCCAGTGGAGATCCTTGATTCGGCGAAATGCATTGCGATTGTGCCGTCATTGCTCAAAGGCGGCTTTATTGTTGGCGGAGACCACGGCAAAGGCATGGCCACCTGCCATACCGCTAACGGCTGGAGCGCACCCGCTCCGTTCACCGTTACCGGTGGAAGCTTTGGGCTGCAGATTGGCGGACAGGCCGTGGACCTGATCATGATGATCATGAATGATCGGGGCATGCAAGCGTTGCTCTCCAGCCAGTTCAAAATCGGTCTTGACGCCTCTGCAGCTGCCGGCCCGATCGGCCGCCATGTGGAGGGCTCCACCGACTGGAAGATGCGAGCTGAAATCCTGACCTACTCGCGCGCTCGCGGACTATTTGCCGGCGTCACGCTGAACGGCAACGCAATTCGCCAGGACAATAGTTCCACCGGCGAACTTTACGGACGTCTCGTCCCCTTCAAGACCATTCTCACCGGCGCTGTGCCCACGCCTCGCGGCGGCGAGCCGTTTGTAGCTGCCGTTCAGAAAGCTGTTGCAACAGCGTCCAACGCGCCTTCGCCAACGCCGCAGCAGAACGTTCCCGTAAATCCGCCGCCTACGAGTCCGGCTCCTGCGAGCCCAGCTCCGACTCCGGCCCCGGCAATGACTCCCCCGGCAACTCCGGCTGCAGCCAATCCTAGTCCAACGCCGCAGGCGCGATAGCGTCAGCGAAATCATCTTCAGCTCACGGCAAGGGGCACGAGAGTCTCGCGCCCCTGTTTAATTAACGATTGGGTTCTCGCTCAGTGCTTGTGGGTGTGGTCGTGCGGCTGCGCGCCTTTCTGTTCGGCGCCGCCGTGTTGATGTTCCATTTCTTCGTGCTGTTCGGCTTCTTCCTTGAAGATATCCGGCGCGCCCAGGCTGCCTTTGGCGGGCAGATGGCGGAGGTACAGCACCATCTTCCACATCTCTTCATCAGTCAAAATGTCCTTCCAGCCCGGCATGCCGGAGGGGCCAATGCCGTTCTGGATAATCCACTTCAACTGGCCGTCAGTATATTCCTGGACGTCTTTTGAGGAGAGGTCAGCCACCGGTGGCGACATCTTCTGCGCGAACGGAACGCCCGTATTTTGCCCATCGAGCCCGTGGCAGATCTGGCAATGATGCTGGAAATGTTCGCCGCCGTCCTTGGCGTTGTCCGCATTATCCTGCAGCGGATTTTTGTCATTTTTCCCGCCGATGGTCACGTCATGCTTGATCCCGGTCATCACCTTGTTTTCCAGGTTTCCCGGCTTGCTTACCTTGCAGCCGGCAAAAAGCAGTGCGCCGATGAGAGCACCCGCAGTCAGCCAAATCTTCATTGTTCTTCTCCTGTAACTATGCCGAACTATTGTACAGACCGAATATTCCCCAAAAAATGAGATTTCAGCGCCCTTGCAGCTGTTGTCCAAGGAAAATGGAGGAGCGCCGCCTCACGCGGTTACGGCGATTTGAAATAATTTGCCTCCAATGGTACCGTCCAAGGTTCTCCCAAGATCTCTCAAAGAATGCGCGATCGCCTTGAGTACATCCCTGTCTGGCTGCTGGCTAACATCATGCGACGGCTGCCTCGCCCACTGGTCAGGGCATTGTGCATCGCTATTGCGCTGCTGATCTACTCGCTGCACCGGCGGCTCCGCCGGGTGGGCATGCGCAACCTGGATATGGCTTTTCCCGCCAAGAGCCGCAAGGAGAAGACGCGGATTCTGCGTGGCGAGTTCATCAGCCTGGGCCGTTTGCTGGCTGAGTTCACCCTCTTCCCGCGTTATACAAAAGAGAACGTCTCACGCACCGTGATCTATGAGGGCTTCCAGCATTTTGCTGACGCTCACGCCCGCGGCAAGGGAGTGGTCTTTCTCACCGCGCACTTCGGCGGATGGGAGATCAGCTCGTTTATCCATTCTCTTCACGGCTATCCCATGAACATCGTTGTGCGTCCGCTCGACAACCCGCTGCTCAACGGCCTGGTGGATGGCTACCGCACTCTGCACGGCAACCGTTCTTTTTCCAAGCAGGATTACGCTCGCGGCCTGCTCAAGGCACTCCGCAAAGGCGAGATCATCGGCATCCTCATGGATACCAACATGACCCCGCCGCAGGGCGCATTTGTCGACTTCTTCGGAGTGCCCGCCTGCACAGCCACCGGCATCGCGCGGGTCGCTCTGCATACTGACGCAGCCGTTGTTCCGGCGTTTTGCGTGTGGGACAAGGCGCTGGGCAAATACAAGATGTGCTTTGAGCCTGCCATCAAGCTGGTCCGCACCGGCGACGACGAGGCGGACGCGATTGCCAACACCGCCCAGTTCACCAAAGTCATCGAGCGCTACGCCACCAAATATCCCGATCAGTGGCTGTGGGTCCATCGCCGCTGGAAGACCCGCCCGCCCGGCGAACCGCCGATTTATTAGCAACCCTCAAATGGAGCAGGAAAGATCTGCGCTTTAAACACAACGCAGCGGCGCTCCCAAAAAAGAAGCTGCGGCGGAGGCGGCTAGTCGTCGCCAGACGAGGGGGCGTAGATGTGATGGCTGCGCAACGTGTCTTCTTCTTTGTCATCCTCGAAGAACACATGCAGGTCTCCCACAAAGGCCAGCACGGACACCAGGAGCGATCCCGCCAGGCCAATAAAGAAGATCCATTCCAGCACGCGCGCAAGATAAATCAGGAACATATGAATGCCCGTCTTTATCCACGCTAGGCCGGCAGAGATAAGGATGGCGTAAGGGGTTCATAAAGAAACCATAAAGACCGCGCTTACTTTGGATCCTGGCGAACTGCAAAAAGGCCGGCGGAACGTGTCCGCCGGCCAGGAAACGGTGACTTGCTGCAACCCGCTTACTGCAGGGTCAGAGTTCCATTGATGAGTGTCACGTCGTAGTTCACCAGCAGCGGATTCGGGTCCGCGCTGGGGATGATCGGGTACTGTCCAGCCGGGCTCGTGTTATCCGCCGTAGTGCTGTAGGACGCGGTGATCACGTCACCATTCTTAAGTCCGGCGATGGTGCCGGTGAAAGTGGGGAACGGTCCGCCCACCGGAGCCGTAGCGTCATTGGCCTGGATGGTCAGCGGCGCCGGGATGATGGTGAGCGTGCCATTGTTGCTGGTCACTGTGTAGTTCGCGAGAGCTCCAGTTCCGTTATCCGAAAGCGAAGGCACGATTGGATAGGTGCCTACGGTCGTGGTCGCGTCCGTTGCGCTGGAGTAAGTGGCCGTGATGTTGTCGTTATTCTTGATGCCGGTGATCGTGCCGGTGAATACCGGATTCGGATCGCCGTAGAGGCGGCTGACGCTAGCGGCGGTCACAGTCAGAGGCGCGGGTGAAATCTGAAGAACGCCGTTGACCACGGTCAGCGTGTAATTGCCCAGGACGTTGTTCGGATCAGTCACGGTAGGAATAACTGCGTAGTTTCCAACCGGACTGGCCGACGTTGCCGGCGTTGAGAAGGTGGCGCCGATGGTGTCGCCATTCTTAAGTCCGGTAATCGTTCCGGTAACAGCAGGAACCGGATCGCCGTAGATCATGGCGGCGTTAGTGCCAGCGACTGTCAGAGGCGCGGGTGAAATCTGAAGAACGCCATTGACGACGGTCAGCGTGTAGTTGCTCAACACATTGTTCGGATCGGTAACGCTGGGAACAATTGCGTAGTTTCCAACCGGGCTGGTCGAAGTTGCTGCGGTTGAGAACGTGACGCTGATGGTGTTGCCATTTTTCAATCCGGTAGTCGTTCCAGTCACGGCAGGAACGGGATCACCGAAGACCATGGTTGCATTGGTGCCGGCCACAGTCAGAGGCGCCGGATTGATGGTGAGAGTTCCGTTGTTGACCACCAGGGTGTAATTCGCCAGAGCGCCGGTCCCATTGTCAGATACTGCCGGCACGATGGGATAAGTTCCCACCGGGCTGGTTGACGAGGCCGTGGTGCTGTAGGTGGCGGTGATGTTGTTTCCGTTCTTGATTCCAGTGATGGTGCCGGACAAGGACGGAACCGGATCACCGAAAACCATGCTGGCGTTCGCCGCCGTTACGGTCAACGGGGCTGGGTTGATGGTGAGGGTGGCATTGACCAGCGTGACGGTGTAGTTGGTCAGCTTGCCGGTGCCATTGTCAGAAGCCGAGGCCGTGATGGGATACGTTCCCACCGGGCTGGCTGAGGTCGCCGTGGTGGTGTAGACCCCGGTGATGTTATCGCCATTCTTGATTCCGCTCACCGTGCCCGTGAGAGTTGGAACTGGATCACCAAAGACCATGCTCGCATTGGCCGCGGTTACGGTCAGCGGAGCTGGAGTCACGGTGAGAGTTCCGTTAGTGGCGGTTACGGTGTAGTTCACCAGCTTCCCATTGGGATCAACCAGCACAGGCACGATTGGGTAGGTGCCCACTGCAGCGGTTGGATCAGCACTGGTTGCGCTGAAGGTAATGTTGTCTCCGTTCTTCAAGCCGGTAATGGTTCCGGTGAAGGCCGGGTTTGGATCGCCATAGACGCGAGTGGCGTTATCGGCAGTTACGCTCAGCGGAGCCGGATTAATGGTGAGCGTTCCATTCACCAGCGTGACCGTGTAGTTGGCCAGGGCGCCGGTGCCGTTGTCAGACGGGGCAGGAACAATTGCGTACGTGCCCACGTTGCTGGCAGAAGTCGCCACGGTGCTGTAAGTCGCGGTGATGTTGTCAGCATTCTTGATTCCGGTGATCGTGCCGCTGAATGCAGGCAGCGGATCGCCGTAAATCATGCTGGCGCTGGCCGCTGTGACAGTCAACGGAGCCGGATTGATGGTGAGCGTTCCGTTGTTGCTGGTGACGCTGTAGTTTGCCAGCGCGCCCGTGCCGTTGTCAGACAGCGTGGGCACGATTGGGTACGTTCCCACAGGGCTGGCGGACGTGGCCGTGGTGCTGTAGGTGGCCGTGATGTTGTTTCCGTTCCTGATTCCACTGATGGTGCCGCTGAGAGCCGGAACCGCATCACCGTAGATCATGCTGGCGTTGGCGGCGGTTACCGTCAACGGAGCCGGAGTAATGGTGAGCGTTCCATTCACCAGCGATACCGAGTAGTTGGCCAGAACGCCCGTGCCATTGTCAGAGACTGCAGGCACGATTGGGTAGGTTCCCACGTTGCTGGTTGAGGTAGCGGCGGTGCTGTAGCTGGCTGTGATGTTCTCACCGTTCTTGATTCCGGTGATCGTTCCGCTCAGGGCCGGTACCGGATCACCAAACACCATGGTGGCGTTGGCTGCGGTTACCGTCAGCTGAGCCGGATTCACGGTCAGCGTTCCGTTAGTGGACGTGACTGTATAGTTCGCCAGGGCGCCGGTGCCGTTGTCAGACAGCGCGGGCACGATGGTATATGTTCCCACCGGGCTCGTGGCCACGGCAGTGGTGCTGTAGGTTGCGGTAATGTTGTCGCCGTTTTGGATACCGGTAATGGTTCCAGTGAACGCCGGGTTCGGATCGCCATACGCTCTGCTGGCATTGGCCGCGGTTACGGTCAACGGAGCAGGATTGACGGTGAGATCCGCGCTGCCGCTCGACGCCTTATTGTCGGGATCGCCGGCGAAGCTGGCGCTGACTGCACCAGTGTGCAGGCCTGCGCCAATCGTTCCGAGCGGAGTGCTCAAGCTGGCTACGCCGGAGGCATTCGTTACTGCGGTACCCACGGGCGTTCCATTAAGCGAGAAGCTCACGGTCTTTCCAGAGAGAGCGCCGCTCGTGGTGCTCAGGGTAGCTGAGAGCGTTGTGCTTCCGCCGTACGTGCCGCTGGCCGGAGCCACCGCAAGACTCGTGGTGGCAGGCTGGCCAACAGTCACGTTGGTGCTGGCCGAGTTGTTCGCAGCGTTCGGATCAACTGCCGAGGCGTTGGTGATGCTCACGCTGTCCGTTGCAACAGTGCCATCGGCAACAGACAGGCTGATAGACGCCACCAGAGTGACTGTTTGCGACTCGCCGCTCTGCAGCAGGTAGAAGCTGGCTGCACCAGAGTTGCCGATGCAAGCGCCATTTCCAGTTGCGCTGCACGAGGTCTGCGTGAAGCCGGCCGGCAGGACGTTGCTGATTGTGGCTGCCGCCGGATCTGCGCCGTTGTTGGTCAAGGTGATGGTATAGGTCACGTTCTGACCCGCCACCACACTGGGTGACGAAGCCGAGATTGCGACGCTGAGGTCAGCATTGCTGGCCATGCGCGGCGGATAGGCAACCAGATCCTGGACCTGGCCTGCGCCGCCGATGGCGCTGTCACTCAATTGTGAGAGTGAGCCGGCGCCGATGCGGAACACGCCTACACCGAAGGTATCGTCAGCCACGTAAAGCAAGCTGCCGGAGCGATCGCTTGCCATGCCCACAGGAGCATGGAGCGCGCCGAAGGAGCCCAGGCTGCTGAGGCTGCCTGCGCTCACGCCGAACAGACTGACGTTTGCGCTGCCCTGGTTGCTGGCGAACAGCAGGCCGTCATTCGGGCTGAGGAGTACGACGTTGGAATTAATCGCGCCGATGCTGAACGGGCTGCCGGCAACGGCTGAGAGCACGCCGTTAGCGCCGACGGTCCAGCCATCTGCGAGAGATGAAGTTGCACTGGCTTCTGCTCCGTAGAGCAAGCCGCTGGTTGAGCTGAAGTCAAGACCAGCCAGCGTTGCTGTGCCGGTCTCCGCGAACGGTGAGCCCGCCACTGCCGTGAGCGAGCCATCAGCATTGATGGTGTACACGGAGACGCTGGTTCCGTTGGAGACGGCCAGGAACTGTCCGTTGGCAGAGATCTTCATGCTGGCATTCGGCGCAACCGAGTTGGCTGCAGTGGAAACCGCAGAGAGAATTCCACCTGCACCGATGCTGAAGGTTTTGATCTGGCCATTGCTGGACGCCATCAGATAGTTGCCGTCCGGCGTTGCAGCCAGCGAGATGCCGCTGCATGCATCAAGCGTGAGACCGGAAGCAAACGGTGAGCCCGCTGCCGGGGTCAACGCGCCGCTTGCCGGATCGATGGTGAAGGCACTGATGGTCTGGTCGCCGCCGTTGGAGACGAACAGCAGGTTGTTGCCGACGCTGAGAGCCAGGCGGTTCACAGACGAGCAAGCTGCGTTCGCGCCAAGGCCACCGGTGAGTGTCGGTGAGCTGGCCAGAGCGGTCAGCGAGCCATCTACGGCCACTGAGTAACCGTTGATGCTGTTGCCACTGGCAGCCTGGTTATTGACGAACACGAAGTTGGCTGTCGGGGCCGCATTCACCGTCAGCGTGCCGTTGTTGGAAGTTACCGTGTAATTCCCGAGCTTACCGGCCGGATCAGCCAGGGCCGGAGTGATGGGATACGTTCCCACCGGGCTGGTTGCAGTTGCTGTGGTGGAGAAGCTTGCAGTGATCGGATCACCGTTCTTTACGCCGGTCAGCGTTCCGCTGAGCGGAGGATTGGGCGTTCCGAACAGGCGGCTCGCATTATTCGCGCTTACCGTCAGCGGAGCAGGATTGATGGTCAGCGTGCCGTTGTTGATGGTGACCGTGTAGTTGCCCAGCTTGTTGGTGGGATCAACCAGTGTGGCCACGATTGGGTAAGTACCTACCGGGCTGGTTGCGTCAGCTGTGGTAGCGAAGGTCGCGCTGATAGCGTCGCCATTCTTGATTCCCAGAATCGAGCCGGTGAAAACAGGATTCGGGTCACCATAGAGACGGCTGAAGCTGTCGACAGTCACAGTCAGCGGAGCAGGATTGACCGTGAGTACGCCGTTATTCACAACGATTGTGTAGTTGGCCAGGGCTCCGGTGCCGTTGTCAGACAGCGTCGGGACGATGGCGTAGGTTCCCACTGGGCTGGTTGGATCAGCCACGGAGGAGTAAGTCGCCGTGATGTTGTCTCCATTTTGAATGCCCGTGATCGTGCCGGTAAATACCGGGTTGGGATCGCCATAGAGACGGCTTGCGTTGTCTGCTGTCACCGTGAGAGTCGCCTGGGTAATGGTCAACGTGCCGTTCACGACGGTCACGCTGTAGTTGGCCAGGGCTCCGGTGCCGTTATCACTCAGAGTGGGAATGATTGGATAGGTTCCTGCCGGGCTATTGGCCGTGGCAGTGGTTGAGTAAGTTGCGGTGATGTTATCGCCATTCTTGATCCCGACGATAGTTCCGGTGAACACCGGGTTGGGCTGGCCGAAGCCGCGCGTCGCATTGGCCGCAGTCACGGTCAATGGAGCAGGAGCGATAGTCAGCACACCGTTGTTCAGCGTCACTGTGTAGTTGCCCAGCTTGTTGGTCGGGTCAACCAGGCCAACCGTGATGGGATAGGTTCCCACTGGGCTGGTCTGGGTCGCCGCGGTCGTATAAACCGCGGTGATGTTGTCTCCGTTCTTGATACCGGTGATCGTTCCCGTCAAGGTCGGGTTCGGATCGCCATACAAGCGGGTGAAGCTGTCAGCCGTTGCGGTCAACGGAGCCGGGGTAATGGTCAGGGCTCCGGCGACGAAGGTGAAGGTGTAGTTCTGCGCGCTGAGCGTACCTTGCGTGCAGGTAATCGGATAGCTTCCCACCGGACTGGTCGGATCAGCAGCCGTAGTGCAGACGGGGCTACCGGTCAGAACCGCGGAGGTCTCGCCATTCACGAATCCAGTGATGGAGAACGCAAACACTGGGTTCGCATCACCATACACTCTGCTGGCGTTGCCTGCGGTTACGGTCAGCAGAGCCGGATTTACGGTCAGAGTTGCGCTGCCGCTGGACGGCTTGTTGTTCGGATCGCCGGCGAAGCTGGCAGTCACGCCGAGCGGATAGCTTCCGGCATTGATGCCAACCAGGCTGGCCGGAACGCTCGCGGCTCCGAAGGTGTCAGTTACCGCACTACCCACAGCCGTGCCGTTCAGCGAGAAGCTAATGGTCTTACCCGCGATTGGGTTATTTCCCGCGTCAGTCAACGTGGCTGACAGACTCGTGTTGCCGCCGTAGGTGCCGCTGGTAGCCGCGACGGTCAGGACCGTGGTAATCGGCTGCGCGACGGTCACGCTCACGCTGGCCGAATTGTTGGCGGCATTCGCGTCAACTGCTGAAGCGTTGGTCACGCTCACGCTGTTGTTGGCGATGGTGCCGTCAGGGATCGAGAGGCTGGTGGAAGTCACCAGAGTGACGGTCTGGCTCTCGCCGCTCTGCAAGAGGTAGAAGGTGGCTGCGCCGGTGTTGCCGATGCAGGCGCCATTCCCGGTTGCCGAGCAGGAGACCACGCTGAAGCCGGAGGGCAGCGCGTCAGTGACGGTGGCCGCAGCGGGATCAACTCCGTTGTTGGTTAGCGTGATGGTGAAGCTCACGTTCTGGCCGGCCACCACGTTGGCGGACGACGCCGAGATCGCGACGCTGAGGTCAGCGTTGCTGGCCATGCGCGGCGGATAGGCAACCAGATCCTGGACCTGTCCTGCGCCGCTGATGGCCGTGTCGTTGAGCTGTGTGAGCGAACCCGTGCCGCCGATGTTGAACACGCCTACGCCGAAGGCATCATCAGCCACAAAGAGCAGCGTGCCGGAGCGGTCCGTCGCGAGCCCCACAGGAGAGTGCAGTGAGCCAGCGCTGACAACGTTCGTCAGGACGCCGCCCGCACCCACGGTGTAGGAACTCACGTTCGCGCTGCCGCTGTTGCTGGCGAACAGGAAACCATCCGCCGGGCTGAGCAGGACAACGTTGGAGTTCAGGTTCGTATCGCTGAACGGGCTGCCGGTAACGGCAGAGAGTGCGCCGTTCACGCCCACAGTCCACGCATCCGCGAAGGCTCCAGTTGTGCTGGCTTCTGCGCCATACAGCAGGCCGCTGGTGGAGCTGAAGTCAAGACCGGCCAGGGTCGCCGTGCCAGTCTCCGCGAAGGGCGAGCCCGCAACCGGGCTCAGTGAGCCGTCGCCGGAGATGGTGTACACCGAGACGCTGGTTCCGTTGGAGACGGCCAGGAACTGTCCGTTGGCCGAGATCTTCATGCTCGAGTTCGGGGCTGCCGGATTCGAGGCAGTGGAGACCGCGGTCAGAACGCCACCTGCGCCGATGCTGAAAGTCTTGATCTGGCCATTGCTGGACGCCATCAGGAACTGCCCGTCAGGCGTTGCCGCCAGCGAGATTCCGTTGCAGGCATCGAGCGTCAGGCCCGAGGCAAACGGTGAACCGGCCGCCGGAGTCAATGCGCCGCTGGTCGGATCGATGGAGAAGGCGCTGATCGTCTGATCGCCGCCGTTGGAGACGAACAACAGGTTGTTGCCCGCGCTCAGAGCCAGGCGATTCACAGATGAGCAGGCCACGTTCGCACCCAGACCGCCGGTGAGTGTCGGCGAGCTGGCCAGACCGGTGAGCGTGCCATCCACGGCCACCGAGTAGCCGTTGATGCTGTTGCCGGCTGCCGCCTGATTATTCACGAACAGGAAGTTCGCGGTCGGAGCCGGGTTCACGGTCAGCGTGCCATTGTTGGACGTTACGGTGTAGTTGCCGAGCTTGCCGGACGGATCGTTCAGGGCCGGAGTGATCGTATAAGTTCCCACCGGGCTGGTTGCAGTCGCGGTGGTGGAGAAGGTGGCCGTAATCGGATCAGCATTCTTGATTCCGATGATCACACCGTTGAGAGGCGGATTCACTGTGCCGAACAGCTTGCTGGCATTATCCGCAGTTACTGTCAACGGAGCCGGATTGATGGTCAGCGTGCCGGGGTTGATGGTCACGGTGTAGTTCGTGAGTTTACCGGTACCGCCATCGGACAGGGTGGCGTTGATGGGATAAGTTCCTACCGGGCTGGTCGGATCGGCCGTGGTGGAGAAGATCGCCGTGATCGGGTCAGCATTCTTGATTCCAAGGATCGAGCCGGTGAAAACAGGATTCGGATCGCCATAGAGACGGCTCGTGCTGTCTACATTCACAGTCAACGGAGCCGGGTTGATGGTCAGCACTCCGTTGTTGATTATCACGGAGTAGTTGGCCAGGGCGCCTGTGCCGTTGTCAGACAGAGTGGCCGTAATCGGGTAGGTCCCGACTGGGCTCGCCGAAGTTGCAGTGGTGCTGTAGGTGGCAGTGATGGGATCGTTATTCACGATTCCGGTAATCGTTCCGGTAAAGACCGGCAGAGGATCGCCATAGATCATGCTGGCGTTGGCGACATTTACCGTAAGTACGGCCTGGGTGATGGTAAGAGTGCCGTTGATCAGAGTTACTGAGTAGTTGCTCAGTAGCCCTGTTCCTCCGTCAGAAACCGTTGGCACGATGGGATAGGTTCCCGCCGGGCTGGTCTGAGTGGCGGTTGTGCTGTACGTCGCCGTGATTGGATCGTTGTTCTTGATTCCGACAATCGTTCCCGTGAACACCGGGTTGGGCTGTCCATAGGGACGGGTCGCGTCAGCCGCCGTTACGGTGAGAGGCGCCGGGCTTACAGTCAGTGATCCGTTATTTGCCGTGACCGTATAGTTCACCAGAGTACCGCTGCCGTTATCCGAGAGCGTTGGGATGATGGGATACGTTCCCACCGGGCTTGTCTCGGTTGCGGGGCTGGTGTAGGTCGCGGTGATTGGATCGTTGTTCTTGATTCCCGCGATGGTGCCGCTGAACGGCGGATTCGGATCGCCATACAGGCGGGCCGCATTGTTGGCCGTCACCACCAGGGCGGCCGGCGTAATCGTCAGCGTGCCGTTATTGATGGTTACCGTGTAGTTCGCCAGAGCGCCGGTGCCGTTGTCAGACAGGGTTGCCGTGATTGGATAAGTTCCCACGAAGCTGGTGATCGTGGCCGTGGTGCTGTAGGTGGCGGTGATGTTGTCACCGTTCTTGATTCCGACGATTGTTCCGGTGAAGGTCGGATTCGGATCGCCGTAAGCCCGGGTCGCGTTATCCACGTTCACCGTCAGAGGCGCCGGGTTTACGGTGAGAGTGCCATCTACGAATTTGAAGTCGTAGTTGGTGGCGCTCAATGTCCCGAGCGTGCAGGTGATGGGATACGTTCCCACAGGGCTGGTCACGGTTGCCGTCGTGCTGCAATCGGCTGTCCCGCTCACCACTGCAATGGTGTCGCTGTTAACGAAGCCGGTGATGGTGTAAGTCAGCGGCGGGTTGGGATCGCCATAGAGCCGCGTCTGGTTATCAGCGGTTACGGTCAAGACCGCCTTGGTCACAATGAGATCAGCGGTTGCGCTGCTGCCGGTATGTGTTGCGTCACCACCAAATGTCGCGGTGAATGCATTAGCATGCGTGCCTACTGTGGTGAATCCAAGAGGAACGCTGGCTGTGGCCACGCCGCTGCCATCGGTCACTGCATTGTATTGGCTGTTGTTCTGGTTGAAATTGAAGCCGACCGTGGCGCCCACAATTGGAACACCATTTCCATCCAGGAGAGTGGCTGTGACCACTGCCGTTCCACCGTAAGGACCGGTTGCTGTCGGCACTGCAATTACGCTGGTGCCGGACGAACCAATGGTTACATCTTTTGAAACCGTGGTGTCACCCGCGGGATTGTCAATGACAGACAGGTTGCTGATGGTTACTCGGTTGGAAACGACTGTCCCGTCAGCAATGGAGCTCGCTGTAGTTCCGGTAATCAGGACCTTGCGAGATTCATTCTGCGTCAAGTTCGGCAACGTGACCAACTGCGCAACCAGGCCGGGAGCAACCACCAAACCGCCGCTGCTGCTGGCGTTGGCCGCTGTCTGAGCGTAGGTAAAGCTGGTGGGGGAGGGAACCGAGGTGATGGTGAACGTCCCGTTGAAGCTGGTGTTCGCCACGCTCTGGATTGTGACTTTCTTTCCGACCGTCATCAGGTGCGGAACTGTTGTGGTAATCGTCACAACATTGCCGGAGCGAATTGCAGTTACGATTGGCGGACGCGGAGAGAACGTAGCCGTGCCGCATGCGCCCGTGCCGAGAGTGATCTGGCAAGCTGGGCTGCTCATGCTGCCGCCGCCTGCTGTATCTGTGGCTGGAACGTTGATCGGCGCGGTCACGATTCCGCCGCCGCTGAGTGCGTCCGGCAAGGTCCCGGTCTGCTGATAGGTGAACGTATTAGCCGTCGGCTGCGAGAGCACAGTGTAACTACCGTTGAAGCTGCCGTCGGCCACTCCTGAAATCGTGATCGGAGTGCCGGGCGCCAACTGGAACACCTGTGTAGCAGTAATCGTTACTGTATTGGCGATACGCTGCGCGCCGTTGCTGGCAACGATCTGGAGTGTCGGAGCCGGGAACTGGTTCCGGGGAATACTTTGTGTGTAGGTAAATGTAGTCGGACTTGGAACCGTGTCAACTGTGACCACGCCATTGAACGACGGATCCGTCAGGAAGAAGCCCTGCTGGATCGGATTCGGCGTGGTTGGAGCGGGAACCGAGCCGACAGTTACTTTCTCACCAGGGAAAAGTTGATGAGGCACTGTGGTGGTGATGGTGACTGTGCCGCTTACATTTGGCGTTCCATCTGTATTAACGCGGCTTGCACCACTCGGGTTCGCAATGAGTGTGCTTCCACCGGACGTGAGTTCCGCAGGCAGAATATCTGAAACTACCGCCGAAGCGGTGGCTGGACCGTTGTTGGTGACTGTAACCGTATATTGAATTGGTACGCCGGCGCCAGCTGTAGTTGGAGCATCTACGCCAAGGACTACGTCCGCTGTGGCACAGGAACGAGGAGGAAATGCCGCTACATCGCGGATCTGGCCGGGACGCGTGATTCCAAGGTCCTGCAGCCAGGCAAGCATGCCGCCATCGCCGATTCTGAAGGTTGCCACACCGAACAAATCGTCCGCGACATAAAGGAACGTTCCGCTTTGATCAATCGACATTCCCACCGGCGTGTGAATCTGGCCGGTGGCGCCAAATTTGCCGGAGTTGGTGATGCTGCCATCAGGGTTCAACACGAATGAATTGATACTGGTGCTGGACTGGTTGCTCTGGAACAGCAGTGTGTTGTCAGGGCTCAAGAGTACGTTATTTGAGTTGGTGCCGCTGCTGTGGTAGGGCGAAGCCGTAGTGGGTGTGAGAACACCGTTTGGATCAACAAGCCATCCTTCGGCCGTGGGAGTCGTTGTCGCTTCCCCTGAATACAAACGCAAGTTACCGTTGCTATCGGCTATGCAACTGAAATCCATCGCGGAAAGACTTCCGGAGCCAAGCTTTGCAAACGGTGAACCAGCCACTGGCGTCAGCACACCTGAGCTGATGGTGAACATGGAAATGCTGGTTCCGTTTGAGACTGCCAGGAAGCGGCCATCCGGTGAAATGGAAAGGCCTGTAATCGGCGAGCAGCAGTTTGGAGTGCTGCTGAGAAAAGTCAGTGCGCCATTCGCGGCGACTGTAAACGTCCGGATCTGCCCGTTGCTGGCTGCCATCAGGAACTGCCCATCTGGCGTCACCGCAATCGAAAATCCCTGGCACGTATCGGCCGTGAGCCCGCTGGCGAATGGAGCTCCGGTAGTCTTGGTCAGCGCGCCCGTCGTGGTATTGATCTGGAATGGCGTGATTGACTTGTCACCGGTATTAGCCACAAACAAAAGATTGTTGATGGAACTCACAGCCAAACGGCTCAGTCCATAGCAACTCTCGCTGGAGCCCACTCCGCCGGTCAGAAATGGCGATCCGGTAATCTGGGTGAGCGTCCCGGCCGCCGATGCCTTATAGGCAGAAACCGAGTTCGACGATGACTGGTTGTTCACATAGACGAAGCCGCCCTGGGCTTGCGCCATGGAAGGAAGCACAAATGCGAACGCCAGCAGCAACGCTGCCAGAACCCAGGCTTTCATGACCTGCTGTTTTGTGCCTGTCTCCCGCAAAAGTGGGGAACAATTGATTTTGTTTGTAGCCGCCCGCATGGCTTTCCTCCAAAGAAACCGTGAAGAAGAATTTTTGAAACTCAAAGGGATCCCGTTCCGCGCTTTTCATTGCGCCCGCCGGAGCCACCATCGACCACCGTGGATCCAGCGTTTTGTGCGTTCTGAAATCTGTGGCCCGCACTTGCGGACCTGGAAGCCGAAGCCACACGCATAGGTCCGCCCGCATGCGCGGGCGCGAACACTTGGTTCGCAGCAGTGGCAATTGTTTGGCTGGCAAATCTGAAGGAGTGGCCGCTTAGAAACTCAGGGTTGGAAGCGGAAGAAATTCCGGCGCAGCGGGAAGGGGAGCCGCTTGACGGCGCTGCAGCGGCGGTAAGCGCCAATGCTGCCACGGCCGCGAGGCTCACACACAAATACAAAAACACCGAGCGTGCGGAAGTCATGAGTTTCTCCGATCGCGTCTTCATGGAGCGCGATCTTGTGCCTAAATCAAGTCCAGGTACTGCAAAGTGGTTGCGAGATGGGCAAACATGCCAGGCGAGCCGGCTGCGCCCTATACATCGCAATCCGATACGTCGCGCCAAAGCTACAAAGTGCGCGTTAGAGGTTCGTTAGAGACCGATTAATTTGCCTAATCTGGTCCCGCCCCAAAAGCGAGAAACAACCGTCGGCATTGCTGGAAATCAATTCCCGGAAGGAAAAAGATCTCAGTCGCGGAAGGAGCGAGGAGGGAACGCACGCTCATCTTCCATCTCTGAAGAATCCGGACACCATCTTGAGGCGAGGTAATTAGTGGGAGATTAAGCGGGAATTAAAGACACTAATCCGCACGCTTTAAGATTCAGCTCTGCATCAGGAACGTCCTAATGCGACAAGTTGCAGCGCAGACACCGCGAGACAACCACCTAAAAACTTAAGGATGGGTCTCGCGGAAAGAGGAGCCTTTTATCGCGTGGTGTCCAAAGTGATGCCGCGAACGCCGGAGGCAGAAAGACCTGTAGACGCTCCGTTGATGTTGCGGCTGGGTGCAATATTGCCAGATTTGGAGCCAAGATCAGAAAAGATTGGCACGTTGCCGCCGCCGAAATTGGCGACAAAGAGTTCCACCAGCGAACTGGAAGCGCTCACAGCAATTTGTGCAGGATTGTTCAAGGTGGTGTTCGCCCCTGAGATGATGACCTGCGGAGTGGCGTTTCCGGTCACTGCGGCTGCGTTGACGAAAATAAGAATCGAACCATTCGCGTTATCCACAACCAGCTTGCCCACAGGATCCACGACGATTCCAGCCGGCTGGTTCAACTGAGTTGAAGCGCCGTTAATGGACCTGGTAGGCGCCACAGTGTTGTTCAGAGTGCTGGCACTGTCAAAAACGTGGATGGCATTCGCTGCGGAATCAGCCAGATAGAGCCGGTCATTGGTGGAATCAAGGAAGAGAGCGGAAATTACAAATCCAACTTTGATGTCGTGCAGAAAGGCGACGTTTCCAGTTGCGGTAGACGCATTGTTGAAGACAAGCACGTCACGAGTATCGGCCACATAAAGAAGGTCCTTTGCGTCGTCGAAGCTCACGTCAACCGGCGCATTCAGGCCAGTGGCAACGCCATTGATGTTCCGGTCGGGGGCCACGTCGCCCGACTTGGTGCTTGCGCTGGCGAAGGCCAAAACATTTCCCTGGTTGGCCACATACAACGTATCTGACGGGCCATCCACAAAAATGTGCTGCGGGGAATTGATCAGCGTGGACGTGCCCTGGATGGTTGCTATGGGCGCAAGATTACCGTTGGCTGTATTCGCTCCATCAAATCGCAGGATGGAGTTGTTGTTAGGATCTGAAACATAGAGCTTGCCAGGTGCTCCAGGCGCAGGGGTGGGCGTGGGACTGGGCGACCCGCCGGGAGTTGGGGTGGGAGTGGCGTTGGTGCAGCCATTGCACAATCTGCGCGGAGAAATCACGCAACCAGCCATCAGCATGAACACGCACAACAGCACCGCGAGCACAAATGTGTTCGCCGGCTGCAGATTTAATCTTTTGCGCCGAACTTTTGATATTGCTCGAGTCCAACGTATGGTTGAAAGCCGCACCAGTTTCCCTCCGCTCTTCTACTGTACTGTTAACGTGAGTGCTTGTGTATGAGTTACATTGCCTGATGTCGCGGTCACCGTCAGCGTGTAAGTTCCCGCCGGGGTGCCGGTGACTACAGGCGGAGGAGGAGGTGGTGTGCCACCTCCGCCGCCGCAACCGCTCATCACGGTCATGGCTGCGAGTAGAACGAGTGATGGGGCAAAATATGCAAACTTCCTCCCGGACACGTTGGCGATTGCCGGCCAGGCAATAGCTGCCTTCAGTCGCATCTTGCTTGTTGCCACCATCCAGAACATCAGCGACAGAAGAGCCATGATTCCGGCGATGGGCAACAGGTTCATTGGCTTATGCCCGGATGAAGGCGGCAGAGCAGATGATCGCGCCGTGGTGGTCACGTCTATGTTGACGATGGTTGGAGTGGAACCGGAAACGATCACCGGCGCTGCGGGTCCGGTACAAGTTGCCTTTGCCGGTGCACCGCTGCAGGAAATTGTTACGTTGAGGGAGCCCGTACCACCTGTGAGTGCCAGTTGCAGCGCATAATTTGCGGATTGTCCGGCAACAACGGTAGCTGAGGTGGCGCCCGTTCCGTTACCGCTTACGCTGAAGTCCGGCGGCGGAGTGTTCACGGTTTGGGTCAAAGCCGCAGAGGTACTGGTCCCGAACGTGGAATCACCGGAATACTTAGCAGTGATCGAATGAGATCCCGCGGCCAGAGCGGATGTGGTCAGGGTTGCCTTGCCTGCGCTCAGCGTCCCGCTTCCAATCGAGTTCGCCCCATCAAGGAATGAAACGGTTCCTGAGGGCGTTCCGGGCGAAGTACTGCTGACTGTGGCAGTGAAAGTAACCGACTGGCCCGTGGTCGAAGGATTGGCTGACGAGGTAACCGACGTAGTAGTGCTTGCGGTCGGCTGATTCACCACTTGTGAAACAGCCGTGGACGTGCTGGCAGTGAAATTGGTGTCGCCCAGGTATCCGGCCGTGATGGAATGCGTGCCCAGCGACAGAGATGAAGTTGTGAACGTAGCGTGACCGCTGACATCCACGCTGGTGGAACCGAGCACTGCGGCTCCTTCCTTGAACTGAACACTTCCAGTTGGGGTGGCCGCAGCAGCGCTGTTGATGGTGGCTGTAAACGTGACCGACTGCCCAACTCCGGACGGATTGGGCGAGGATGTCAAGCCGGTAGTGGTTGATGCCTGCGTGATTGACTGCGCTATTGCGGCAGAGGTGCTTCCCGCAAACGTGGTATTCGCAGCATAGGACGCGGTGATGCTGTGTACTGCCACGTTCAGATCAGAAGTGACGAAAGTTGCCTTACCTGAAACCAGCGTTCCGGTTCCAATGGCCGCTGCACCATCAAAGAAGGTTACTGTGCCAGTGGGCGTTCCAGAACCGCTGCTTACGGTTGCCGTGAACGTGACTGGATTTCCAAATACCACCGGGTTCTGCGATGTGGCCACCGATATGGTGGTTGCGATTCCGTTGACGTCCTGGCTGAGCACGGTGGATGTGCTGGGATCAAAAGTAGCATCGCCCTGGTATGCGGCGGTAATTGAGTGCGTGCCAACCACCAGTGATGCAGTAGAGATTGAAGCCTGACCCGTAGCGTCCAGAGTTCCACTTCCAATGGAAGTCGTACCGTCAAAGAAAAGTACCGCGCCGGTTGGAGTTCCGCCGGTCCCTGTGACGGTTGCCGTGAACGTGACCGATTGTCCGGCAGTCGAGGGATTAAGTGAAGAAAGTACGCTAGTGGTGGAGGTTTGACCCTGAACCGTCTGCGTCACCACAGGCGAGATGCTGCCCGCGGAGTTTGCATCGCCCGAGTAAACGGCGGTCATCGAGTGTGTTCCGGCAGTCAGCGTAGAGGTTGTAAACGTCGCCTGTCCTCCCGCGTCCAGAGTGGCGCTGTTAATCGTGGAGGAACCATCGCGGAAGGCCACAGAGCCGGTTGGAGTCGATCCAGTTCCAGTCACAGTTGCCGTGAACGTCACACTTTGTCCGGCAGTGGACGGATTGACTGAAGAATCGAGAGCAGTGCTGGTGGAAGCGCCGCTGGCAGTATTGTTGAACAGATAAGCAGTCATTGAGCCCGTAAGCGGACTGCTGCCGTTGCCCGTGTTGGTTGACGTTGCATGCTGCCCGTCAGCCGCGAAGGCGTAGAGGACGTGGGTACCGGCTGTGAGCGCCGGAGCGGTGCCGCTGAAGCTTCCTCCGCTGCCCGTGGCCGCGAGCCAGGCTCCCTGCCATGAATCCAACTGGAAGTAAACGTTAGTTACTGGAGGCGCCGTCGGCGCAAAGCTGCTGCTGGCGGAGAAGTGGAATGTCGGTGTCGAACTGCCCGTAGTATTCCCCGTAAGCGGCGTCACGCTTGTGACCAGCGGGCTGGCCTGAACTTGCTGTTCCGCGATGACTGTAACGTTATTGCTGGTCTGGTTGGCAACGTACACACTGTTGGTAATTGGATTGAATCCGATGGGTCTGGGATCAGTACCAGCGGCAATGGAGAAAACTGTACCGGTAGCGCCATCAATCACGCTCACGCTGGCAGCACTGCTGTCAGTTACATAAATTTTGTTGCTAAGGGTATTGATCGCAAGTCCCGCGGGCCCAGTTCCCACGTTGATGGTAGCTGGCGTATTTGTGGCCCCATCAATGACTGTGATGGATGCGCCGTTTATATTTGCCACATAAATTTTGTTGGTGACCGGGTTAACTGCTACCGCGAACGGAGTGTTGCCGGCCTGTACGCTGGTGGTCGAATTGCTGCTGCCATCAATTACGGTCACCGTGCCGTTGGGGTTGGGAAATTCATTAGCGACGTAGATCTTGTTTGTGACTGGATTGACTGCCACTGCGTTGGGCCTGAAGCCCACAGGAATGGTCGCAACCGCTATGTCTGTGGAACCATCAATCACTGTAACCGTGTTGTCGTTCGCGTTGACCGCGTAAATCTTATCTGTCGCACTGTTCACGGCCAAAGCCAGTGGCGCGCCGCCCACGGTTATCGTCCCGCTGACTGTGTTGGTGGCTCCGTTCACCACGCTTACTGTGCCATCAAGAGTATTGGCGATATAAATCTTGTTGGTAACTGTATTCACAGCAAGAGCTTTGGGTTCTGAGCCGACGTTTACGGTGATTGCAGTATTTGTGGCGCCGTCGATTATCGTGATATTGCCGACAAGATCGCCCACGTTGGCGACATAGATTTTGTTCGTAATGGGATTAACTGCCACTGCTCCGGGGCTGGTTCCTACGGTCACAGGAGCCGTTGTGCCGTTGCTCCCATTGATGACGGTCAGGGTTCCGTCAGCAGCGTTGGGGACATAAATCTTGTTGGTCACCGGATTTACTGCAACACCGCTCGGCTGCGTACCCACGGTCACGCTGGAGCTGGTATTTGTGGACCCGTCAACAACGGATACGTTATTGCTGGTTCCATTCGCGACATAGATTTTGTTCGTTACCGGATTCACGGCAACGGCCACAGGACCCGAACCTACAATCAGGGTTATGCCTGCGGTGTTATTTGCGCCGTTAATTGGCGTAAGTCCGCCCACTGCACCGCCGCCATTAGCCACGTAAATCGTGTTGGTGACAGGGTTCACCGCGAGTGCCGTCGGGTGCGTGACTGAAGGCCCGGCGGAAATGGTCCCGGCAGCAGTGCCATCGGCAGCAGCTCCATCCACAAAAGACAAGCTGTCTGCTCCGTTGTTCGCGATGTAGATTTTGTTGGTAACTGGATTTACGGCCATGGCCGGGGCAAGTGCGGCCGCGATGGCGATTACCGCGGTATTGTTGGCGCCATTAATTTCTGTAACCCCACCACCCTGGTTAGCCACATAGATTTTGTTCGTGGCAGGGTTAACGGTCACTGCCGCCGGTTGTGTGCCGGCGCTTACGTTGGTTATTGCGCTGTCACTCGATCCATCGATCACGGTCACGTTGGCGCTGCCGTTGTTGGCCACGTAGATCCGGTTCGTCACCGGATTGACCGCAAGCGCGGCAGGAGTGGTGCCGACAGTTATGTTCCCGATCGCCGTATCCGTGGCTCCATTGATTACGGTAACGTTTGAGCTTCCGCTATTGGCCACATAGATTTTGTTGCTCACCGGATTTACGGCAATCGCCGCCGGTGTGGTGCCTGCGTTCACAGAAGTTGTGGAGTTATCGCTGCCGTTGATTACCGTGACCGTTCCGCCCTGGTTGGCGACGTAAATCTTGTTGCTGACCGGGTTCACGGCCAGCGCGGTCGGACCAGTTCCCGCAGTCACCGTGACCGTGCTGTTCGTCGCGCCATCAATCACGGTCACATTGTTGCTGCCACTGTTGGCAACATAAACTTTGTTTGTTACCGGATTGACCTCAATGGCCGCAGGAGATGTCCCGGAGCCGATTGTGGTCGTGACTCTCTGTGCCTGCGCGGACGAAAACACGAGAAATGCCGTCGTGGTCAACACGCCGGCCTTGATTGCAACCCGACCCGGAAGTTTGCCGCTCATTTGTCTAAAGAAGTTCCAAACGCGCGACGACACAGAAGCATTCATTTGCCTTTTCTCCAAATATCTAAAACACAGGCGTCCATAAGCGCACGAACCAATGCGCACTTCTCGGACGGCCAGCTTTGTTTTCTGGGGGATCTGCCTGGATGTTCGCCGCGCTCAGATTCACGATGTATGAACTGGTCCGAGCGACGGCTCAAATCGATAGCTCAGCCGGAAGCGTCGATTTTCAGGATCTCTGGTTGCGTTGAGCATAACTAGTATTGGTTTAGCTCGCAATCATTTTTTGTTCCGCAACGCACCTCTAGTAATCGTTTCGAGGCTAGCTTCTTTGTATTCAACAACTGACCGTCCCTTGGCGATTTTCTTGGTCGATTAAGTGACAATCTCTTATCTAATTAGGATTAGCACTTCCAATACTCTTGGTTATCTAGGACCAGCAACCCCAGCAAATCGGAGAGGTTCAGTCGATCGCTAAATAAAAAAGGCCGGCGAAATATTCCTCGCCGGCCGAGTGTTAGACGGTTGCATTGTTACGGGACAATATAAACATGGCCTTGACCGGTAGCTCCCGTTCCCGGAATTCCGTTCTTGCGAATGACTCCGTGTTGCCGGCTCTGGATGGGTACGAGCACCGCTGGATCATCGCCAATAGCGAGAATCGAATCCGCCTGGTTGCCGCTGAATCCCATGGCCGTGACCGCGCCTAGCGGAACATTGGAACTCAGAAGCGGGTCTACGGTCCCCTCAGTCACCCACACCTGCTGCACGTTGCAGATGAAGTCAAACTGATCGACTTCCGGCGCCTCGCCCAGTCCATTGGTGACACCAGGATTGAACACGCCATCGGCGGTCAGTCCAAGGGTTCCGATATAGAACGCGGGAGTGGTTGCCGGATCGTCCGGCACGCTGGGTGAAAGGGCTACGCCCGGGGGCGGCAGACAGGTTGGCCGGGTGGTAGTGGGGCCCACTGCGAATCCGCCAGGATTTTCCACGATAATTTGCGGCGTTTGCAGCCGGGCGATGGCTCGTTTCACCGGTGAGGCGCTGCCCTGAGACATGCTGGGTGAAGCCTTCAGCAGGTTGGTGACAACACCTTTCTTGATGAACTGGCCGTCAATGGGCGGCGGGCCGAGCTCAGAGATGTAAAGGTCATTGCCATTGAATGCCATGCTGATCCCGCCGAGTCCGTTGAATAAACGAGCAATCTGAACCGGCGCGCCAGGAGCGGTGGAGGGATTGGTGATCTTCTCAATGAAGCTGCTGTCAGCGTACAACAGGTACAGCGCACCATCATTGAAGGGGCCGGTAGGCAGGGCCACACTCTCAAGAATGGTGCCCTTTCTGCTGCCCGTGCCATCGAGAACGCCGTTCAGCACCAGGGTGCCGCCAACGCCGTTCGGAGTGAAGATGAAACGGTAAACGGCGGAAGTGAAGCCCGATGCATCCGGAACGTAGACAAGCTGCTGACCGGTGGTCGGGTCCGGCGCGGAGGCGGCGGGTTGTCCCGGAAAGAAGTTCTGGTCCGCCTGGAAGCAATTGGTCAGTGTTCCTGCGCCGGTAATGGGATTCTGATCAATGCGGCAGAAGCCGAGAGCTTCGTCGGAAACCCACCAGTTACTGTCGAGCCACAACAAGCCGCGGGGATGAGTTATGCCCGAAGCGAGCAGAACGGCGCGCTTGGAGGCAATGGGGTTGGGTGACGCGTCCTGCCCGTTGTTTCCGATCAAAGCGATCGCGCATCCCGGAGGATTCTCGATCACCGCTGTGGTCCCCAGTCCGTCGCACAACGATTCCGGCGTAAGTGTTGCAGTACCTGGCAGCAACCAGGCCTTGCCGGCATTGTTGCGCACCGCAACCAGAGTTGCCGGAGGAAACAGCGCATTGACGAACGGATCCATCACCACGGTCATATCTTCAATAAATGACGGGCCCGGGTCAGTCGCGGTTGGATTCAGCGGCGTCGGAGTCAGGGTCTGAATAAAGTTGATGCCGGTAATCAGCGAGTAATGCTGAGGTGTGCCCCCCGGCAGTAATCCCTGCTGGTTCCAGACCTCCATCAATCCCGGCGTGGTGGTGTCATAGCGCACCACACGGCTGCCGTTGCCGAAGTACAGGTAACGGCCATTGGGAATGGAAGAAATGAACTGGTCAGAGGCCATTCCGCCTTCAGAGTACAGGTTGCGGAACTGGAGCACCGCGGAACACTTGGGGAACGTGTAAAAGCACTGGTCAGCATCCTGGATGCGGTTGATGAAGCCTACATCGACCATCCACAAGTCATGACCAATCCAGGCCATGCTGGTGCCTCGACCGCCTGTACCTTCTGTCACGCCCACACGCTCAACCTTGTTGCCCTGCGGCGTGAAGGTGGGTGAAAGCGGATTGAGCACGCGCCAGATGTCCGTGTTGCCGAAAAACATTACGTACAACTTGCCATCGGGGCCGAGCGAGGCGCTGTCGATCCTCAATTGGGCCGGCCTTCCTGTAATCGCCGTATTATTTGTGAACAGCGAGTCGATGCTCAACATAAACTGCGTGCCGGGAGCAATGGTTGTACGGCCCGCGGCGTCAAGAGTGAAGCTGATACGTTCCACACCGCCAACGGCTCCCACGAAGACGTAGCCATTGGAACCATTGACTCCAAAGGTTTCAGCCTGGTAGTCATGAGGCTCCAGGACGCCATTGATGTCGCAGGTGGCCGGCTCCAGCGCGCCATTGGCATCGAGACGACAGAAGCCGGCAATCGAATCTGATATCCACCAGTCGGTGACAAAGGTGCCGGGTGATGCTGGGTTGGGCACCTCGGCGAGAATCATGCCGCGCGGCATGTTGATTCCCGATCTCCCGATCAGTGTGCTGTTATTAATCGTCTGTGCCTGAAGCACTGACGTCAGAGCCAATACCGCCAGGGCCGCTATAGCTTTCCACAAGCCGCGAGTCAGCAAGGACCTCTCCTTTGGGGGCTGAGCCAATTCCTTGCCCGGGGCTCGCATAAGTTTCGAAGTCATTTTAGGTTCCTCTCTTCGTCCGCTGCTAAATTCCTTGCTAATTTCGTGAACT
>DATEJX010000085.1:0-34774 GCA_035277785.1 Candidatus Angelobacter sp. | reverse complement strand
GATCCGTTCGCCACGATTGACCAGAAGGGTGTCGGCTATCTGGTGGAACTGGGTGTAGCTCGTGGTCGAAAGGTTCGTCCTGATCTTGAACTGGGAATTTGCGGTGAGCACGGCGGCGACCCCGAGTCAGTCGCGTATTGCCATCGTATTGGCCTGACATATGTCTCCTGCTCTCCGTACCGCACGCTGACGGCGCGTTTGGCCGCGGCGCAAGCTGGTGCAGCAGATAAGCTGAACGTGGAGGCGGGAAGGACGAAATAATTCTTCGACCGCAAAGGCGGCGCGAAGGGCGCAAAAGGAGAGGCAAGGCAAATTTTCCGTTGCGGCCTTTGCGCCCGTTGCGGTTATTGGACTTTTTGAAGACGTTCAATCAGCTTCTGCGCCAGATTGTCCTCTGACTCTGACCACAGCACGCGGCCGCTGATGCCGCAGTTTTTCTCTACAGCGGTAGTGAAGTTGACCAGCTTCTGCACATTTGACTTGATGCGTTGTTCCGCGGCCTCTGTGAATTCTTCTTCTTCATAGAGGAATGGGGTGTCCAATCCGAAATCAACCTGAATGTGGCCGTTCTGCTGGTACGTGGCTTCTTCGAACTGCAGCCCGAAGGCAAAGAACTTTGCCTTCTGCGGCTGCAATTGCCATGTCAGATCCAGGTCGCCTTCCTGCACCGGGACCCAGAGGTCCCACATGGCTTCCACCTCGTAAGCGTTGTCCTCGTTGAGAAACTCTCCGGCGAGCGCCAGAACGCGGTCGGGATCAGCCACATGATCGAAGGTCTGCTGAAAAACAATGGGCTCGTCCCAGGAAATGCTGTGCACGGCCAGGTAGCCGATTCCGCCATGCTGAGCGGAAAAAGGAAATTGCCGGATCACAGACAGCAGACGCGGAAGCGTTTCCTGTGCGCTGAAGCTGGGAAACCAGATGCTCAAATATAGTCGGTCAGCCATAACAGGAGAATTATTGTAATCTCTCCGTTGCTGAGATGCGCGAGCGGGCAATCAGGGCGATGTACCTCCGCTATGTGCAGCCGCTTCCAGTCGCGCTAAAATCAGCGCAGCTTTTCTGGGAGGCCGAACATGGCGAAATCCTCGATTGCAATTGTTGCCTTCGTCACTCTGATTTCTCTAACAACAGTATCCGGACAACAACCAAAGACAGCAGAACAGCCACCCGCAAAAGCCTCCCAGCCACCTGCCGGAAATGGAGAGAAGAAGCCCGCGCTGATGCAAAGTCCCACAGTACGGCTCACTTCCGCCAGGAACGTCTTCATCGTGCGTACGCGTGGCAGCAACATCCCCTATGACACTATTCGCACCACTGTCGACAACTGGGAACGCTTCACCCTGGTAGATGCAGCCGAAAAGGCCGACCTGATCATTGAAGTTGCCAGCGAGGGAGGAGATAGCGACATGCGGGTGACCAGCAAAATGGATCCTAACTACCAGACCGGCCGCATGGAACAGTCCACCAGTTCCAGCAAGGATTTGTCTTCCAGCCAGATCAGCATGACGGTTTCTGATGCTCACAATAAACGGGTCCTGTGGCATGCGACTGAGCCGGCAAAGTACTCAATGAAGGAGAAGACGCGTGAGAACAATCTGGTGGAAGCAGCGGAAAAGCTTGCTTCAAAATTCCACGACCGTTTAGAGCCTCCTTCCATGCGTTGACCTGCTCCGCGGGAGAGAGAGGCTAAGGGTACCTGGCGAAAGAATTCTCAGTTTCTCAGAGAGCTTGCCGTTAACGAGACAAATATCAGGACACGAGCGGCTCGGGCCGCGAGCTTCCTATTCTTAATCTAATTGCCATAAATTAGTATGCTCTCAGATTCAGCGGTGAACCTCTTGACTGGATACCTATACGAGTATTACGGAAAGATTTTCTTCTGATCTTAAACTCAAATTGCGCAACCCTGAAGTAGACTGCTGAATCAGAGATGTCATTGTGCGCCGCTTAAGCTGTTTGCTCCGGGTCCCCAGATTATCAGTTGTTCTGCTGCTGTTCGTGGTTGCAGCAACCCAATGCTTCCCTCAAGCCAATGTCCAGGGCCAATGGACTTCACTTGCCACATGGCCCACGCGAGCCGTTCATGCCACGTTGTTGCCTGACGGCAAAGTCTTTTTTGTTTCTTTTTACGACGAGTCGCTTCAGCCGAATATCTGGGACCCAACGACGAATACTTTTAGCCCGGCTGCAGCTTCAGCTTACAGGTTGTTCTGTTCGGGACACACAAGCCTGGCTGATGGACGCGTGTTCATTTCCGGGGGACATATTGCCGACTATACCGGCTACGCGCACTCGGTAATCTTTGATCCATCGAGCAATACTTTCAAGACTCTTCCGGACATGAATGCCGGTCGCTGGTATCCGACCACCACAGTATTGCCGAACGGGGATGTGCTTGTAGTCTCCGGTGACATCAACTCAAATACCAACACGAATCCTCTCCCACAGGTCTACCAATTCTCTACCAATAGCTGGCGCAGTTTGACGACAGCGCAACTTGTCCTGCCACTTTATCCGTCCATGTTTGTAGCGCCGAATGGAAAGGTTTTCCAGGCCGGGCCAAACCGGCAAAGCCGGTATATCAGCACCAGCGGCACTGGCGCCTGGAGCAATGTGGCTCTGCTGAAATTCGGCGCTTTTCGCGACTACGGCCCCAGCATTATGTATGACGTGGGTAAGGTGATTGAGATCGGTGGAAGCGATCCGCCAACAGCCACCGCGGAAACTATCGATCTCAACGCTGCCACTCCGGCATGGTCATTCACCGGCAGCATGCATTTTGCCCGTCGCCAGCATAACGGTGTGATCCTTCCAGACGGGAAGATTCTTGTTGTCGGGGGTAGCAGCGCTGCGGGTTTTGACACTTCCACTTCGCCTGTAGCTCCCACGGAAATGTGGGACCCGGCAACGGGACAATTTACCGTAATGGCCAGCATCGCCGTGTACCGAGGATATCATTCCACCGCCTTGCTGCTGCCCGATGGACGCGTTCTCTCCGCCGGTGGAAACGTTGGCGGGCCAAATGCACAAATTTATTCACCGCCGTATCTGTTTAACGGAACGCGGCCGACAATTTCGTCTGCGCCCACCAGCGTGGGATATGGCCAGACGGTCTTCATCGGGACACCGAACGCGACGAGCATCACCAAGGTGAGCTGGATTCACGTTGGATCTACCACGCACACCTTTGATATGGCCCAGCGCTACATGAAGCTGAGTTTCACTCAGGCCACAAATGGTTTGAATGTCACTACGCCAGCTAATGCCAATATCGCCCCTCCCGGCTACTACATGTTATTCATCCTGAACAGCTCGGGAGTGCCGTCAGTAGCGAAAATCATCAAGATTGCGTCAGGCGGAGCTACCACGGGCGGTCTGAACGGCAAGGTTACCAACTCGTCCGGGGCTCCACTGCTGGGAGCGAATGTTGCTGTGGGCAGTAGTCAAGCCTCCACAGCTTCAGATGGCACATGGTCCATTCCAAACCTCGCTCCGGGGACAGTGACAATTTCTGCGTCTCTTGCCGGCTACAACACTAATTCAGAAAGCGCCACTGTCACGGCCGGAAGCACCACCACAGCAACCACATTGGCCCTGACGCCGATCAATCCGGGAACGGTAAATGGAACAGTAGTGAACAGCACTGGGGCGGGTGTGTCCGGCGCGACCGTTAGTTCTGATGGCGTAACAGTAAGTACCAGTTCCACCGGTGCTTATACTCTTGCCAATCTGCCTGCTGGATCGGCCACAATTACCGCTTCAGCAACCGGATTCGCCAACGGCTCGCAGACCGTAACCGTGGTGGCGGGTTCTACTGTTACTGCCCCCGCCATAACGCTCGGCTCCAGTGCGGGCTCTGTCTCCGGAACGGTTAAAAGTTCTACGGGGGCCGCCATTGCTGGAGCTTCTGTTGGTTTTGGCGGAGGCAGCACTACCACCAGTTCCACCGGAGCCTACAGCCTCACGGGAGTGCCGGCAGGAACCATTCAGTTGGTAGCTTCTGCAAGCGGCTTCCAGAGCGTAACTCAGAATGTGACGATCACGGGCGGAGCCAACAGCACGGCCAATTTCACCTTGACTGCCGCGAGCGGTGGAGGAACCGTCACCGGGAAGGTTACCAACGCCTCCAGCGGGGCTGCAGTTTCAGGCGCCACAGTGAGTTGGAGTGGCGGCTCCACCACTTCCAGTTCGACTGGCGTGTATACCCTGACGAACGTCACCGCCGGAACCCAAAAAATCACTGCCAGCAAGACCGGCTATCTCCCACGCACGTTGTCCGTGGGGATAACAGCTGGCGCTACGGCAAGCCTTAATATTCCGATTGCTACCGCCGGAAAAATCAGCGTAAAGGTCTTAAATTCAACCAATGCGGCTGTTCCCAGCGCCACGGTAACTATAAAAGGCGGCATTATTGCCACTACGGTCACCGGTACCACCAGCACGGCAGGCACGTTTACCACCAACTGGATTCCTGTAGGCAGTTACACAATTACAGTGGCGAAAACCGGACACACCACCAAGAGCAAGACGGCAACGGTCTCCTCGGGAGTTACCACCACCGTCACGTTTACTGCGTTTTGAGAGATGAAGATGGCTTTTAAATTCAAGCTCGGCCTGTTTGTCATGGCACTGTCAATGTGCGGCGTTGGCTATTCCCAGACTTATATCGCCACAGATTTGGGGACGCTGCGTCACGGGAGCGCGCGAATTCACGCCATCAACGCTTCAGGGCAGGCGGTGGGAGATTCAGGACTACCCCACGGCGGCGACGCCCACGCCTTCCTCTGGCAGAAACAGGGTGGCTTGCGAGACTTGGGGGTACTGTCCGGCGGAGACTACAGTTCGGCCTTTGCCATCAACAGTGCGGGCCAGGTCGCCGGCACATCGAATACCGGCACCACCATGCACGCCTTTAGCTGGACGTCTGCAACCGGTCTGAACGATCTGGGAACTCTCGCCGGAACCAATGCCAGCCAGGCCTTTGCCATTAATGACCAGGGGCAGGTCGCTGGATCATCGGGAACGCATGCGGTGATCTGGAACAACGGCGTCATTCAGGACCTTGGAACCCTTGGAGGTCCCACTAGTGAAGCGCACGGAATCAACAATCTTGGAGTGGCGGTCGGCTTCTCTGATACTCCATCCGATGGCCAGCGCGCGTTTGTCTGGCAAAGCGGGACAATGACGGAAATAGGAGTGCTGCCCGGAGATACCGGAAGCCACGCCGACCACATCAATGACAATGGCATGGTGGTGGGAGCTTCCGAGGGAAGCGGCGGGCTGCGCGCCTTTGTCTGGACACAACAAGGCGGCATGCAGGCGATTGGCTCCCTCTCGGAAAGTTCGTACAGTGAGGCGTTCGGAATCAACAACCTGGGCCAGGTGGTGGGTCAATCAGGCAGTCCGCTCGGTACGCGGGCTTTTCTCTGGACAAGCTCCGCAGGGATGGTTGACTTAAATAACGTCGTCACGGGTATTCCTGCAGATGTGGTTTTAACAGGTGCGATTGGCATCAACGACAAAGGTGAGATCGTTGCGTTCGGCATCAAGAGCCCGAATACCAACCGTCACCAGATGGCCACCATGGATAGCCATTTTCATTCCGGTCCTATCCGCGTTTTCCTGCTTACTCCGCAATAGCTGAAAGCTTGAAGCAATTCACCTGCGTATCACTGCGCTTCTTGTTATATTGGGTGTCAAGCTTCAGCTTTCAATTCATGGGAACTCATTCAGGATTCAGAGCAGCATTTTTCGTTTTCTTATCCTGGTGCCTCATGGTCCACTATGCAAAGGGCCAGCAGGTGCCTGAATCATCAGAGCAATCACAGCATTGCGCAGGAATTGGCTGTCCTTCGGAGCAACCTGCAGAATCGACGTCAGAGCCGCAACCGACTAAGGATGAAAATCCTGTTTCGTTCAAACGCGCCTTCCTGAACCTTCCTGGTGACCAAAGAGCCATTTGGACCAGCCCGCTTCATGTGCATGTCACGGACTCTTTCTGGCTTGTTCCGCTGGGCGCCACCACCGGGGTCTTGATTGCCACTGACCAGCACAGCATGACACGCGCGCGCTCCAACCCTGACGCCATTACTTTGAGTAAGAGTATCTCTGATGGCGGATTGATTGGCATGGCAGCGCTTCCTGCATCAATGTACCTTTGGGGAAGCCTTACCTACGCACCTCGCGCGCGAGAAACCGGCCTGCTTTCCGGCGAAGCTATGATCGACAGTCTGGCTGTGAATGAAGCTCTCAAACTTGTACTCGGCCGGGAACGGCCCACCGCCACCGATGGCCAGGGACATTTTTTTCAGTCGCTGGGAAACAGCGCTTCTTTTCCTTCAACTCACGCTACCCTGAGCTGGACCGCAGCTTCAGTGATCGCTCATGAATATCCTTCATGGCTGTCTCAGGCATTCGTTTATGGCGCCGCAGCCACAGTAAGCATCAGCCGGGTTACAAGTCGAGAGCATTTTCCCGCCGACGTTGTAGTCGGAAGCGCGCTGGGTTGGTTGATTGGCCGCCAGGTTTACAACGCGCATCACGACTCAGACATGGACTACGAAGATTACGGTACCTTCTACCGCCAGCCCGGGGAAGAAGTCAATCCGGACTCTCTCGGCTCGTCTTTCGTGCCTCTCGATAGCTGGATTTATCCGGAGTTGAAGCGGCTTGCTGCGCTCGGGTTTATCAAATCTCAATTCCTTGGCCTGATGCCGTGGACCCGAGCGGAATGCCGCCGCCAAATTGACGAGGCCGAGTACTATGCACAGGACCTGCCCGCTGAATCGAGTGTAAAGAAGACGATTGGGCTGCTCAAGCAGGAATTCAATCAGGATAACGAGCATTACTACTCAGCGCAGGTGGAATCTGTGTACGCGCGGTATACCCAGATCTCTGGAACTCCGTTACGGGACAGCTACCACTTTGGGCAGACGCTGTGGAATGACTTCGGGAGACCCTATGATGAGGGCGCCAACCTGATTACCGGCGCTGCGGCCAGGGCTGTCGCCGGGCCCTTCTTCTTCTACGCGCAAGGTGAATACCAGCATGCTCCAGGCCGCGGACCGCTCACGGATGCGCAACGCCAGCTGATCTCGATTGTTGATGTGAATCCGATTCTGCCTCCCGCAGCAGTCAGCGCCACTGACCGCTTTTATCCAATCGACCTCTATGCCGGTGTAAAGATGGGCCAATATGCGCTTACTTTCGGCAAGCAGAGCCAATCGCTGGGACCAGCGGAAACCGGACCGTTGATGCTCAGCGACAATGCCGATCCAATGTATACGCTTAGCTTTGCCAGAACCACTCCGCTGGTGTTGCCGGGATTCTTTCATTGGCTGGGGCAGATTCGCGGAGAAATTCTTTTCAGCAAAGCCTCCGGACACCAGTTCCCGCAACGGCCATTCTTCAATTTGCAAAAGCTCAGTTTTCATCCTACGGAAAACCTTGAGTTTGGATTTACACGTGCGTCCTTGTGGGCGGGAGTTAATCATCCCTTTACGGCGCACAGTTTGCTAAGGAATTTTTCTTTCGGCGATACGCTGGGAGATTTTGGCGACCGCAATGATCCGGGGGACCGAAAATCAGCTTTTGATTTTTCATACCGCATCCCGGGATTGCGCAACTGGCTGACTGTTTACAGTGATATGTATAGTGACGATGATCCCTCGCCGCTGGCAAACCCGCGTCGCGCTGCAGTCAATCCAGGCTTCTATGTCTCGCATTTTCCCGGTCTGAGCAAGCTTGATTTCCGGGGCGAGGCGGCTTCAACCCAGCTCCTGACCTCCCACGATTTTGGTCCGACATTTATCTATTTCAACAATCAGTACCATGATGCCAACACGAATAAAGGTTTCATTTTCGGCAGCCCTATTGGACGGGATGCTCGCGCTTATCAGGGCTGGAGCACTTATCATTTCTCCGGGCCCAGTCAGCTTGTCCTCAACTTCCGTCAATTGAAAGCGAGTAACCAGTTCTTCCCTGGTGGTGGGACGCAAACGGACGCAAGCGTGCAGTTTGACTGGAAAGCGCGTTCTGACTTGATGGTCTCAGCCTTTCTGCAAGGTGAGCGCTGGTTGATCCCGGTTCTGCGCCCAACAGTTCAGCACGATATCACCGGACAGCTTGAGTTGCGCTATCTGCCTCATTGGCGCTTTCAACACGACTGATGAGGAGTTTATGATCGCCCGCGAGCTGCGGCCGCTTGGTTTGGATCGGCAAGATTCACTAATCTTCAATCTCCTTTAATCTTGAAAATTCCTGGAGCGTATTTCTCTGAAACTGAGGAGTAGCTGCTCCCCGCGTTTGCAGGAACCAAGATGGTACAGATAAGCCTAATAAACTAATTTGATAGATCACTAGTTATTTACTTTCTCCTGCACTTGCCGCCTCTTATGGTAATATCTTTGGCAAGCTAGTTGAGGCAATAAGGAGAATGTGACTCTGCCGGTCACGCCGATTCAGCAGTAGGGCCCGGGTTCCTAGAGTGAAAATGCGTCCTCCGACGGATGCAGTGGGGACGCCATTTTAGGGGAGATGGTACAGCTGGATGCGTATTTTGATTGCGGAAGATGATGCTCCGCTGGCATCTTTCGTCGCCAAGGCATTTCTGGCGGAAGGGCACGATTGCCAGATCGCTGGCGATGGGGAAGAAGCCTTAGTTAAAGTAACTGCGGATTCTTTTGAGCTTCTGATTCTCGATTTGAACCTCCCGCGCCTCAGCGGCGGCGAAGTTCTCCGTCGAATCAGAGAGCGCGACCCTGAAATTCCCATCCTGATTTTGACTGCGACGGACCACATTTCTGAAAGAGTGGCGTGTTTGGATGCAGGCGCTGATGACTACCTCACAAAGCCGTTTTCTTTTTCAGAGCTTTCGGCAAGAGTTCGTGCGCTGATCCGGCGTAAGGGCCGGCCGGTTCAAACCATTCTGCGTGCCGATGATCTGGAGCTCGATTGCGTTCTCAGGACTGTACGCCGCTCAGGAGCGGAAATTGAGTTGACGCCTCGGGAATTCAGCCTGCTGGAATATTTCATGCGCAACATAGGACGGCGCATCACACGCAACAACATCATCGAGAATGTTTGGAAACTCGCCCCTGATACAGCTACCAACGTGGTTGATGTCTACGTTAACTATTTGCGCAGGAAAATAGACGAAGGCCACAGGGTAAAGCTGATAAGAACTGTGCGCCGCATCGGGTACGAGTTTGGCGTTCAAAGTGACGGCAAATAAGCAGGCCTTTCTTAAGAAAGGCCCAGGATTTCGTAATTCGAATCAGGTCCGCTGCTGGTGAACTGCTGCATCATTTGGGACGGACAGGCTGAAATCATATCCCGGCTTGCGCAGGCCGGCGGAAAATTGCGCCGCTCGTACCACATTTTCCATCAGCGCGGCCACGGTCACCGGGCCCACGCCTTTTGGTACGGGAGTCATGGCTGAAGCAATCTCCTTCACTCGTTCAAAATCAACATCACCGTGCAGTTTGCCATCAGGACCAACGCGGGTGGCAACGTCAATCACCACCGCCCCTTTTTTCACCATATCCGCCGTGATTTGGTAGTGCTGGCTGCCTACGGACGTCACGATGATGTCGGCTGAGCGCATGAAGTCGTTGTGGTCAGATTTGCGCGTGTAACGATGCACCCATATCGCAGTAGCGTTGCACATTCTGCCGCCCAGCATGTGATGGATCGGCTTGGCGGTAATATCATTGCGACCCACCACGACTGCGACGCGGCCTTCCGTTTCAACCCCATAAAAAGCCATCATGCGTCTCACAGCAAGAGCCGTCGCTGGCAAATGGAGAATGGCGTCAGCCTGTGCGCGATATAACTCCGGCACGGTGGAACGGGAGATCCCGTCCACGTCCTGTTCGCCACGCATGGCGTCAAAAACATCGAATTTGTTCAGCCCCTGAGGTGGTTCCTCAATGTGTCCGGGCAGGGGAAGTTGAATAAGGATTCCATGTACCTGTGGGTCATCGCTGAGCCGCCGCACTTCGTCACGAAGAGATAAGGCAGTGATGGCATCATCGAATGTATGTAGATGAGCAGTCATGCCAAGGCGCTGGCAGGATTCAATCTTCTTGGCAACGTAGCGCTGAGATGCTGGACTGCGGCCAACGAGCACAATATCCAGCCGGGGAACAATATTATGTGCTGAGCGCAAATGTTGAACTTCTGAGAGTACCCACTGCTCAATCTGGTCGGCAACTGGCTTGCCGTACATGATCTGGGCCATGAAGTCATTATACGGGCAGGACTTGTGAGAGAACGGGAACAGTGAAGGCGCAGAGCTTCTTCAGCCCGAATATCTTTCAGCCCGGGCATCGGGCAGAAACGTCATTTCAGTTTTCTGGCGATAGAACTGGTGACCGTCTCCAGTTCCAGCATGATGTCGTCATCGATATCCAGACCCGCTGCGCGCATGGCGCCAATGGGATCACGACGGAAAAAATCTGAGTTCCGCGGGGAACTCGCGATCCATTGCTGCAGAGCCCCTTCCGCATTTTCAAGCTGTGAAATGAGCCTCGCATGGGAAACACGTTTCGGGGCTCGGCGGATGTTCTTCGTGCTTTTTTTCACTGATGGTTTCCGGATCAACAACCTCTTGCTCTCCGAAGCGGCGTTCCATCATCCCGTGCCTCTATATTAATTTAATTTTGTTGGCTCCTTGATGACTCTTCTTTGAATTTTCGTGGCACGAAAGATGCTGAACTGAATTCCCGCAAGCGGGGATGTTGGGCAATGTCATTGAAGACACTTTTGTGAACGGTGCGACTACTTATAGCCATAATAAATATTTTCAATTTCCAGGCGCAGGAGTTGCTGGATAGATTGTCTCCATGCCTGGCGTGTTCATCGCGTCAATAGCGTCTTCCTCATGACAAAGCTCTGGATTGCCATCTGCTTGACCTTGTTGCTGTTTTCCGCGCCTTTGGGAGTTCGGGCGCAGGCGGCCGGCACACTGCCTGCACAGGGGAGTTCAGCTTCTGCACCCCACGATGCCCAGAATGAGCGCCTCACTCGCCTGGAGCACCAGCTGGCAAGCTCGCAGATGTCGGCCGACAACGGCTGGATGCTGATGTGTTCCGCCCTGGTGCTGATGATGACCGGCCCCGGCCTGGCCCTCTTTTATGGCGGGCTGGTTCGCAAGAAGAATGTTCTGGCAACTCTCATGCAGAGTTTCGCCATGATGGCATTGATCACGGTTGTATGGGGCCTGGTGGGGTACAGCCTTTCGTTCGCGGAAGGGAACAGCTTCATTGGTGGATTTCACCATCTCTTTCTGCGCGGAGTGGGCGCACAACCTGAAGCTGCTTATGCGGCCACGATTCCTGCCGAATCGTACATGGTCTATCAGCTTATGTTCTCTGTGATTACCCCGGCACTGATCACCGGAGCATTTGCTGAGCGCATGAAGTTCAGCGCCATGTGCCTGTTTCTGGCGCTATGGTCAATTGTCGTTTACTGCCCAATGGCTCACATGGTCTGGGGGAAGGGTGGCCTGCTCAACGCAGCACTCGGCGGCCGCTTTCCCACGCTTGATTTTGCTGGCGGAACGGTTGTGCATATTACCTCAGGAGTTTCCGCCCTGGTATGCGCGCTTTATCTTGGCCGTCGGATCGGGTATCCACGACAGCCCATGCCTCCGCACAGCGTGGTGCTGAGTTTTATCGGCGCATGCCTGCTTTGGATTGGATGGTTTGGCTTCAACGCGGGAAGCGCTTTGGCTGCCGGTAGCTTGGCAACGAGCGCTTTTGTTGCCACTCACTTTGGCGCAGCGGCTGCGGTGGTAGGGTGGTGCGGAGCAGAATGGATCCGCAACGGCAAACCGAGCGCTTTGGGCGCTATTTCCGGCGCTGTTGCGGGCCTGGTTGCCATCACGCCCGCCGCCGGTTTCGTCGGACCGATGGCTGCTCTTGCCATCGGACTGATTGCCGGCGTGCTTTGTTACACCATGGTGGCGAAGGTCAAAGCGCAATTTGGCTACGACGACACGCTCGATGCCTTCGGCGTTCACGGTGCAGGAGGAACTGCCGGCGCTTTGCTGACTGGCATCTTCGCCTCCAGTGCTATCAATCCCATTTTCAAGGATGCGCAAGGCAGGACGCTGGCCTCAGGATTGCTCGAAGGCAACGCTCACCAGCTGCTCAATCAGTTAGTAGGCGTCGCGATCGCCTGGACGTTGGCGAGTGTTGGCACTTTGATCATCCTGAAGGTGGTCGATTTGATCATTGGACTACGCGTTTCTGAGGACCACGAAATACTGGGGCTTGATCTGACGCAGCATGGCGAAGAGGGCTACTATTTTGAAGTTTCTGCCTGACTCGACTGTACGTCACGGATCGGGTCGGCAGAGTTCTTTCAACAAAGACTTTTGCCCTGAAAGGTACTGATGACCAAGGTTGAAGCTGTCATTCGCACATCCCGGCTTGATGCCGTTAAAGATGCGCTGCATGAGATCGGGGTCGAAGGCATGACCGTGCTCGAAGTGCGCGGCCACGGTCGACAGAAGGGCCACACCGAGTTTTATCGCGGTCAGGAATATACGGTTGATCTGATACCCAAGACCAAACTGGAACTCGTGCTGGCCGACTCTCTCGCTGACCAAGCCGTGCAGGCCATTATGAATGCCGCTCGGACCGGCAAAATTGGCGACGGTAAGATCTTTCTCTCCCGCATTGATGACGTGATCCGCATACGCAACGAGGAGCGCGGGGAGGGAGCACTTTGATGGCGGCGGAACCTTCCGAGTCCATGGTGTGATGAGCACAGTTCCACTTACCGGCGAGTTGCGTGAACTCTACTCCTCTGGCTTCGCGCGCATTCGGCATGATTTTGTCGCTGACGGAGACGGGCTGGCCGCCATCCTCAAAAGAACAGAGTTGGTAGACCAGATCATCCTCAAACTGTGGGAGCAAATTCTGCTGCCTCATCCAGCAGCCGCCAAATTATCTCTTGTTGCTATTGGTGGATACGGCCGCCGTGCGCTTTTTCCATTTTCCGATATTGACCTTCTATTTCTTCATGCTGACCGGGAGGGAGAAGATGCCCTCAAAGATCCGGTCAGGAGCTTTTCCCAGGAACTCTGGGACCTGGGATTAAAGCTGAGCCCGGCAACCCGCACTCTGGCGGAATGTGATCGCTTCGAGCGAAATAACGTTGAGTTTGCCATCGCTCTGCTCGATTCGCGTTTTTTGACGGGTAATCGCGATCTATACACTCGTCTGCATGAGAAGGTAGTCCCGGCCATGGTGATGCGCGAATCACAGCAACTGGTGCAACGATTGCTGGATGTTACGCGAAGTCGCCATGCAAAGTACGGCAATACTCTTTTTCATCTGGAACCGAACATAAAAGACGCGCCAGGAGGGCTGCGGGATAACAATTGCTCTCTTTGGCTGACGCTCATCTCCGCCATTGACAATCGGCAGGCATGGCCTGATCCGGCAACGCTTCTGCCCTCTTCCATGCGACTCCAGGCTGGTTCAGCGCTGGAATTTATGAGTGCGGTGCGGTGCTTCCTGCATTTTCGGCAGGGCCGCGACGACAACACTCTGACCTGGGCGGCACAGGATGAGGCCGCTGGGCAAAAAATCGCCTGTTCACATGAGCAAATGGAGAGCGCCGGTGGTTTAACGGCTGGGGATTGGATGCGCAGCTATTTCCGTCATGCACGGACCATACATCGCATCTGCACGCAGCTTCTTGATGAAGTACCGGCTGCATGGTCCTCTCTTTACCGTCAGGTTCAGAGCTGGCGGTCGCGCATTTCCAACTCAGAGTTTTCTGTAGTCCACGGTATGGTTTTTCTGCAGCAGGCCAATTCAGTGCAGGATCCTGAGGTTCTACTGCGACTCTTTCATTTCATCGCCCATCACGGCGTCAGGCTCAGCACTACGACCGAACAGAGAATTGGGCAGGTTCTGCCGTCCATGGCGGCCACTCCGCCCCGTGGCGCCGAACTCTGGATATATCTGCAGGAAGTTTTGCTTCAGCCGCATGCCGCGGATGCACTCCGCACCATGCACGCTCTGCGTTTCCTCACGCTTGTATTACCGGAACTTAAAGCAATAGATGCACTCGTGATACGAGACTTCTACCATCGCTTTACCGTAGACGAGCACTCATTCATTGCCATTGAAAGCCTGCACCAGCTTAAAGAATCATCATCAGAGTGGGACCGGCGCTATGCGGAAATACTGGGAGAAATTGAACAGCCGGAGCTGCTCTACCTCTCGCTACTGCTGCACGATGTGGGAAAAGGAGTGAGTGGAGCGGAGCACATCTCTGCCGGACTGGAACTGGCTGAAGGCTGCTTTGAGCGGCTGGATCTTGAGCCTGAACATTGCGAAACCGTGCGCTTCCTCATCGCCAACCATTTGGCCATGTCAGCCGCCATGCGGCGCGACATCTTCGATCCGGAAACGGTGCGCGCCTTTGCCGAGCTCGTACAAACTCCTGAGCGCCTGAAGATGCTCTGCCTCATGACGTACGCTGATATCAAGGCCGTTAATCCTGAGGCCCTGACGCCGTGGAAGGCCGAGAACATCTGGCAGCTCTATATTGAAGCTGCCAATTATCTCAACCTCAGCATGGACCAGCGCCTCCACGGCGGTTCCGCAGAAGAAGACCATGTGCTCAGCACGCTTGCGCCGGTTGCCGGGAGAAGGCTTAAACCATTTCTTGAAGGTTTCCCCCGGCGGTATCTGGCCACTTACATAGCCAAAGACGTGCTCAATCACCTGGAGATGGCGGGACGGCTCAAAAGCCAGCCGGTTCAACTGCAACTTGAACGCGGGCGGCACTGGTTTGATCTCACTCTGGTAACAAGTGACCGTCCCATGCTCTTTGCCCGCTTGGCCGGTGTGCTCGCTGCCTGGGGTATGAGCATTGTGAAGGCGAATGCGTTCTCCAATGCAGAGGGCGTTGTGGTTGACACTCTTCATTTTGTCGATCGCTTCCGCACACTGGAATTGAATCTCCCTGAGTGGGAGCGGTTCAAGCGGAGCGTCGTGGATGTACTCAGCGGCGAGGCGGACCTCGAGAAAATGCTGCGTGACCGGCTGCGCTCGTCTCCCGCAGCCGCCAGTAAAACCAGAATCGAGACACGAGTGGAGTGCAATGATGCCAGTTCAATACGATGCACTGTGTTGCAGGTCATCACTCAGGACCGTCCAGGATTGCTTTACCGCATAGCGTCCAGGCTTTCCTATCGAGCTTGCAACATTGAAATTGCTTTGATTGATACCGAGGGCGAGATGGCCATTGACGTCTTTTATCTCACGTCAAAAGGGAAGACGCTGAGTGAAGAACAACAGCAAAGCATCCAGGCCGATCTGCTGGAGGAGCTTAAGGAGAACTAAGTGCTTCGTGTGGCCAATAAAACCCTCCAGACTGGCGGTTCAGCTCATGAGTTTATAATCGCAGGTGTTATCGATTTTTGATATGAGGTACTACTTTTATGCCGGACGAAAATGAAGATAAAACCATTTACAAAGTGGTGGTAAACCATGAAGAACAGTACTCGATCTGGCCGGCGGATCGAGAGAACGCCCTCGGTTGGAGTGATGCAGGCAAGAGCGGCACAAAAGAAGAGTGCCTGGCCTACATCAAAGAGGTTTGGACAGACATGCGTCCACTCAGCCTGCGCAAGAAGATGCAGGAACAGGGATTGGGCTAAGCAGCCTGCTGGATTTTTGTCTTCGGACTGGTTATTCAATTCTCGCCTTCCCTCAGGAGGCCGATGCGCTTACGAATTGTCTGTCAGATTTGACAGGTGATTCATCCTCACGCCGAATTAGTCTCATGAGTGCCGGCTGACCCAGTCCCAGTTCATTCCCATGGGATGAGTGTCTCCAAGGAGAGTCAAGATGGCAACAGTAGCAGCCGAAACTCCAAAGAATCCCCTTAGCGCATATGGACCGGCGAGATCAACTGTCTCCGGGACTCCTCTGAGCGCCGAGCAGTTGCGTAAGATCCATGGCTACTGGCGGGCTTGCAATTACCTGATGCTCGGCATGATTTATCTTCAGAATAATCCTCTTCTGAAGGAACCCCTCAAGCCGGAGCACATCAAGAATCGGCTCCTGGGGCACTGGGGAGCCAGCCCCGGATTGGCCTTCACGTACATACATCTGAATCGGCTGATCAAAAAATACGACCTTGACATGATTTTCATGGCAGGGCCTGGACACGGCGCACCCGGCGTTCTCGCTCCGGTTTATCTGGAAGGCACATATTCTGAGATTTATACAGACAAGAGCGAAGATGAGCGAGGTCTGCATGAATTCTTCAAGCAATTTTCATTTCCCGGCGGCATCGGAAGCCACTGCACACCGGAAACGCCCGGTTCCATTCATGAAGGAGGCGAGCTTGGGTATGTGCTCTCCCACGCCTGCGGCGCTGCTTTCGACAATCCCGAACTCATTGTTGCGGCTGTGGTGGGTGATGGAGAGGCTGAGACCGGGGCTCTGGCGACCTCATGGCACATCAATAAATTCCTGAATCCTGTCCGTGATGGCGCAGTGCTGCCTATCCTGCACTTGAATGGCTACAAGATCAACAATCCCACTCTGCTCGCTCGAATCAGTCATGAGGAGTTGAAACATCTCCTCCATGGCTATGGCTGGACACCTTACTTTGTAGAAGGCTCGGACCCTGAGAGCATGCATCAGGCCATGGCAACGACGGTTGAGCATTGCATCTCAGAGATTCGGAAAGCCCAGCAGAAGGCACGCATGAAAGGCGTTCCGGAGCGTGTTCGCTGGCCTATGATCGTCCTGCGCACGCCCAAAGGGTGGACCGCTCCTGAGGAGGTGGGCGGGCACAGGTTGGAAGGTTTCTGGCGGGCCCATCAAGTTCCCATGGCCGACGTTAAAAAGAATCCGCAGCGGCTCGAGCAACTGGAGCGCTGGATGCGGTCGTACAAGCCAGAAGAGCTTTTTGATCAAAACGGCACGTTAATTCCCGAGCTCAAGGAGCTTTCCCCGGTCGGCGCGCGGCGCATGGGCGCTAACCCTCATGCCAATGGCGGTCAACTCAAGAAGGCACTGAGGCTTCCTGACTTCAGGGACTACGCTCTAAAGATTGAAAAACCCGGCACTATTGAAGCAGAAAACACGCGGCCTCTGGGGGCATTTTTGCGCGACGTGATGAAGCTTAACATGAAGAACTTCCGCGTCTTTGGACCCGACGAAAACACATCCAACAGGCTTGCCGACATCTACTCAGTCAGCAAAAAATTCTGGATTGCTGATTACTTTCCGGAAGATGCTGATGGCGGCGAGCTGGCGCCCGACGGCCGCGTCATGGAAATGCTGAGTGAACACACCGTGGAGGGGATGCTGGAGGGCTATGTACTCACCGGCCGCCACGGCTTCATCTCGTCATACGAAGCGTTTATCCATGTGATCGATTCTATGTTCAATCAGCATGCCAAATGGCTCTCCATCTGCAACCACCTTTCCTGGAGAGCCAAGGTTGCGTCGCTGAACATCCTGATTACGTCCACGGTGTGGCGTCAGGATCACAACGGTTTCACCCATCAGGATCCGGGTTTCCTGGACGTAGTTGTGAACAAGAGTGCTGCCGTCACGCGGATTTACCTTCCTCCTGATGTCAACTCCCTGTTGTCAGTAGCCAATCATTGCCTGAAGAGTGAGAACTATGTAAATGTCATCGTCTGTGACAAGCAGATGCACCTCCAGTATCTGAACATGGATGAGGCGATCATTCACTGCACAAAGGGAATCGGTACGTGGAACAAGGCGTGCAATGACGACGATGGCGAGCCGGATCTGGTCATGGCATCAGCCGGCGATATACCCACACTGGAAGCTTTGGCCGCCATCGTGCTGCTCCGGGAAGAATTCCCCCAACTCAAGATCCGTTACATCAACGTAGTCGATCTCTTCAAACTGCAGCCTTCGTCCGAGCATCCGCACGGTTTGCCGGACAGGGATTTTGACGCGCTCTTTACCGCGGACAAACCAATAATCTTCAACTTCCACGGGTATCCCTGGCTCATTCACCGCCTGGCATACCGGCGTAACAATCATAAGAACCTGCACGTCCGCGGCTATAAGGAACAGGGAAACATCAATACGCCGCTGGAGCTTGCGATTGAGAACGAGATCGATCGCTTCAGCCTAGCCATGGATGCCATCCGGCGCGTGCCGAAGCTTCAAAGGATCGGCGGACGCGCGTTGGAAAAATTCCTCAACGAACAGATCCGGTGCCGTACCTATGCCTACGAGTACGGCACGGATAAGCCTGACGTCGCCAGCTGGAAGTGGCCGTACTGACGCCAATGACCATGGCGAAGAAATTCGCTTCGCTGGGTTCAACCACTAACATACGCAGTCGCAATGAATGTTTTGGTTCTCAATTCCGGCAGCTCCACGCTGAAATTCCAGCTGATCGCCACCGACCCTGAACGCATCAGGCAAAACCGGGATGAGCGCTTATGTCGCGGGCTGATCGAGGGAATCGGTACGGAATCGGTCATTACGATTCATACACCGTTCCGGTCCAGGCAGGTCTTTACGGCTGCTCTTCCCAACATCAAAGCGGCTTTGGAATACCTGGTGCGGTGGCTTAGTTCTTCGACATCGGGAATATTTCAGGCTCCTGCAGTGGCCAAAATCGAGGCAGTCGGTCATCGTGTGGTTCACGGCGGAGAACTATTTTCCGAATCCACGGTGATCACTGAAGACGTAATCAAGGGCATTGAAGACTGCATTCAACTCGCGCCTCTTCACAACTTCAATAGTTTGGAAGGGATTCGAGCTGCGCGACATGTATTGAGCCCCGAACTGCTTCAGGTTGCAGTATTTGACACTTCTTTTCACGGATCGATCCCAGAGCAGGCATACCTGTATGCGTTGCCGTACCACCTCTATCAGCGTCACCGTATCCGTCGATTTGGATTTCACGGGACATCTCACCGCTTTGTGGCTGAGCGATACGCTGCATTGCGCAAATTAGCCGCCGAGCAGATAAATGTGATCACGTTGCACCTTGGGAACGGCTGCTCTGCGGCAGCGATTCGCGGGGGGCGGTCGGTGGACACGTCCATGGGCATGACACCGCTGGAAGGATTGGTGATGGGAACCCGTTCTGGAGACATCGATCCGGCGCTCGTCAGCCTGATCGCCGCCAGGGAAGCTCTCTCATTGCACGAAGTGGAAAGGCTTCTCAACACGCAATCCGGATTGCTGGGCATTTCCGGGCTGACCAATGATATGCGCGTTTTGCTGGCCGAATTGAAGACACGCGATGACCGCAGGGTGCGGTTGGCGATTGATGTCTTTTGCTATCGGGCAAAAAAATACATTGGCGCATTTCTGGCCTGCATGGGCGGCGCGGATGCAGTTATTTTCACCGGAGGCATCGGAGAGAACTCGCCAGAAATCCGGGCCCGCATCTGCGTGGGCATGGAATGGGCAGGATTAAAACTGGATGAGAGCAGCAACCAGCGCGCCGTCGGATTGGAATGCCGGATCAGTAGCGATGATTCCACTTTACATGCGTTCGTAATTCCCACAGATGAGGAACTCTTGATCGCGCGCGATACGGTGAATTGTGTCTTCAGCCGCAAAGATCACGGGGGCAGAACTGAAAACGAGGAAGTGGAACAGGAAATCAGCAGAATTTAGAGGACAAATGGAGCAAGAACTTCCCATAGTTTATCTGGCGAGACATGGTGAAACCGCATGGACCCTGTCAGGCCAGCACACCGGACTTACGGATTTGCCTCTTACCGAGCGCGGCGAACGTACTGCCCAGCGATTGGGCGAACGTCTCAAGGGGATCGCTCTGGCAAAGGTATATACGAGCCCCTTGCAGCGCGCGAGGCGGACGTGCCAATTGGCCGGCTTTGGCTCTTTGGCCGAGGTGGATCCAGACCTTGTCGAGTGGAATTATGGCCAATATGAAGGGCGGCGCGGCGCAGAGATTCGAGCAGAGCGCCCGGACTGGAACCTGTTCCGTGATGGCTGCCCCGGCGGCGAAACCCCGAAGGATGTCAGCTCCCGCGCTGACAGAGTCATAAGCCGGGTGCGAGCGATCCAAGACAACGTACTGCTTTTCACAAGCGGGCATTTTATCCGTGTGCTGGCGGCCCGCTGGCTGGGGCTGGAACCCACAGTCAACAGCAGATATTTCATGCTGAGCACGGCGAGCCTCAGCGCCCTGGGTTATGAGAATGAACTCTCCCGGCCAGTGATTCGTTTCTGGAATGACACGCGTCACGTGGAGACCGAGACCCAGACGGCATTACGCCGAAGTGCGTGAATCCAATTGGAATCTCTCGCCTGCAGCAGCAGAAAGGAAGATTACGATGAGTACCAAGCCAGTTTCGGCAATCGAAGAAAAATCCCTGCAGCGAGACGCAGCAAAGCTGCTCAAGCAATATGGATGCGGGCCCATCGAATTCACCGGATCTGATGGACTGTACGAACGGCATCTGTTGTTTGACAACATCAAAGATGCTGCCGCAATCGGGGCGAGGGAGCAATACGAGGCAGCAGCGCGCTCCGTCCGGGATGTGCTTTCCCAACGGTGGCTGCTTACGGAAAGGACATACGCGAGCAAGAACCCCAAACGTGTCTACTATCTATCCATGGAGTTTCTCCTCGGGCGCTCGCTGGCCAACAATCTTACGAATCTTCTGTTCAGCCCCTTTTTGGCTCAACTTCAAAAACAAAAGAACATCGAGCGCCTGGCGGTGCTGGAACAAGAACCCGATGCGGGGCTGGGAAACGGAGGTCTCGGTCGGCTGGCCGCTTGCTTCCTTGACTCCATGGCTACCCTGCATCTTCCCGCCATGGGATATGGGTTGCGCTACGAGTATGGAATTTTCAAGCAGACTGTAAAGGATGGCTGGCAGCAGGAACAAGGCGATCACTGGCTGCGTCGCGCAGATCCATGGGAGATTGCGCGTCCTGACGAAGCAGTGGAGGTAAAACTGAACTGCTCCTTCGTCCTGGATGGCGGAACATTTCGCATGGTTTCCGGGCGCCCGTCCTCTTTGCATGGGATACCCTACGATCGTCCGATTGTCGGGTACGGCGGCAAGACCATTAATACTCTCCGCCTTTGGGCAGCCGAACCCTCCAATGACTTCGACTTTCAAGAGTTCAGCAGCGGGGCTTTTGCCGAAGCGCTGGCAGAGACCCTGGGAGCTGGGTCTCTAACCCGCGTCTTATATCCCGATGACTCCACAAGCAAAGGACAAGGATTGAGGTTCCTGCAGGAATATTTCCTGGTAGCGTGCTCACTCGCTGATCTTGTGCGTCGATTCCGTAACGGCAACAACGACTGGGGCAGGATTGGGGACAAACTGGCGATTCAACTCAATGATACGCACCCGGCCATGGCTGTACCTGAGCTGATGCGCATCCTGCTGGACGAAGCGCATCTGGAATGGGACCAGGCCTGGGAACTCACGCAAAAAGCTCTGGCTTACACCAATCACACGCTGCTGCCGGAAGCCCTTGAAAAATGGCCACTTGCCTGGTTTGAGATCATGCTGCCCCGTAATTTGGAAATTATTTTCGAAATCAACAAGCGTTTGCTCGGCAAAGTACGGGCGCGGTTTCCCGGCGAAGAAGGGCGGGTTGAGCGAGTCAGCCTGGTTGAGGAGGGCGGCACACGCAAGATCCGCATGGCAAATCTGGCGATCGTGGGTTGTCATAGCACCAATGGTGTGGCCGCCATTCACTCCCAGTTGTTGCAAGCAACAACAGTGAAAGACCTGGCAGAGCTGTTTCCGGAACGCTTCAACAACAAAACCAACGGTGTGACGCCCAGACGGTGGCTGCTACTCGCCAATCCTGCGTTGTCGCACACAATCATTGACGCTATAGGCGATGGCTGGATTACTGATCTCGATCAGCTCAATCAACTCAAGCCACTTGCGAACGACAAAGCTTTTCGGGATGCTGTCCGCAAGGCGAAGCACACGGCTAAAACAGAATTTGCCACCTGGCTCAAGCAAACCTCCGGCCAGATTGTCGATCCGGACAGCATCTTCGATTCACAAATCAAACGCATTCACGAATACAAGCGCCAGTTGCTCAACGCCTTGCGTGTGGTCGCACTTTACAACCGTCTGCGCGAAAACCCCGATGTGGATATGGTTCCGCGCACGTTCTTCTTTGCCGGTAAGGCGGCGCCCGCCTACCACTTGGCCAAGCTCATTATCAAGTTCATCAATAATCTCGCCGGCACAATCGATGGTGACCCCAGTGTCCGCGGCCGCATCAAGGTGCTCTTTCTACCCGAATACTGCGTTTCGCTCGCCGAGCGTTTGATTCCGGCAAGCGATGTCTCCAATCAAATCTCCACTGCGGGCTACGAGGCCAGTGGTACCAGCAACATGAAATTCATGATGAACGGCGCCTTGACCATTGGTACGCGGGACGGCGCCACTATTGAAATGGCGGAGGCGGCAGGTGAGGAAAACTTTTTCCTGTTCGGGCTGACCGCGGACCAGGTGGGCGGCAGCCATAGTTGGTACAACCCACGCTGGCACTACGATAATGACCCGGAACTTCGCGCTGTACTGGACTTGATCTTTTCAGATAATCTCAGCCGCTACGAGCCCGGGGTCTTCAAACCACTCCAGGACGTGCTGTTGACGCATGGTGACTTCTACATGCACCTGGCAGATTTCCGAGCGTATCTTGAAGCAGACCAGCACCTGGTTGACTTGTATGCCCAACCGGATGATTGGGTCCGCAAAGCCATCCTGAACATCGCCGCCTCAGGACGGTTTTCAAGTGACCGGACCATAGCAGAGTATGCAAGTGACATATGGAAAGCAGAACCATGCCCGGTGCATTAGATCTGAAACCAAAAATTCGCGATCAGGAAAAACGCGGGGGAATCTCGCCTCTCGCGGGCCAGCCTGCTCCAAAAGAAATACTGGAAGATGTAACACGTCTTGAATGGGAGTATTTCAACCGCGACCCTGACATATCGGATCCTCACCAATTGGTCAGCTTCGGAACCAGCGGACATCGAGGGTCGCCTCTGGACGGCACATTCAACCAGGCACATATCCTGGCAATGACCCAGGCCATCTGTGACTACCGGCAAAAGCAGAAGACAGATGGCCCGCTTTTCATGGGAAAGGACACGCATGCGGTCTCTGGGCCGGCACAGCGCACTGCGCTGGAAGTTCTGGCCGGCAATAACGTAGAAACCGTTATTCAAAAAGACGATGGCGTAACGCCGACCCCCGTCATCTCGCGAGCAATCCTTGTGTACAACCGGGATCGCAAGCAGCATCTTGCGGATGGAATAGTTATTACGCCCTCGCATAACCCTCCGCGCGATGGCGGCTTTAAATACAACCCGCCCAACGGCGGACCCGCTGAGACCCAGGTGACAAAATGGATCGAGGCACGGGCAAATGAGCTGTTGCGGGATGGAAATGCAGGAGTCAGGCGCGTATCGACCTCCGCCGCCATGAAGGGAAGTAGCATTCATGAACAAGATCTCGTTTTTCCTTATGTAAGCGATCTGCGGAATGTAGTGGACGTGGAAGTGATTCGGAACGCCGGCATAACACTGGCGGTAGATCCTCTGGGCGGCGCATCCAGACCTTATTGGGAGCCCATTAACTCTGCTTATGGGCTAAACATCGTCATCACAAATCCTGTAATTGACCCGACGTTTTCGTTCATGTCGGTCGATCACGACGGCAAGATCCGGATGGACTGCTCCAGTCCCTATGCGATGGCGGGCCTCGTTGGTCTCAAAGACAAGTATCGCCTCGCTTTTGGCAACGATGCAGACGCTGACAGGCACGGCATTGTTACGCCCGGGGCCGGATTGCTGAATCCCAATCACTATTTGGCGGCTGCTATCCACTATTTGTTGATCCACCGGCCACGCTGGTCCAGAGATGCCGCTGTGGGAAAGACACTGGTCAGCAGCAGCATGATCGATTTCGTGGTCAGAAAATTAGGCCGCCGCTTGTGTGAAGTTCCCGTGGGGTTCAAATGGTTTGCGGAAGGGCTGTTCGATGGCTCTTATTGCTTCGGCGGTGAGGAGAGTGCGGGGGCGAGTTTCCTGCGCCTGGATGGTTCTGTTTGGACGACAGACAAGGATGGTCTGATCATGGATCTGCTCGCAGCGGAAATCACTGCTCGCACCGGCAAGGACCCGGCCCAGCACTATGCTGAATTGACAGCTGAATTCGGTACCCCCAGCTATACGCGCATTGACGCGCCAGCTACAGCCACGCAGAAGGCAAAATTGAGTCAACTCTCTCCGGATGATGTTCGGGAGTCAGAGCTGGCGGGAGAGCCAATCATTGCCAAGCTCACCTCCGCACCCGGCAACAATGCCCCGATTGGGGGTTTGAAGGTTGTAATTGGCAGCGGCTGGTTTGCCGCGCGGCCGTCGGGCACGGAGAACATCTACAAAATCTACGCAGAAAGTTTCAAGGACCAGGCCCACCTCGAGGCCTTGGTGAACGAGGCACAGCAAATCGTCAACAACGCCTTGTTGTAAGAAGTGAGGTGTTTCTGGAATATGAAGGCAGGTGAATGGTGAAAGCTACGCAACTACTCCACAATCTTGGACAGAGCATTTGGTTGGACAACATCACGCGCGATTTGCTCGATAGCGGAGCGCTGAAACGCGACATCGATGAGCTTTCTCTGACAGGACTCACTTCCAATCCCACGATTTTCTACCAGGCCATCAAGAACAGCAGAGCTTATGACGCAGACATCCACAAAAAGTTCAATGAAGGCAAATCGTCCGAGGCGATTTTCTTTGAGTTGGCTCTGGAAGACCTGACCCGGGCCGCTGATCTATTTCGGCCCATCTATGACCGCAGCAATGGCGTGGACGGCTGGGTGTCTCTGGAAGTCTCACCGTTGCTGGCTTATGACACCTCGCGGACCCTGGCCGCCGCCAAAGATCTGCACGCCCGAGCGCAGCGCCCGAATCTGCTGATCAAGATTCCTGGCACCAGAGAAGGATTGCCCGCAATCGAGGAGGCGATCTTCAGCGGGATTCCCATCAACGTCACGCTCTTGTTTTCAGCCGATCAGTACCTCGCTGCCGCCGAGGCGTTCCTTCGCGGCATAGAGCGGCGCATGGAAGCCCGCCTGAATCCTAAGGTCGGGTCAGTTGCGTCAGTCTTCATCAGCCGCTGGGACGGGGCCGCCAGAGGCAAGGTTCCGAGTGAATTGAACAACAAACTGGGCATAGCCGTTGCAATGCGTACGTATAAAGCAGCTCGCGACTTCCTTACCTTGCCACGTTGGCACCGCATCTACAACGCCGGTGCTCTTCCGCAACGTCTCTTGTGGGCCAGCACCGGGACTAAGGACCCCAACGCATCGGAGGTTCTCTACGTCAAATCGCTCGCGGCACCGTTCACGGTGAACACCATGCCTGAGGCAACATTGAAAGCGCTAGCCAATCAGAGCCAGCTCGGGTCGATTCTGCCGGCTGACGGCGGCGACTGCGAAGAAGTGTTGGCCAGCTTTGTAGAAGCCGGTATCGATCTCAAAGCCATGGCTGCTCAACTGCAAGATGAAGGAACCAAATCATTCATTAAGTCCTGGAATGAGTTGCTGTCAATCATCGATTCCAAGAAGCTGGTGCTCCACAAGGCCGCCAGCTGATGGAGGAGAAAGGCCGGGCGACCGGCTGCGCAGTGGTGGCCAGGGGAGTTGTCAGGGAGAGAGTAAGCGAATGCCGCAGAGCAAAAGTGGCGGGCTGCATGTGGCTGAGATGCCTGGGGCGGACACTACCAAGTTCTTGGAACAGACAACCACGATGCCCGAGCATGGGCGGAGTGGTCCCTTAGGCGCTACTCTCTCTCCAGGTGGCGTAAATTTCAGCTTGTACTCGCGCCATGCTTCCGAGGTTGAACTGCTCCTCTTCAATCACGTGGACGATATGCAACCGGCTCTCGTCGTCCGTCTGGATCCATTTCTCAACCGCACTTACCACTACTGGCACGTCTTTGTTTCCGGACTGAAGGCGGGACAGCTCTACGGCTACCGTATTCATGGACCATTTAATCCTTCCCAGGGGCTGCGCTTTGATCCTCAGAAGCTGCTGCTTGACCCCTATGCTCGCGGGATCGTGGTTCCTGAAGGCTACTCGCGCCAGGCAGCCCGGCAACAAGGCGATACTGTTGCGACAGCCATGAAAAGTGTGGTTGTAGATCTAAACTCGTATGATTGGGAGGGAGACGCGCCCCTTCGACACCCTTCGTCGCAATCAATCTTCTACGAAATGCACGTGAGGGGATTTACGCGCCATCCCAATTCGGGTGTTGCACCGGACGCACGCGGCACCTATCGCGGGCTGGTGGAAAAGATTCCCTATCTCCGGGAGCTGGGCATATCCGCGGTGGAACTCCTTCCCGTCTTTCAATTTGATCCGCAGGATTGCCCTCCCGGGCTCGTCAATTATTGGGGTTATGCGCCGGTCTCTTTTTTCGCGCCACACCAGGCTTACAGTTCCCGGCAAGATTCTTTAGGACCCGTGGATGAGTTTCGTGACATGGTAAAGGCGCTGCATCGTGCGGGAATCGAGGTGATCCTGGATGTGGTATTCAATCACACGAGCGAAGGACCCAACGATGGCCCAACAGTCTGCTTCCGCGGAATCGACAACGAGGCTTACTACATTCTTGAATCGGACCCTTCGCGTTACGCCAACTTTAGCGGTACGGGAAATACCATCAACGCGAATCATCCTGTCGTCCGCCGTATGATCGTTGACAGCCTTTGCTATTGGGTGCAGGAAATGCATGTGGATGGCTTTCGCTTCGATCTTGCATCCATCCTGGCCCGCGACTCCAGCGGGAACCCAATGTCCAATCCGCCCGTTCTCTGGGACATTGAATCAGATCCTGCCCTTGCCGGCACCAAGATGATTGCTGAAGCCTGGGATGCGGCCGGACTGTACCAGGTCGGCAGTTTTGTTGGGGACAGCTGGAAGGAGTGGAATGGACGTTTCCGGGATGACGTACGCAGTTTCTTCCGTGGAGACGAAGGAGCAGTACGGCAATTTGCTGACCGGTTGGTGGGCAGCCACGAAATCTATCGCCACGAGATGCGCGAGGCGGAGCAGAGCGTTAATTTCGTAACCTGTCACGATGGTTTCACCCTCAATGACCTGGTCTCTTACAACCACAAACACAATGAGGCCAATGGCGAAGGGAACCGCGACGGCGCTGATGACAATCGAAGCTGGAATTGTGGTGTGGAAGGGCCAACCGAAGCTCCGGAAATCGAAAGACTGCGAAACCGTCAGGTGAAAAACTTTTTCACTGTAACCTTGCTCTCGCTGGGTTTGCCCATGTTCGTGATGGGTGATGAAGTGCGACGAACGCAGTACGGTAACAACAACGCTTATTGTCAGGACAATGAGATCAACTGGTTTGACTGGTCGCTCGTCTCAACGCGGACAGTTGTGCACCGGTTTGTAAAATTGCTGATTGAAAAACGGCTTTTGCGAGATCCGGACCCGGAGAGGCAACGCCTTTCCTTGACGCAACTGATCAGCAAGGGAATCACGGGCTGGCATGGAGTCAAGCTCAATCAGCCGGACTGGAGCTATGGCTCACACAGCATCGCGCTCAGTGCCGAACTGGCGGAGCATATGGCCGTCTACCTCATCTTCAATGCTTACTGGGAGCCTCTTGAGTTTGAACTTCCACGGATCGGGACAAGCCAGGCGGATGGGTGGAGACGATGGATTGACACTTTCCTGGAATCTCCTGACGATATAGCGCCCTGGCAGAATTCACCACCGATTGAGGGATCCACATATGAGGCAGGGCCGCGGTCTGTTGTTGTTCTGTGGGCCAAGTCAGCTTAGCGCTGACGCAAGGGATGTTGGGGCGCGCCGCGCGCGGCCATAAACCGAACAGCAGCGGTTCGGAGTCAAGCCTCAGAGAGGCACACAGCAAGAAAGTCAAAGAATTGCACTGGCACTTTCGGTCGCCGGGCTGACGGTTCGCACCAGGTCTGCTATTATTGATTCACAGAGCATGGAACAGATGCTTTGGTTAGAAGGGTCCTCTGCCAGAGAGTGGGCAACGGTTTCCCGCTAACCCTACATAAGCTGGGGACGTAGTTCAGTTGGTTAGAACGCTGCCCTGTCACGGCAGAGGTCGCGAGTTCGAGTCTCGTCGTCCCCGCCAGCTTTTTTCAAACGGTTTACCAAATTGACACCTTCTGAATCTGGGTGCAAGTTCGGGTGACCGCTACGGCTTGATTTCCTCCGCCATCTGCCCGCCACATTGCTCAACAACCAGACCGAGCCGGCCCACCTCGCATCGCGGCTCCGTCTTCAGATGCCCAACACGCGAATATTTTGTCGGCTTTCTGTCAGGACTGCTCCTGCACCCAGCTGTCGCAGATTTTTCTGTCACTATTTCAAGTAACGAAGCGCAACACACCCTGATTTGAAAATCTTTGACTCAACAAGTTTTAGTTGCAATCTCTCCTGCAGGCTAACACCCTCCAGCAACCGTCTCCCTTCTCCTGCAATGATTGGGCCAACGACAAAACGATATTCATCCACCAGGCCAAGCTCGATCAGCTGTGAAGGAATACTTACACCGCCGACTAAAATATCTTTGCCTTGTTCTTGTTTCAATTTGAGTATTTCATCGCGGAGGTTCGTACGAACAATTCTCGTATTTTGATCTTCAGCGCTGTCCAATGTTCGTGACAAAACAACTTTGTTGATGCGGACAAATGCTTGAGCGAACTCGTTCTCTGCTTTTGTCATCGACTGGGTTTTTGCGACTTCAGGCCAAAAAGGGACCATCAATTCATAGGTTTTACGCCCAAGCACGAGCAGGTCACCCTCTCGCAAGAGGTGCGTGAAATATTCATGTGATTCTTCATCAGCAACTTGTTTGGTGTGGTCGCAGCAGCCATCCAGGGTAATGTTGATTGCGAAGATTACATTTCTCATTTGATTTCTGCTTTTCAACTCACGTCTCGCCGGTTTCACTACACATCAGCCCGCCACAGAGATCACAATCAAGCAGTTTTGTGGGGTAGCAAGCTTGAGATGGCGTCGCGCACGCGTTCACCCCAATTCGCGGTAAGGGACCAGGGGCTGGGCTGGCGGACCACGTGCAAAGTTCCTCGCTTCTCGAGGATTTTATAGTCAGTCCGGCCCTCGGGTGTACGGAAGAAGCGGATGCTCACGCGCGCCTGGCCAATCAGAAGTTTGTGGACAGTGATTTCCGGGAGCCATTCCGGAAGATGTGGATCAAGCAGCAGGGTGTTCAAGGGCGCGTATGGGTAAATCCCGACCAGCGCCTGCAAGTGGGTGAACGGTGCTGAGGCGGACCAGGCCTGCGGCCAGTTGGCTTTGGGATACAGTGCAGGGAAAGGATGTTGCTGATCGCGCTGGTGCCCGGCAAAGACTTCCGGAAGGCGGTAGTAGTCGAACAGCGCCGCGGCTTCAAACTGTGCGGCGGAGAGTTTGTGCATGAGGTGATGCAGTCCATAACGCGCAAAGGCCAGAGCGAAGATGGCGTTCTCCACTGGCCAGACGGTTCCGCGATGATAGGCGTACGGGTTGAAAGCCGGATGATCAGCCGAGAGCGTGCGCACGCCCCAACCGGAAAACATATCGGCCGCCATCAAGCGCTGGGCCACGCGCCCGGCCAGAGACGTGTCAACAATGCCGCTGGCCAGGCAATGCCCAGGATCAGAAGCTATGGACTTGATCTGGCGCTTGCGAGAATCGAGCCCCAGAGCAAAATAACCCTCGTCCTCCATCCAGAATGCTTCGTTGAAACGCTTCTGCAGATCCTGCGCTTGCAGCAGCAATTTTTTGGCGAGATCGAATTCATCCAGCCACCACAGGACTTCAGAAAGATGCATCTTGGATGCATAGATTAGAGCTTGCATCTCGCACGTGCCGAGCGGGTCGGCAACCTGGGAGCCATCGGGATAGACAATGGCATCGCCCGAATCCTTCCAGCCCTGATTCTTTTCCCCTTGCGCGGACCGCGTGAGGTATTCACAAAATCCGTCACCATCGATGTCACCGTAAGTGTCGGCCCATTGCAGGCCTTTGAGCGCGGTATCAACCAGCGGGCGGACCAACTCTTTGGATCCAGTCCAGTGCCACAAGCCGGACACGACCACGCCAAAGTAGATGGCGCCGGTAACTCCTCCGTAGTAACGCCTATGAGGATCAAAGTTGAGCACAGAGAGGGGATTGGTATGCAGCTCGTGAACAATTTTGCCCGGCTGCTCGTCACGCCAGTCGTTCACCTCGGTTCCTTGCCAGCGGGAGAGTTCTTGTGCTGTGCCAATGAGCATTTCCGGGCTGAGCATGAGCGCCTGCCAGGAAGAAGCAAGCGCGTCACGGCCGAACAGGCCGACGTACATGGGCAGTCCGGCGGCAAGCGTCCATGCGCCCTGGCGCCGGTCAAGGTCGTAGAGGCGCAGGGCAGCGAGGTCGCGCCGGGACTGCTCCAGTGCTCCTACCACAACACCCGTGAGAGTCATGCTTTCCGAGCCCGAGAACGTTGTGCTGTGCTCGAAGAAGCGTTCGCGCTTGTCGTCCCACGCGCTCTGCCGCGAAAAATTACAACCTGTTTCCACCAGCAGCTCTTTTCCGTCAGTTTGAGGAGACCACTTCAGACAGGCATGCCATTGCGCGCCCGGAGCGAGATGCACATGGAAAGAGATTTTTTTCTGCTTGTACTCGGGCGACGATGATGCGGTGAGCTGCAACCGAAGTCCGCGATGCATGATGGCCGTCCCGCGATTGCCCTGGTGGTCATAGGCATGGCTTACACGGTAGTCAAAGAGCAACTCGGCTAGGTTGGGGGCCAGGCTGCGCCACTGCCGGCGCAGGACGCCCTTTTGTTGGCGCTTGTGTCCGGCCTCTTTGGGATCGGCAAAATCAGAGTCGATTTCAAGCTCAAGGCGAAATGAGGTTGCGATCTGAGTGAAATTAGTAAGCTCGACATCTTCGTGTAGTCCCCATGCAATCTGGCGTGAGAGACGCAACTCAATGCTCTGCTGGGCCGGGTCGCTCTCATCGAGACCCGTGTCTTTGATGTTGGGCGGTGAGGCAATGTAGTAGCCCAGCCACGAATGCTCCTGGATATTGGAGTTGGCCGACATAAGCGGCGGCTCGCCATCGATCAGCCAGCGATAGCGGGAGAGAATCCGCGCCTGGTAAACCCAGAGACCGTGCTCGTTGTGCTTGAAAATGAATCCATCAGGGCTGGTGGCCATAACAGTGCGACCCTGGCTTGCGTAGACAGTGGAGTTTCTTGGGCGAAGGCGGACCAGCCAGTTATTGGGAGGACGAAAGGCACGCTCGGAGTCTGATGGCTTACCGTTGGAATTAACGGTGCTGTGCGGATCACGGATTGGGATTGTTCGCTTCATGCGGAAGATGGCGGCAGCTCAGCTTCAGCAACGATCATGCGTGATTCAGAGGCCTTTCTGAATGGATGAGCAGGCGCGAGCAGCCGGATGTCTGGTTCAGGCGGCCAGATTGATGAGCGCCAGTCCGGTTTCCTCGTCCAGAGTGCGGGTGAGTTGCACCGGAAGCTCTGCTACGACCATCTCCAGTGTGGGCCAAACCTTGCCGCCAAGGAAGTGACCACCCAGAGCGGTGCCATCCGATTTGCCGACGACAACGTGGGCGTGAAGCATGGGCTTTCCTTCCTTTTGCACGATGTTGCCGGCGAAGGAGAGCACCTCAACCTGCTCCTGAACGGGGATCTTTTTGTAGTCCTTCCGCTCGCGATCAAAGTATCCGAGCGTGACCTCGTTGAAAGCACCGATGGCGGTGAGCTGGACGTTGCTGAAGCGGTTGGCAGCGGCAAATTCGAGGAGCTTTTCCCGGACTGCATCTCCTTTATCGAAGATCAGCGCAAACGTCCTGAGCCCGCCGCTTTCATAGAGCAGCTTTGATTTCACTGAACATGCCTCCCTGGGAAATTTTGTCTCCTCTTAAAGGGGATGCAAAGTAAGGGATGGCTGGTTGCAGAGGGGAGCGTAAGAGGAGTGGTGGCGCCCGAGCAAGAAGCGGTTAGGCAAGGCTTGCGCGCCTGCGGAATGAGGCCTTATGATGGAAACGAACACTGGATGGCGCTATCGTCTAGGGGTTAGGACGTGAGATTCTCAATCTTAAAACCCGGGTTCGATTCCCGGTAGCGCTACCACATTCCTCCTCTCATCTCCTCTGATTGATGCCTAAAACCGGGTTTTTCGTAACTTCATCACTTCGGAGCTTTCTTCAAAGTATGCTGGGCCGCTATATTATTCATTTTTGCATCTGAGGTTTCTAAGAGATAGGCTGTGACGCGTTGGGGAGCTTGCGCTATCAAAGAGTTGCAAAGATGTGTGGCCCAAGTCACCTCCGGCCAGGTTGGAGAATTTTAATCCTGGTTCCCGACTCCTGATTCACGGTCAATGACGTATTTTGGCGCTTTTAGGAGCTCTCCCTGCGTACGAGAATTTCTTATCAAGAGCAGAAGGATATCTTTTTATGCCAGTAGAACGTGGAGAAATCTTCTCAGAATGGGCCAGACCAGGCGCGATGCCGGAACTTAAGCTTGAACCGTTTGCTCAGTGCGCCCAGTGTGCGGGCGATCCGTTCCGGGTGATGGTGATTGAAATGGAGGCAGGGCAGAGAAGAGGTATTTCAGTTTGCGGGGACCACTTTGAAGAAGCGACCAATCTTATCAATAAATGTTTCTAACTTTTAGTGCTTTGGACGAGCGTTAAATCACAATAGCACTGTCGCCCTTAATCAGAGCTGAATCCAGTTCTGGCTCCACTGCGAGGATAGGCCGCGATTTCCTTCCACGAACCAGATGCTTAGTGCCACTGCAACCGCCAAAAGTTTGACAACACTCTAATTCCTCACCCGCGTATGAACAGTTTTCAGAAAAAGCAATCCCATTAACCTGGCGCGGCGCATTGGGGATGACACGCCCGCTGAAGAGCTCCGATTGCAATGGAGCGCGCCTATTCATAATTGAGAAACGCTGGTGAAATAACGGCATTTGACGCAGTCGGCATTCAGGTAAAGCAGCAGGAACTCTGCTTGAGGCCACATTCGCTGATCAGCCGGCCCGATGGCCAAGTCCGGGAAACTCAAGAGGGCTTTTGCGTCATCCGAATTTGCGTGTGGTGGACTACGATTGCGATTTCTGCTGTAGCAGCCTGGTTTGAATGGCAATACCGGCGCAACCGTCGCCGACAACCTGAAGAGCAGCCTGAAGCGAAACCTCCGGTGGGTGAAAAGACCACCTTGCCAGATGAGCAGCATTTGCTTTCGGGATCAGACTAAGATTTTTGCAACTATTTTGAAGAGTTCGAAAAGGCACCCACTGGGAGTGTCTGTGCCACACCATTCTGGTCAGCGCTGGCAACATGAGCTGAAGGCTACAGCAACTCTCGTTTTGCCTTAGAAAAGCGTCGGAGCGGAGGTTTGCAGTGGAGGCACTTCCGCGGCGCATTCGGGAGAGTCAAACTGGGGGTTGCCGACTTTCGAACTCACCGGGTATTTGCGCATGAGAGCTGCATCCAGCGGCCGGAGCAGATGCTGCAGGCGGGACGGCGAAGTAATACCGGGGTCGAGCCAGAGATCGTAGTCCGCAGGCTGCAGGATCACGGGCATGCGGTCATGAACATCGCGCGTGAGCGAATTGGCGCTGGTGGTCAAAATGGTGCAGGTCTCCAGCCAGCCGGAAGGAGAGCGCCAGCGGTCCCACAGGCCGGCAAAGGCGAACAGGCCATCATCCTTCAGGCCGATGTTATAAGGTTGCTTTTCGCGGGAGCTGAGCTTCTTCCATTCGTAAAACCCGTCAGCAGGAATGAGGCACCGCTGCTTGTTGAAGGCTTCACGAAAAGCGGGTTTTTCTGCAACGGTTTCCGCCATTGCGTTAATGGCACGGCTGCCGAAGCTAGCGTCCCTGGCCCAATAGGGAACCAACCCCCAGCGCAACAAGGAGAAATAGCGGCGTGGTTCGCGCGCGTCCTGCCGGACGACGGCGACGTCCTGAGTGGGCGCGATGTTGTAGCGCGGAGACCACTGGACCTCTTCGTCATCTTCATTGAGATCAAAGTGCTCCGCGATGTAGCGTTCTTTGGCTGTGAGGCGATAGCGTCCACACATGGGAGTAAAAGCCATGATAGCGGAAACACCGAGTATGCTGCTTCACGCTGCTTCGCTCGCGTTTGTGTTTCGGAACTTCCTCGACATCTTCTTACGCGTTCTCTCGCGCGGGCGTTCGCGGAGGAAATAAAGTCCACTGCAAGGGTTTGCGCTAATATCTGGATTGCGGCAGGTGTCTGGACTGGGGAATGGAACTAGAAAAAACCATAGAGTGCGGGTTATGGCGATGGCTGGCAGGTACTGGGCTGGAACGGTTTGAATTGATACGAGTAGGGGAAGAGTGGGTGCTTCGAGGAACGATTCTAGCCAGGCCGGAGTCGCCCGCAGAAGCACGATACCAGATTGTTTGCGACGCGCAGTTCCGGACGCGATTGGTCCAAGTCACGTTGCAGGATTCAGGCGATGAGCGCAGGCTGGAGCTCTCGGCTGAAAATGGACGCTGGTATGCAAACGGCCAGGAGGCGCCTTCAGTCCGTGGGGCCATTGATGTTGATCTGGGATGGAGTCCTTCCACTAACACATTGCCGATCCGCCGGCTTGGGCTTGGAGTGGGCCAATCAAGCGGCGAATTTATAGCGGCGTGGGTGCGCTTTCCGGAACTGAC
>DATEJX010000084.1:0-5016 GCA_035277785.1 Candidatus Angelobacter sp. | reverse complement strand
ACCGTCACGCTCACGTGGTACGCCCTCGCACTGGCAGCTGTTTATCTCTTGCTGGCGAGCCTGACCAAGGGGCGCACAGGCAGCGAGCCGGACGTCGTGAAGCTGGTCACACTCCTGCACATCGCCGTTGCCATTGCTTTTATCACCATGGCTGTTCCGCTCAAGCTCAACAGCCACTGGATCACTATTGGCTGGCTGGTAGAGTCGGCAGTGCTGCTGGGCATCTCCGTGCGCAGCCAGGCGACTTTTTTGCGTTACTTTGCTGCCATCACCCTGGCGCTGGGCATCTTCCGCCTCCTGGTAATCGACAATTTTCAGGTCACAACGCTGCTCTTCAACGCGCGTTTTGGCACCTACCTTGTAGCAATCGCTATTCTTGCCGGGATAGTTACTGCAGGAGATCGTTTTGCCTCAGAGCAGGAAAAGCCCTTTGTCATGTTTGCCGGGGTGGCGCTCAACGTGCTCGCCTTGTTCGCGTTGACGCTTGAGGCGCATGACTTCTTTGCCCGCCAGTTGACCGCGTCTTACATGAGCAATCGGACTCTTGGAGGCTATGGCCCTTTCCAGCAGATTGAGTTTGCCCGCAACTTCACCTACTCGGCCATCTGGCTGGCCTATGGAGCTTGCCTCATGGCGTTCGGTTTCTGGAGACGCTCTGCGTTCGTGCGCTGGCAGGCGCTGGTGCTGATTGCATTTACCATCGGCAAGGTTTTCCTGTTTGATAGTTCCTCGCTCGGCACCGGTTACAGGATTATCAGCTTTATGGCGCTCGGCGTAGTTCTGATGACGATCTCCTATGTGTACTCGCGTGACTGGTTGAAACTGTCGCGCCGCTCGGCTGGTGGCTGAGCAAAGGTGAAATTTGTTGACGGACGGCACAACCGGCGAAGTCCCCACAGAATTGACGGAGTGCGATGACTAAGTTTGTTGAAATTCTCTTGATCGCGGCGCTGTTTGCGTCGCCTTTGAGCTACTTCAAATATCAGCGTCCTGTAGAGCCCGCGCAGCCGGGGCAGCATTACATCGCCGTGGACGAAACCATCTGGCAGCATGCCCGAAGAGATCTCGGTGATGTTCGTTTGTATAACGGCGCAAACGAAGTTCCCTATAGCCTGGTGGTCGAGCGGGGAGGGAGTGAGCAGGAGGAGAAAGCGCTCCCCATATTTCAGCAGGCCCGAGTGGCAGGGAAAGCTCAATTCATGATCGATATGCGTGACCTGGCCGACTACGATCATGTGGCGCTGAAACTCAGCACGCAGAACTTCGTCGCTCATGCCGAGGTAGAGGGCCAAGATGATCTGCACGGAAAATCATGGGCCGGGCTCGGTGACAACATCCTCTATGATCTCTCAAAAGAACATCTGGGCAGCAACACCACTCTGCGACTCCCGCGTGCGTCGTACAAATACCTCCGCGTGACCATTGACGGTCCCGTGAAACCGGATGAAGTGATCGGCGCTATCTCTGAGCTCCGTCAGGAGCGGAAGCCTGTGTGGCGCACCGTCGGCAGCCAACCGGCCACGGGAAATACCAATGGCAGCCAGTTGCGCTGGGAAAAAGGCAAACTACAGCCGCAGGAAGGCAAAGACACAGTACTCACCTTCAGCCTGCCTGAGGGCGTGCCGGCAGAGAAGATCAGCTTTGATATTGACCCGGCTCAAGGGAATTTCTGGCGGCGAGTAGAGATCGTCAATGACCGCGGGCAGCTCATGGGCTCAGGGGAAATCGAGCGCATTCACATGGAGCGGGCGGGACAGAAGATTGATTCTGAAGAGCACGAAGTAAGCTTTTCCGCGCGCGGCTCCAAAACCCTGGCGGCCATCATCTACAACGGCGATGATCCGCCGCTCAAACTGAATGGCGCGCATGTGGAGCAGGAGGAGCGGCGCTTGTATTTCGATGCGCCCTCGGGCGCAACTCTGGTGCTCTACTACGGTGATGAGAAGCTCAATGCGCCGGTGTATGACTATGCCAGGTTCTTTCAAACGCAGGATACCGCGAATGCGGCGCAATTGGGGCCTGAGCAGCAGAATGCTTCTTACGCGGAACGCCCGGATGAGCGGCCATGGTCAGAGCGTCATCCGGCAGTGCTTTGGGCGGCGATTCTGGCGGCAGTGCTGGTGTTGGGCGCGCTGGCGCTGCGTTCAATGCGGTCCGTGGCCTAGTGAAAGACTGCTACTGACTCTTTGCGCGGCTGTGCAGCCAGGAATGCGATATAGGCTTTGAGACGCTCTTCACCGTCTTCATAGACAAAGCCTTGAAAGGCTATCCCCATGCCCACTCCGGGATGCGAGCTTACGGTTTTTCCCGCAAGATTAATCTCAGCATCATTCGCTTTGATGACGACTGTGATCATCTGTCCGACTGGCAGCGGCGAGAAGGTATACACGTAACATCCGCCAACGGAAATGTCAGATAAAGTTCCCCAGTAGCCTGCGTTGCCTGTTTCGGGATGAATGCGGACACCAGTATCACAGGGATACCGCGGATACCGCCGGCGCTCCTTGTATTCAGTGGCCATGTTGTGCTCCTGCCTACCTGAACCCTGATTACTGCATATTGTTCCACCAACAGGACAGGGCAGGGCAATTACGTTGGAGCAGGAGGGGCAACGTCCGGATAGGCCATGTACAACTGAGAAGAACAAACTCTCCTCAGATGGCGACATGCGCGGCCTTGCTCGTGTCTCCATCAAGGCGCTCAATCAGAGCTTTCAGCAGTTCTGCGCTGGCAGCATCCGCTGATGCTGTGAATTCAATCCCCATGCCATTTCCGGGAATGCACGTAACCGTCTTACCTGCGACGGTTGCGCCTTCCCCTGCGCCGCCGAAGCAAAGTAGCACCGTAGTGCCGGCAGGCGGAGGAGACACGGTGGAAATAAAGCAGCCGCCCAGGCAGATATCGGCCACGGTCGCAATGAGGGTTTCAGTCTGGCCGCTGAACCGGACCTCGACTGTTAACTCGCACTCGCGGCGTGCATGTCTGCGGCGTTCAGTTGCGCTCATAGGGGGAAAGAGACAGCGCATTATGGTGCACGGCGCAGCGCAGAAAAGCAATACGGTTACTAGAGAGTAGATGGTTACCACTTAGTAGACAGGCACATTTTCTGAAATCCCGAGCGAAGCGAGGGATCCCTATGAGCTTAAATGCTGTCTTGGTACACGCATATCTTTACTCTTACTATCGGCACACAAAAGAAGTCACTGCTTCAACGCTCACGCGCAGCAGAATGCAAGATTGTAGGGATCCCTCACCCGCAAGAGGCAGCGGGTTCGGGATTGCAGAAGAAACAAGCTACCGCAATGCCTCTTCCACCTCACTCAGCCAGTCTGGACGTTTGAGCACCTCGCGTGGCTTGGGGCCATCGGCGGCGCCCACAATGCCGTCTTTCTCCATCAGGTCGATCAGGTGCGCGGCCCGGCCATAGCCAATGCGCAACCGGCGTTGCAGCAGAGACGTTGAAGCCTTACCGAATTCGATGACCAGTCGCACTGCATCCTGGTATAGCTCATCGTGTTCGTCATCGCCATCGCCATCGTCAGCAGCGGATCCGGCCGCAACCTGCTTTTCGTCTTTGGGTGCTTCCAGGAATTTCTGTTCGTATTGCGCCTGCGCCTGGGAGCGCCAGAATTCCACCACGGCATTGATCTCTTTTTCCGTGGTGAACGGCGCATGCACCCGGTGCACGCGCGCAGAGCCGGAGGGCAGGTAGAGCATGTCGCCTCTGCCCAGCAGCGATTCGGCGCCGTTGGCGTCAAGAATGGTGCGCGAGTCAATCTTGGTGGCAACGCGGAACGAGATGCGGGACGGGAAATTGGCCTTGATCAGTCCGGTGATCACGTCCACTGATGGGCGTTGCGTCGCCAGTACCAGGTGGATCCCAACCGCGCGCGCCATCTGCGCCAGGCGAGTGATGGATTCTTCCACGTTGGATTGATCGAGCATCATCAGGTCAGCCAACTCGTCAATGATGATCACGATATACGGCAGTGGCCGGTGTTCGGCGTTCTCTTCCTCAAACAGGCTGGGCGACTCTTTTTCAAACAGCCTGTTGTACTGGTCAATATTGCGCACGCCTTTTTCCGCCAAGACTTTGAGGCGGCGTTCCATTTCGCGCACGGCGTTGCGCAGCGCGTTGGCCGCGAGCTTGGGCTCGGTGATGATGGGCACAAAAAGGTGCGGCACACCTTCATAAATGCCCAGTTCGAGCCGTTTGGGGTCCACCAGAATCAGGCGCACCTGTTCCGGCGTGGCCTTATAAAGGATGGACATGATCATGGCGTTGATGGCTACGCTCTTGCCTGATCCGGTTGAGCCGGCGATGAGCAGGTGCGGCATGGCCGCCAGATCAGCCGTGACAATGCGCCCATTGATGTCCTTGCCCATGGCCAGGGTGAGCTTTGATTTCGTGCCAAGAAACTCATTGGCTTCGATCACCTCGCGCAGCCAGATGGTTTCGCGCTCGTGGTTCGGTACCTGGATGCCGACAGTCGATTTTCCCGGCATGCGCTCAATCAAAATGCTCTCAGCGCGCATAGCCAGGCAGAGATCGTCAGACAGGCTGGTGACGCGGCTATACTTTACGCCCGCTTCAGGCTTGAATTCGTAAGTAGTCACTACGGGACCGGGATTAATCTGCGTGACCGAGCCAAGCACGTCAAACTCCGCGCACTTTTCCGTCAGCACTTCTGCCAGGACTTTTAGTTCACTTTCATTGATTGCCTGCTGCTCGTCAGCGCGATGCAGCAGCGAACTGGGCGGGAGCTTATAGCCATTGGCGGCAATCTTGGGCATCACGGTCTTGCTCTTGCGCTCCAGATCTGCGCGAGCGCTAACCGCCGGTTCGGCTTCGAGAGACCCCACGGCTTGTGCCGGGGCAAGCACAGTCTGGGTAACTGGCGCAGACGGGACGGGAACTTGAGCGGCCGAAGCAGCTTGCGCTTCGACTTCACTTTCCAAAGGTTCAAGCGTGCGTTCAATGCGCGATCTCACGGGCTCCGCCGGCATGGGCTGGCG
>DATEJX010000083.1:0-8322 GCA_035277785.1 Candidatus Angelobacter sp. | reverse complement strand
AGGAATTGGGAATAGTGATCACAACCACCGCAGCGCCGGAAACATACAACGTTGAATTTGAACGCCTGGCAAACCAGCAAACCGGACCCGTGTGGCTACAGTCTTTGCGCCAGCAGGGCTTTGCCCGCTTCAGTGAAACCGGGTTTCCCACCACTCACGACGAAGATTGGCGCTTCACCAACGTTGCCCCCATTTCGCGGACGGAATTTGAGTCTGCACCGCGTGTGCATATCAGCGCTGCCGACCTGGATGCATTTCGTACTTCTGATTTCGCCTGTCAGCTTACTTTTGTGAATGGCCGTTTTGCTCCCGGGCTTTCGCGGATTCCGGATCTTGGCAAAGTAAAGATCGCTTCTTTGGCGCAGGCACTGGCTTCTGATCCGGGCAGCGTACAAAAGCACCTGGGCAATTACCTGAACTTTCGCCGTGATGCCTTTGCGGCTCTGAACACTGCATTCATTCAGGATGGCGCTTATATCCACGTTCCGCGGGGCACGGTGGTTGAGCAGCCAATCTACTGCCTTTACGTTTCGGTGGCCGCAGAGAAGCCCTTTGTTGAGCATCCGCGCAATCTGATCGTGGTGGAAGAGAACAGCCAGGCGAGCATTATCGAGGACTATGTATCACTAGAGAACGGCGGCTCGGCGGAATCGTTCTCCAACACAGTCACTGAGCTGGTGGCGGGTCAAAATGCAGTGGTTTCTCACTACATGGTAGTGCGTCCGGCGCCGGAGGCTTACAACATTTCTACGCTGCGGATCCAGCAGGAGAGGGCAAGTAATGTCGCCACACACTCTGTTCTGCTCAGTGGTGCGCTGGTGCGGAACAACGTCCATCCTGTGCTTGCCGGCGAAGGCGCTGAGTGCCTGATCAACGGTCTCTTCATGGCCAATGGCCGACAGCACATGGACAACTACATGCTTGTGGAGCATGCCAGCCCGCACTGCAACAGCCGGCAGTTTTACAACGGCGTGCTGAACGGACAGGCTCATGGCGTCTTTCATGGACGCATTATCGTGCACAAAGACGCGCAGAAAACGGATGCCAAGCAGACCAATCGCAACCTGCTGCTTTCTGATGACGCGCAGATTGATACCAAGCCGCAGCTTGAAATCTACGCTGACGACGTGAAGTGCACACACGGTGCGACGATTGGTCAGGTGGAAGAGAACGCGCTGTTTTACCTGCGCTCGCGCGGACTCGACGAAGCTTCAGCCAAGCACCTGTTGCTTCTTGCCTTCGCCAATGAGTGCCTGGACCGCATGAGTTCGAACCAGGTGCGTAGTCACCTGAAGCACCTGGTCACTGAGTGGCTTCCTGAGACCGCCCGTTATGCCGGTGAGCGGCCTGCAGAAGTTGAACGAACCTGGGAGGAAGTGGGATGAGTACTGTAGCCAAAACGCCTCGCGAGATCCTATCTGCGCCAAGCAGTTATGACGTGCAGAAAATCCGGCAGGACTTCCCCGTTCTCCACCAGAAAGTGCACGGTAAGCCGCTGGTATATCTCGATAACGCGGCGACTACCCAGAAGCCGCTGGCTGTGATCCAGGCGCTTGAAAACTACTACCGGCATGACAATTCGAATATTCATCGCGGCGTCCATGCTCTCTCCGAACGTGCTACCGCAGATTACGAAAAGGTGCGCGTAGCCGCTCAAAAGTTCATTCATGCGGCCGATTCCAAAGAAATCATCTTCCTTCGCGGCACGACGGAAGCGATCAATTTGGTGGCCCAGACCTACGGCCGCAAGAATGTAAATGCAGGTGACGAAGTCCTGATCACCGCCATGGAGCACCACTCCAACATTGTCCCGTGGCAGATGTTGTGCGAAGAAAAGCAAGCCAAGCTTCGTGTTGCGCCTATCAACGAACGCGGCGAACTGCTGCTGGATGAATTTGGAAAGCTTTTAAACCGAAAGACCAGGATTGTCGCTGTGGGTCACCTCTCCAATGCGCTGGGAACGATCAATCCCATCAAGCAGATGGTGAAAATGGCCCATGCCCTGAATGTGCCGGTCCTGGTGGATGGCGCGCAGGCCGCGCCGCGCATGCAGGTTGACGTTCAGGACCTTGATTGCGATTTTTATGCTGTCTCCGGCCATAAGATGTATGCGCCCACGGGCATTGGTTTCCTCTATGGCAAAGCCCAGGTTTTGGAGGCCATGCCGCCGTGGCAGGGTGGCGGAGACATGATTGCCTCTGTCACCTTCGACAAAACAATCTACAACCGCCTGCCCTACAAGTTTGAAGCCGGTACGCCGAACATCGCGGATACCATCGGCTTAGGCGCAGCGCTTGAGTACCTGACCAGCCTCGGTCTCGAACAGATCGAACAACACGAGGCTGATGTACTCTCCTACGCAAGCCGTGAAGTGCAGAAGATTCCCGGCGTCAGCATTGTAGGCACCGCCCATGAAAAAGCAGGCGTTCTTTCCATGGTCATGGAAGACATCCATCCGCATGATATTGGGACCATTCTTGACACTGAAGGTATAGCGGTGCGCACGGGCCATCACTGTGCTCAGCCGGTAATGCAGAGATTCAACATTCCCGCGACGGTACGCGCGTCCTTCGGGCTCTACAACACACGCGAAGAAGTGGACGCGCTGGTGCGCGGCATCCAGAAAGTCCGCGAGGTGATGGGCTGATGGCTGATGTACGCGAGTTGCGGGATCTTTACCAGGAAGTGATCCTGGAACACAGCAAAAAGCCGCGCAACTACGGCCTGCTTCCATCCGCCAATCACAAAGCGGAGGGATATAATCCGCTTTGCGGCGATCATTACACCGTTTATGTCAACGTGGAGAACGGCGCTATTGCGCAGATTGCTTTTCAGGGCGCCGGCTGCGCCATCTCCAAGGCTTCAGCCTCCATGATGACCCAGAGCCTGAAAGGCAAGACTACGGACGAAGCCGAAGCGCTGTTTACGCGTTTTCATGATCTCGTGACCGGCCACAATGGCGATGCGGACGCACTGGGAAAGCTCGCTGTATTCGCGGGAGTATCGGAATTTCCTTTGCGGGTAAAATGCGCCACGCTGGCATGGCATGCCGTGCGGGCGGCGCTGCGCGGGGAAAATGAGGCAGTATCGACCGAGTAGGTTTGCAGCCCTTTTTGGAGGAAAATTGAAGTCGGGCGAATCAACAACCACCACACGTGATGCGCTGGCCACACAAATTCCCAGCGGTATTCCTCATCCCGTGCCAGCCGGAACCAGGGTAAGGCTTACCCAGTCTCTCGGTGGCAGTTACACTGTGATGACAGATCAGGGTTACATGGTGCGCTTTGATGCCAAGGATGCGGACGTGCTCGGCATCAGTCCCGAGGAGGCACAGGCCCAGATTCCCACGGAATTCAGTGAGAAGCTGGTATGGGACCGTTTGCGGACAGTCTACGATCCGGAAATTCCTGTCAACGTTGTCGACCTCGGCCTCATTTATGACTGCCAAATTGTTCCTATGGACGATGCTCACCAGATCGAGATCAAGATGACCATGACCGCTCCCGGCTGCGGCATGGCTGATGTGCTTAAGGCAGACATTCAGCGGCAACTTGCCACGCTCCCAACCGTGAAACAGGTCAACGTTGAAGTGGTATTCGAGCCGCCGTGGCATCCGGGAAGGATGTCAGAAGGGGCGCGGCTACAACTCGGGCTTGACCTGGACAGCTCTCCATTTCAGATGTATGGACGATACTAAAATCATCGTCAGCTCGTCGCTTTCAAATTAATTTATTAAGGTTTCTGAGAATCCAGCGCTCAAATTTGCCCTGCGTCAGGTTCTGGAGCCGGACACATCAGCTTATTTTTCATCACCTTACGTCGACATCCTTCTGTTTTCGGAGCTCGCAAACGAAACCTTTTGTAACCCACCGCGATCAGTGTTATAGTCACGCCCGATTCAAGGGCCCCAATGCTGGACAAGCTCCGTAAACTCGTGTTGTTCCTCATGGCGGCGATGGTTGTGCTTTCGCCGTTCATGCAACTGGACAGCTGGGACAATTTCCCTCGTTCCACAGATGACATCGAGTTGCAGATTATTTTCGGGCTGTGCCTTATCGGAATGTTTCTGGTTTTCGTCGGCGTCGCAAAACTGCTGCCGGAGATGATTCGTTCCGCGTTTGTTGGTCCGGCAGTGCTGCTTCAGCTGGTTGAATTTCAAACAGTGGGCGCCGCCTCCGTTTCCTCTCTGCTGTCCCCGCCTCTCAGGATCTGATTTCTTCATCCATTCCCGAAGTGTGTCTATTTCCAGGAATTTCTTGCTCAATAAGAGCGTTTTGACTGGAAACGAAACAATGGCATTGCTCAGGCATTGATCGTTGCCCGGGCACTTCAGCAATCAAAAAAAGGAATGGAAAGATGAAGTCCACCGAGTTCTGCGAACCCGAGCTGGCTGGCGCTCTAGTACCGGTCATTGAACAAACCCCTGTCTCTTGTGAGCCGTGCTGTGCGCGGTGCGGCGAGGGCATCAATAGTGAGGACGCTCGCCTGGTTGCGGCCTGTCTTCAGGGAGATCAGCATGCATGGGAGGCGCTGATCGACAAATACAAGAAGCTGATCTATTCAATCCCTTTCAGGTATGGAGCCGATGCTGAGGATGCGGCGGACGTGTTTCAGTCAGTCTGCGTTGAAGTTTTCAACAGCCTCGGGAATTTGAAGAACACTGATTCATTGCGGTCCTGGCTCATCACCGTGACGGTTCGGCAGTCGTATCGCTGGAAGAAGAAGCAGTCCAATCATCTCGAACTGGATGCCCTGGAGCCCGAAGTAGCGGAGGAGCTAGCCGCTGTTCCTGAGACCATACTGCAGATTCAGCAGGAGCAGATTGTGCGCGAAGTGGTGGAAAAGCTTCCTCAGCGTTGCGCCGAGCTTGTCCGGCTTTTGTTTTTTGAGCAGCCGCCGCTGCCGTATGCGGAAGTAGGGCGAAGACTGGGCCTGGCTACGGGATCCATAGGCTTCATACGCGGGCGCTGTCTGGAGCGGTTGCGGAAGATTCTGGTTGAATCCGGATTTGATGGTCCGGTGATCGCTGCCAGAGCGCAGGAGAGGCCGCGCAGGGTTTCCTGAGTTCCCCCGAGTGGCAGCGCTGGGGCTTGCGGGCCAGCGCTGCCAATAATGTAAATGGCCGCGCGAAGCTTCCGCTTGAGTGGCATTGCCGATTCTGGGCTTAGAGACGGACCCGTCTCTAAGCTGGACTTCAAACTCTGTTGTGTGCTTTGGCGTGTGAAGCCAGGTCCATGCGATAGCACTCGAGGGGATCGAGGCGGCCAAGGGCCCAGTGCAGCGAGTTCACCTCAGAAAGCTTATTTGCAATTGTAGAAATGCGGCTGCGCATGTCCTCCACACGCAGAGGCTTGGTGAGATAGTCATTGGCGCCGGCCAGGTATGCGGCACGGACGTTCTCGCGTGAGTTGGTTTCAGTGAGGACGATGATGTGCGGATCCTGTTTCAGGTCTGCCTGCCGAATCCATTGGCACATTTGCAGGGCATTCAAACCGCTGATTTCCCAGTTCAGAATGCAGACGTCAACATTTCCTGCCTGCAGGGCTGTGTATGCCTCATTGGCGCTGTGCACGGTGACCACGTCGCAGCCCCAATACGATAAAGATGATTTCAACAGGTTGCGGGAGAGAGGCTCCTCATCCGCAATGATGACTCTAAGTTTTTTCATAATGCGCCCGCTTCAGCAAGCAAGTTTGTAATCCGGCCGTGTTGCCGTGGCCACGACTCTCTGCGACTCGGGTCCCAGCTCTTGAATGCAATACAGGTCATCAGGCCTGGGCCATGCGACTCCAGTGCAAGCGTTCTTAAGGTATACGGCAAGCGCTGTCTGCAAAGAGCCCAGATCACGCGTGTTCAGGGAAGCTTTCAAATATTGAATGTCTTCTTCAATTCCTGCCGCAGCCTCAAGCCACTTCTGATAGTCGTCCATGGTGCCTCTCCCGGGGGGGAATGAATTATTTACAACAGCTTGCAATAATTACACGAGAGCAGATCGGCCCTTTGAACCGTGCTTTCAATCGGTCCCTGGATTCAAACTGTCTTGCTTGCATACATCTACAGCTGAACCACAATCGCAAATCTGTTAATGCGTGTACTGCTGTAATAGAGTAAGAAAGATCTTACGAAATATAGATTGAGCAACCAGATCACCACCGAAGCAATAGTTACTTTGGTGATGACAGCGGGGCAGTTTTCTTAGCGGCCACGGAGGTAGTAGAACTTCAGTAACGTTTTGATGTTGTTGTGCTCAATAGTTCGGGAACTATTGAGCGGCGAAATCGATGTAGCCGCGGTGGGGGTCTGTGCTGATCAGCTTTACGCGGAGCTTATCACCCACATCGACATTCGATGGATGGACCAGCAGTCCTTCCACGTGGGGATTGATCACACGTACAAATGTCCCATGGCTGGTGACGCCTGTGACAATGGCATTAAAGATCTGGCCGATTCTGCCGCTCATATTCACGGCTGCGATGCGCTTGGCCATGGCGCGCTCCACCTTGCGGGCAGCATCTTCCTTCGCGGTGCAATTGGCGGCGATCGCGCTCAAAGCATCATCAGAGTAGGGGCTCGAGTTCTGCCGTAATACCGCTTTGATCAGCCGTTGCGTCACCACGTCAGCAAAGCGACGGTTGGGAGCAGTGGAGTGGGTGTAGTTTTCTACAGCCAGGCCAAAGTGTCCTTGCGCCGGCTCACCGGGACGTTCCAGTACGTATTCGCCGGGACCCATCAACTTGATTACCGCGAGCGAGAGATCAGCAAAATGGTCCGGGTCTGTTGTCTTCTGGCGGGCCAGGAAATCGTTCAGAGATTTGGAATCAGGTTGGGCCGGTAACTGGCCTCCATGCTCAGCGGCCAGGGCCACAATGCGGTCCCAGCGCTCCGGGGTTTTCACCACGCGGCGAATGGAAGAGACTTTTTTCTCGCCCAGCATCTGTGCGACCACGCTGTTGGCGGCGATCATGAAGTCTTCAATCAGCTCAGTGGCGCGATTTTTCTCCTGCTTGACCAGGTCAACGATCTGATCGTTGAGAATCACGGGATGCGTCTCAATAGTTTCGATTTCGAGCGCGCCGTGGCGATGGCGGCTGCCTTTCAGTGCCTGAGCAGCTTCATCCTGGAGCTTGAGCTGGGCCTGGAGTTCCGGTGAGGCAGCCACCTTTGGCGGTGCAGCGCCAAGCCCTTCAAGCCACGCGCCTACCGCGTTATAAGCGAGTTGGGCTTTATTACGCACCAGCGCCCGATAGATCTGGTGGTTGCTACATTCTCCCTGGTTATTCACCGTGTACTCAATCACCACGCTCAGGCAGTCATTGCCTTCAAGAAGCGATGAGGCCCCGGTGCAGAGCCTTTCCGGCAGCATGGGAAAATTACGCACGCCGGTGTAGACGGTAGTGGTTTCATGCGCGGCATGCTGGTCAATGGGCGATTCCTGAGCGACAAACGCGTCTACGTCAGCGATTCCAACCATGACTTTGATGGAGCCATCGCTGAGCCGCTCTGCTGCTTCAATTTGGTCCAGGTCGCGCGAGGTGTCATTATCGATCGAGGACCACAAAAGCTGGCGCAAGTCGCGGACTTGGCCGGATGCCTGCAACTGTGGCGGATGCTTCTCAATCTCGCTGAGCTGCTGGTGTACTTCGGGAGAAAAGTCTGGCTGGAAGCCATTTTCCAGCATGATCTGGCGAGCCGCTGCCTGGAGGTCAACGTGGGAAGGAATGTAGTGGTTCATGAAATTTAAAGGACGGACAGATTATCACGCCGCCCGGCGCAAAGATGGCGGGAGCTGTTTTCAGCGTGGAGTGGAATTCATCTTATCGGGTTACAACTTCCTGAGACAGACGTTGCACTGACTCTTCCAGCAGGACTTCAAATTTGTGGCCACAGCGAGGACATTCCATCTTCTGGAAATCCCAGGCGCGAGACGCTGTCTTGCGGACAGGAAATAGATCGCCAAACGGACATTCGATAAAGGTAATATCACCGGCAGACATTGAGACTCCTTCAGCAACTGCCAAAGGGCGCCGGGGGTGCGCTTCTGGAGTTGTGCGTGTGTTTTGAACAATAACCGGGAGCGGGGCCAACCACAAGTTACTCTCGATGTTACACCGAGGCCATCTGGCGGCAATTAGCTGGCAAAGCCCCTCAACGGGGTCGGTGAACCGTACCAGATTGGGCCTTTGCTGGTGGAGAGTTTATTCGACTACAAGACAGCCATCAGGCCTGAGAGTTACAATTTCCAGTTTCCTTTATCCAGCCTTGCATGGAGGCTTTTGTGGACGACCGGCCTGACAAGAAGAAACGCAATCAGCAGAAAAAATC
>DATEJX010000082.1:0-5344 GCA_035277785.1 Candidatus Angelobacter sp. | reverse complement strand
TGGAAGAACAAACCCGCGTTCCAGCTACTGTACCCAGAGAGTTACTGGGGGTCAAGAGTAATTGCCCCAATATCTTGTGGATAAGGGGATTGACCCACAGCCTGTCGCACCGCGTGTGCAATCTTTGCGCGAAATATACCTGTGCTGGTGAGATGAGGCCGGAAGAATACGCGAGAGCTTAACAAACTGTAGCGCTTTTGGTGCACATAGGCAAGTCTTCCCGAGCCTGATTTTCGTACCTGGATGTAACTGAGCGAAAGTAATGGAGTTCTTGCCCGACTGGCCTAACTCGAACCTGATGGCGGCGGGCCTTCGCTATTCTGCCATTGGCCGTCTTGATCTTTTGTTGCCGCAATTCTGGCCAATATCCAGAACATTAGGAGGAAGAGGCCAGCTGCCACCAGGAAGTACACCCGGCCGTCCCCTTCATGCCAACCCGTGGCCAGAAGTCCAAGCACGATACTGGCAAGGATGAGAGCTAGAAAAAACAGCAACACGAGCACATAGAGCAAGGCTCTCACCGCGTGCTCTCCGGTTAGTCTTGGCATCGCTCAGTTTCGAGTACGTTAATCATATACGCACCGCCGTTCATGCAAGAGCGAGTCGCAAGCCGTTTTCAAGATTGCCACTCGCCGCATACTCAATGTGCAACACCCTTCGCGGCGCCTGCGAGCGCGATTTTGATGAAGCATGGATAACAAGTGGCCGCATCGCCACCACGGCCCCTCTTGCTCCAATACATTCCACCGGCTGCTCGTAAGTAGAGTGCCGTTCGATTTCTTCTGGTTTGATAATCCCCAGACCGTGCGTGCCGGGAAGTATACGCAGAGGCCCGCCATCTTCCGTGACGTCATCCAGATGCAGCCGCAGCGCCAGCACGTTCTCCAACACCGCAGCCGGAGCATGGGCGTAGATCACGTTTTCCTTCACTGACCACGGACCCCAACCGGATGTCTCGATCTTTTCCTGCAGAGGCAAAGCGGTGTCTTGGTGCCAACTGATAAGCCAATTTGTTTCAGGTGTCTTATCGAATAGCGTTGCGCGGAACGGAAATGCCGCATCGCCGAGCACTGCCTGCGCCATCTCCAGCAGTCTTGGATTCTGGGCCACAACTTTGACTGTGGGATGATTCAGTACGTGACGGATGCCGGCCCGACCTCGTGGCGGCTCCAGATCAGCCAGGGATACCAGAATGGGAATGAGTTCGCGCGTGCTCAGAACCGAGGGCACAATCGCGAACCCTTGTTCCTCAATCGCTTCCTGCCAATCTTGCTGATCCGTTAATGGTGCGCTCACCCAGTCTCCTGATGAACGTTGCTTAGCTGCTTCTCGTCTGACACCGTCGGGTTGACTTCGATTTCCGATCCCGTGCGACTACGGCATTTTCGTGCAATCCCGGCGATTGTTCTATTTGCCCAATTTCTCAAAGAAACGAATGATCGACTCAATACCGCGATAGAAGTTCGGGATATGAAACTTCTCGTTCGGAGCGTGCAGATTGTCGTCCGGCAGCCCAAAGCCCATCATTACGCTGGGCAGCTTGAGCACATCCTGGAAATCCGTGACGATTGGAATCGAGCCGCCCGAACGGATGAACACCGTATCTTTTTTAAAGACATCGTGCAGCGCTTCCGTAGCCGCCTGGATGTAACGATTATCCGTGCTTACCACGCACGCCGGCCCTTTGCTATAGCACTTGATATTGACCTCAATCCCCTTCGGCGTGAGCTTCTTCACGTATTTTGTGTAGCGCTTGAGGATGTCATCCGGGTCCTGGTTTGGCACCAAACGCATGGAAACCTTTGCCGAGGCACGCGCCGGAATCACCGTCTTCGCGCCCGCAGCCACAAAGCCTCCGGGCATCCCGTGCACTTCCAGCGTAGGCCGCGCCCACGTGCGATAGAGCACTGAAAATCCAGGCTCGCCGGTCAGCACCTTTGATCCAACTTCTGTTTTGCGATAGTGATCTTCATTGAACGGCAGCTTCTTCCACGCCTTCAGCTCAGCCTTGGTTGGCGGCTTCACCTTGCTGTAGAAACCCGGTATCAGGATCCTGCCCTTCGAATCTTTCAGTTTGCTGATAATTTCCACCAGCGCGAACAGCGGGTTCGGCGCCGCTCCGCCGTACATCCCGGAATGCAAGTCAGTCTTTGCGCCCTGAGCTTCAATTTCCGTGTATACCAGCCCGCGCAGCCCGACGCACAGAGTCGGCAAATTCGGCGCAAACAGCTCCGTATCGCACACCAGGGCAAAATCGGCCTTCAACTTGCTTTTCTCTTTGCGAACATATGCCGCAATCGATTCGCCCCCGACCTCCTCCTCGCCCTCAATGATGAACTTCACGTTGAGCGGCAGCTTGCCGCTGTGGCCCTGCATGAGCGCCTCAATCGCCTTGATCTCCATCCACAACTGGCCTTTGTCGTCCACCGCGCCACGGGCATAGATGTTCTGGTTGCGCTCCGTGGGCTCAAACGGCGGAGATATCCACTCATTGAGCGGCTCCGCCGGCTGGACATCATAGTGCGCATAGCACAGCACGGTCGGCTTACCCGGCGCGTGCAGCCAGTCGGCGTAGATCAACGGATGCCCATTCGTCGGGACTACTTCAACATTCTCCATGCCAATACGCCGCAGATCGTTCGCCACGAACTCGGCGGCGCGCTGGACGTCGTTTTTATGCTCGGGAGCGGTGCTTACGCTGGGAATGCGGAGCAGCTCTTTGAGCTCTCCAAGAAATCGTTGCTGGTTCTGTTGCGCAAATCCAACTGCGGGCGAGGCCATACGGGTGTCTCCTGGCTGGAAAATCAAACCCTAAAGTATATCGTGGGGAAGAACGCTATTCGAGACCACCGAGTTTTTGGGCAGTATTCCATTCAGATGACAGCCCCAAGTCCTTAACCCATTGTTCAATGTAATCACGATCAAGCTCATGAAAGCGTTTCCGAGCTACGATGCCTGCATCTCTTGCCTGTCTCTCGGATTCACCCATTTTGGACCATTCAAGCTTGGAAATAATCAAATCCTCTACGCTGATCATGGTCGTCCGGACTCCCTCAAATGTTGCGGATCTGCGACGTCGAAATGCTTCCCGGTGAAAAGGAGTAGGTTTTTCAAAGATCAGATCAATCTTCCAACTGCGAACCATGTCGAGCACGTTGAACATTGATTGGTGCTGGTGCGCTTCCAAAGCATCCTGCAATGGAGCGTAGTATTCATCGGAAGGAAACAGCCCCATGAAGGTCCTGAGCTTTGCTGGATCGGCCGAAATGACGATATCAAGATCTTCTGTTGCCCTGATCAACCCGTAATAAGAAGCGGCTATTGAACCAGTGATCATGTATTGAATTTCGCTTTTTTCAAGCCTCGTCGTGGCTTGGCGCAGCACTTCAACGAAACTCATCAGAAACCTTGCGGTACTTTGCCCGCAGCAAAAAGGGATCGCAAAAACTCTCGTATGACACGCTCTTCCGGCCAATCAGGGTGCTGGTCGCGAAGATACTGCTTTGCCAGTTCGTGAGCGTAATGGCTCATCTCGAATGCCCGAAGAACCCGCTGTTCTCCGCTCATTGAGTCCTGCAACCGTTCCTGCATGGCGGCAATTTCCGGCTTCGTGTCAAACGGAATCACACGTCGATGTTATCAATCAGGCCATTCACTGTGAAGTGCAACATTATCGCCGTCTATAATTGAACCAGTGAGTACGCAATCCACAGTTCGCAAGCTTGCTGAAGCCGATTTCCCCACACGCTGGGGCCATTTTCGCATCATGGGCTTTGAAGGCCAGTTTCCGGCCGATGGTGCCAATGGCGACCGTCGTAAGGAAGAAGCTGTCGTTCTGGTCATGGGCGACATTCATTCTTTGCCGCCGCTCGTTCGCATCCATTCCCAGTGCCTCACCGGTGACGTGTTTGGCTCGCTTCGCTGCGACTGTCGCCAGCAGCTTGAGATGGCTCTCTCCATGATTGCCCAGTCCGGCGCTGGCATTCTTATCTATGAGCAACAGGAAGGCCGCGGTATTGGGCTCATGCCCAAGCTGAAAGCGTATGAATTACAGGACCAGGGACTTGATACCGTCCAGGCCAACGAACAGCTTGGCTTCAAAGCCGACCATCGCGAATTTCAGCTGCCGGCGGACATTCTGAACGCTCTCGGTGTGAAGGCGGTAAGGCTGCTATCCAATAACCCTCAAAAAGTGGGAGCGCTTGAATCGGCTGGCATCAAAGTGACCGAGCGGGTGCCTGCTGAGGTGGAAGCTCACGCTGCATCCGAGCGATATCTGAATACCAAAAAAGAAAAGCTGGGGCATTTGTTCAGGGAACGCTGACCAGAACGCGACTGACGGGATCGAATCATCAACCGCAGAAGCTTGGACCCGGAGCAAGTCACAAGCGTTAAAGGTGTGCTTCTGGCCAGCCCTCAATAAATCCGTTCAAACTCTGGTTTCGTACCTTCCAATGTGATAACACAATTCACCGGAGGATGAGCCATGAACCCTCAGGACAACGTGAAAATTGCACAACAAGCGTATGAAAATTTCAAAGCCGGCAACATCCCTTCGTTGCTAAAACTTTTATCTGATCGCGTCGAATGGATTCTTCCTGATGTTGCCGGTGTGGACGTTTCCGGAACCCGGCACGGCCGCGATGGTGTGGCCGAATTCTTCAAAACCCTGGATAAAAGCCAGGAAGTCATCGCGTTTGAGCCGCAGCAATTCATCGCCCAGGGCGATAAAGTTGTGGTCTTGGGCAGCTATTCATTCCGCGTAAAGGGAACTCGCCAGCAGTTTGACAGCGATTGGGCCCACGTCTTTACCATCCTGAACGGACAGATCACCCGCTTCCAGGAGTTTACTGACACCGCCGCAGTCGCAGTTGCATACCGTAAGACAGCGGCCGCGTAAAACAAGCACCCAGGGAGGGCAGAAAAGCGTCTCTGCCCTTCTTTCTTCTACGGCATTATTAATCTGCGAAGCTCATCTTTGCGGACGGCGGGCAGCTCCCGTAGTGCCGATTTCACTAATGCGCGGTAGACATCATGCGCTTCCGGTATCCGTTTGAGTTCGCGCAGATGGCGGCGCACGGTCTCCAGATCGCCACGTTTAATCGGTCCGCTGAATGCCGCAGCCGGGCCTCGCTCTAGATAGTTCTTTAACGTTTGTTCCAGGATAGCGGCCATGACTTTTCGGGTTTGAGGCAGAGTCAATCCGGCGCCGCGGCCAACGCGTTCAGCCGTTACCAGAGTAGCCACCACCAGAGGCGAGGAAAACGATCCCAGCGCATGATAAAGCACCTTGGCTGACTTCCTGATCGGGAAGATCTCCGCGCCAAGCCTGCGGACAAGTTGC
>DATEJX010000081.1:0-7560 GCA_035277785.1 Candidatus Angelobacter sp. | reverse complement strand
GGCGTGCTCTATCCCGCGCAGGTTCGGCTGGAACTGGTTGAGGCGTATCGAAACCTTCAGGACGATGCTGCCGTCCGCCAGCAAACCGCCATTGCCCAGCAGTTTCTGTCCAAGCTGCAGGTTGGCGGTCCGGACCAGGTGGAATTTCTTCGCTTGCGGGCTGCCTTCCGTGGGATCGGCGGCGATTTTGCCGGTGCAGAAGCTGACCTGAAGCAGGCGCTGCAGATTGATCCCAGCAATGACAACGTACTGCTGCAGTATGCCAACCTGCTCTGGAAGGCAAACCGCAAACAGGAAGCTCACGCAATGTATGCCGGCCTCCTGCAGCGCGATCCCAAGAACCGTTATGCGCTCGAAGCCCTCGGTTATCTCTCACGGGATCTGGGCGACAACAAAGCTGCGGAGATGTACTTCAACCGCATGGCCGCCGCTTATCCCACCGACTACGTGCCTTACGTGGCTTTGGGCGACCTCTACACTGCGATGAAGGAGTTCCCGAAGGCGCAGGCGAGTTACGAAAAAGGCTACAAGCTGGCGCCGACGAATCCTCAGATCATCGCCAGCGGATCTAATGCCGCCATTGATGCGAAGGACCCGGATCTTTCTGGTCGCTGGCTGGCTCGCGCCACGGGTACCATGAAAAACGATCCGCACATCATGCGGGAAACGGAACGCTACCTGTTCCTGAAGGGCCGTTATCTTGAGTCCGCCCGCATCGGCGAACAGGTGGTACAGAAGCTCCCGCGTGATCGCGATGGCGCGGTGTATCTCGGTTACGACCTCTACAACCTCGGCCGCTATGACGATGTGCTGGCCCTGGTGAGCCGCTATGAGAGCGTGCTGCCAAAAGAAGCTAACTTCCCCTTGCTCGCCGGCCACGTGCACCGCCAGAACCAGCTGCTGCAGCAGGCGATTGACGATTTCTCGCGCGCTCTGCAGAAAGACCCCAACATGGTAGAAGCGTTGGTTAACCGTGGCTATGTTCGCAATGACATGCAGGATGCGCAGAATGCAGTCCATGATTTCGAGCCGGCCATCAAGCAGTCACCGGACAACGGCATCGCCCACCTGGGCCTGGCCTATTCATATCTGCAACTGCACCGTTCGAAGGAATCTCTGAAGGAGATTGAGTTCGCGCAGAAGCACATGCAGGACAACGGTTCTATCCATATGGCCCTGGCCACGGCATACCGGCAGATGCGCGTGTTCGATAAGGCTGAAAAAGAATACCGGCTGGCCCTCAAGTTCTCTCCGGATGATCTGAAGATGCATGAGGCGCTGGCGGATACCCTGTACCATGCCCGTCGCTATAACCAGGCCATTGTGGAGTGGAACTCAGCGCTGCAAATCTCGCCGGATGATCCTCTGATTTACGCCAGCCTTGCAGCTACCCACGCGCAGTTGCATCATCGTGCAGAGACGTTCCAATACATTCAGGCTGCTGAACGCAATGCTCCTGACCAGTCAGCGATTCTGCTTGCCACCGGCGAAGCGCTCATGCTCCTGGGTGACAGGAAAGCAGCTTTTGATCGTTTCACTCGCGCGCTGGACGCGCCAGATGCTAATCGCGTGGATGTGCGCCTGCAGTTCGCAAAGCTGTTTGTACGCGAAGGGAAGGACGACGAAGCCAAGCAGGAAGTGGCGCTGGCATTTGCTGAGTCACGGATCGGCGAAGCTTCACCAATCACGACAGATAATATTGTGGAGGCGGCAAACGTCTTTTTGGCCATCCATGATTTTGATCTGGCGCAGCGCTATTTCACCAAAGCCAAAGATATGGGAGCCTCCGATGACACCGTCGCCATTGGCCTGGCCGACACCTACATTGCTCAGAATCAGGACAAGAAGGCAGCGGCCGTTCTGAGTGCGCTGGGCAATTCTCCTGACTACCAGCAGAATTATGACTACCAACTCGCGTGGGCCAATGTTTACAGCCAGCGACACGATACCCGCAATGCTCTTTCAGCATTTGCCCGCGCCAATCAGCTTGCTGCGGATGACCCAACAGCGGAACGCGGAATGCTGCAGGTAGCCGGGCAGGAAGGTACGGAGATTCTGCCCAAACTCAGCATGCAGAGCGATTTCCTGAGCACGGCTATCTTTGATGACTCCACCCTTTACCAGCTCGACAGCAAGCTTTTTGGTAATAACGTGAAGCCGCGCTCGTCACAGGAAACTGATCTGGGAACGTCTTTCCGCTACCACATCAACGGTTTCACTCCCATCAATGGCTTCGTTGGTGTGCGCAATTACCGCGGTACCATCTCCGTTCCCAGCACCTTGGCCATTCTGCACCACAACAGCTACGACACGGTGTTCAACGTGGGCACAACGCCCGTCCTGCGACTGGGCAACGCGCGATTCGTGCTCAATCCTGGAGTAGAATTCGTCATCCGCCGCGATACGGAAGCTCCTATACAGTTCAACCAGCAGCTCTTCCGTCAGTATCTGTACGTCAATAGCTCACCTCTTTTCAACTGGCTCACGGTGCGCGGCAGCGCCATTCATGAAGCCGGTCCGTTCACGGACCAGGACCTCAGTTCGCGAGACCTGGGCGCAAGTCTCGAGTTTGAAGTTGGACGGCCCTGGGGACATAATTCGCTGGTAACCGGTTACTCGGTCCGCGATCTGCTCTTTAATCCCGTTGCGCGCGAATTCTTTACAACTTCAACATGGGCCGGCTGGGAGCACAAATTCGGTGACAAGGCCAGCGTTACCGGGCTGGGCAAATACATTCGTTCCTGGCGCGTGGAAGGTTTGACTTTTGCCACTGCGCAGATCCTGGTACCGGGCGCACGCTTTGATTACAAGTTCAATGATCGCTGGGCTCTAAAGGCCTCCACGGATTTCACACGCGGCGAAGGCTTCCATCTCTACGACAACGTCCAGAGCGGTTTCCTCATCTCCTATGTAAAGCCAATCCGGCGCAGCATGAGCGACGGTACCGGAGAAATTGGGGTCGATTACCCGCTCCGCTTCTCCATCGGCCTGCAGCAGCAGTCGTTTTACAACTTTACCGGCGACGTACGGACCACGGCTCTGCGTCCCGTTGTACAAATTTCGCTGTTTTAAGAAAAGACCCAAGGGGACACTCGGCTCATGAAGATCTGCCTTATTACTGCATTTCCTCCCAGCAAGGTGGTATTGAACGAATATGGTTACCACGTTGCGCGAGAGCTTCAGGCAGACCCTCTTGTCAGCCTTACCATCCTTGCTGATGAACTACCGGAACCTCTACCGGAACTGCCGGACTTTAACGTGGAGCGCCGATGGGTGATGAACCGGCTGAGTAATCATGGCCGGATTCTCAAGAGCATCCGCGAGATTCGCCCGGACGTGGTCTGGTTCAACCTGGTGTTCTCCAGCTTTGGCACCAAAGAGAGCCCTCTGGCGGCTTTTTCCGGGTTAACGCTACCTGCCACCACGCGCATGGCCGGCTACTACACTCACGTGACGCTGCATCACCTCATGGACCACATTGACCTGGAAGATGCCGGGGTACAGCATAAGAGGCTGTTCCGGATGGCGGGAAACGCGGCCACGCGAATGATCCTGATGGCTAATTCAGTTTCCGTGCTCCTGCCGGCATATCGCCGTACGTTGATTGATAAATACCGCGGTGAGAACATTCATTTCCGCGCGCATGGCATTCTCGGCGCGAGGCCTGAGTATCCTGATTTTGAGCGTCGCGGCAACCCTGAACAGCGCATTCTTGCGTTTGGCAAATGGGGCACATACAAGCGCTGCGAATTGCTGATTGAGGCTTTTGAAGAGCGCGTGGCAAAAGTTGTTCCCAATGCCAAGTTGATCATTGCCGGCACCAACAATGGGAACTCCCCAGGATATATTGAATCCCTGCACGCGCGGCATGGCGATCATCCGGGCATCGAGTTCATTGGCTACGTGCCAGAGGAGAAGATCCGCGATCTTTTTGGCTCCTCATCCTTTATGGTGATGCCGTACACATCAGCCACCGGGGCCAGCGGTGTGGCGCATCTGGCGGCCCAGCATGGCGTTCCCATCATCTGCTCAGACATCGCCGATTTTCGCGAGATGGGTGAGAACGAAGGCTTGGCGATCAAGTTCTATCCGATAGGTGACAAGGAAGCCCTGGCCCAGCAGATGATCGATTTGCTGCAATCACCGGAGGAACAACGTGAAATGGCGGAACAGAATTTTTCCGCGGCTCTGCGCCTGACCATGCCGCAGATCATCCGCCAATATGTTCGCGCCTTTGACCGTCATCAGCGGGCGCGGGCACTTGAGGCGGTATCACGGTTCCGCCGCATTCCTTCCTGGGTCCCATCACGCTCCGCTATCTTTCGCGCATCCGCTCCGAGATGGGGCAAGTGGGTTTAGTTCACCGTTCAACGCGCCTTCGCGCCCAGTGTAAAAGTTCTCGATCCAATAAACGAACGCCCTGCTGAAGAGAGCAGCAGGGCGAATCACGCTTGACAGTCTGATTTATTTTTTTCCAGGTCCGGCTGCCTTGATGTTGGCCGGCACTTCGAACTTCTCAAAGTTCTTGGCAAAACGCGCAGCCAGTTCGGCGGCAGCCTTGTCGTAGGCGGCTTTGTCCTTCCAGGCATCACGAGCACGCAGGAACTCGGGTGGAACTCCGGGGACAGATTTTGGAACGCTCAAACCGAACGCGGGATCGGGTTCAAATTCCACATCTTTAAGTTTGCCTTCAATGGCGGCATTCACCATGGCGCGGGTATAAGGCAGCTTCATGCGTGAACCCACGCCGTACGGCCCGCCAAACCAGCCGGTGTTGACCAGCCAGCATTGCGCGTTGTGCTCTTTCAGTCGACGGCCTAGCATCTCTGCGTAGATTTTGGGGCGTAGCGGAAGAAAAGGAGCGCCGAAACCAGTAGAGAAATTGGGCGTTGGCTCTTTCAGTCCGGCTTCTGTTCCAGCAACTTTCGCTGTATAGCCGGACAGGAAGTGATACATCGCCTGGTCATTGGTAAGTCTGGAAATTGGGGGGAGGACACCGAAGGCGTCTGCCGTGAGGAATATGACGTTCTTAGGATGGCCACCCACGCTGGGAATTACTGCGTTATCAATGTACTCGACCGGATAAGCCACGCGGCCGTTTTCTGTATAGCGAGCGTCGTCATAGTCAGGAACACGTGTGTCCGGATCAATGACAACATTCTCCAGCAGCGAGCCAAAGCGGATGGCATTCCAAATCTGCGGCTCATTTTCCTTTGACAAGCGGATTGTCTTGGCATAGCAGCCGCCTTCAAAATTGAAAACGCCTGTGGGACTCCAGCCGTGCTCATCATCTCCAATCAAGCCACGATTCGGGTCGGCGGAGATCGTGGTCTTGCCGGTTCCGGAAAGGCCAAAGAATAGCGCGGTTACTCCGTCCGTGCCAACGTTCGCTGAACAGTGCATGGGGAAAACATCGCGCTCCGGCAAAAGGAAATTCAGGGCGGAGAAGATTGATTTCTTCATTTCACCCGCGTATCCGCTGCCGCAAACAACGACGAGTTTGCGTGAGAAATTGACTGCAATAAATGCTTCAGAGTGACTGCCGTCACGCTTGGGGTCGGTGAACATGCTGGGAACACCGACGATAGTAAATTCAGGCTTGTGAGTCTTGAGTTCGTCCTTGCTGGGGCGCACGAACATGGCGCGTACAAACAGGTTCTGCCAGGCCCACTCGTTGATAACGCGAATCGGCATTCGGTACTTGGGATCGGCGCCAGCATACAGGTCCTGAACAAACAGCTCTTTGCCGCGCAGGTGCTCAAGAGCACGTTCAAAAATGGCGTCAAATTTTTCCGGCTCAAAGGGCTGGTTAATCTCTCCCCATGCCACTTTCTCAGCGGTGATCGAGTCCTTTACCGTAAAACGGTCTTTCGGAGTGCGCCCGGTGAATTTGCCGGTAATGGCTCCCAGGGCGCCGTTATCAGCCAACTGTCCCTCGCCGCGACTTACGGAATGCTCCACCAGCGAAGCGGAGTGCAGGTTGTAATGTACCTTGTTGGTCTTAAGCAGTGTTTCCAGTGCAGTAGATGAATCAATGGCTGGCAGAGTCTGTGACATGTACCGATCTCCTGTTTCCCCAAAACCTGGAACGCGCCCAATGGCGGTGGGCAGAAAGCGAAACCCGGCTTGAGCTGATTGGAACGGCCCTCAGGCCGTCTTCACCTGCGCGTCTTGCGGCGCGCCAATGTCTTTCAGGACAGCATGCAGATGAAAGAGCGCTTCATCAACTGTCAACGTGTACATTTCCCGGCCATGCTCATAAGCGCCGTTTTCTATGGCTGTTTTCAGGAAATGTCCCGCAATCTGAATGGCGAGCGGATCGGTAATGGTGCGTCCGGTCTGCTTCTTGTACTCCACCCATGTTGGATGCGGTAAAGCAATCCATACGGGACGGCCACTGGCTAGAAATTTTATGTCCACGGCATCGGCGTGCCTTGTGGCGATGGCAACAATCAGCGCCTGATAAACACAATGAAGCCGGTCTCCAGTCCAGCGGTCGACAGCGTGAAAGTCCTCGAACATACCTTAAAACTATATCGGACCGTTTAAAGTGTGGCAATGATAACCATGGTGAGCGTGCGTTTATGTGATTGACATCACAATAGAATCACTGCTCGGCCATTCGGTGTTGCTGCGCATCATAGACTTTGATTTTTGGTCGATTCCGGTCCTTTGTCCCTGGAGGAAAATACAGATGACCAACATGAAAGCTGCCTGGATCGCCAGTTTTGGCGGTCCTGAAGTTCTTGAAATTCGCGACGTGCCCAGGCCCCAACCCAGCCGCGAAGACCTGCTGGTTCGGGTACGGGCTTCAGCTTTAAACCGGGCTGACCTTTTGCAGCGTCAGGGGAAGTATCCTCCACCCGCCGGGTATCCGGTGGAAATTCCGGGAATCGAATTCGCGGGCGAAATCGCCGAAACTGGAAATGCAGTGCGTAAATGGAAGCCGGGGCAGCGAGTCTTCGGGTTGCTGGGCGGTGCGGCGCACGCAGAATACATTGTCACTCATCAGGACCTTGTGGCAGAGATCCCGGAAAATCTGGACTGGGCTTCAGCTGCAGCCGTCCCCGAAGCTTTCATTACGGCGCACGATGCGTTGTGGCTCCAGGCTGCTCTTCGTCCCGGTGAATCCGTTTTGATTAACGCCGTTGGCAGCGGGGTGGGGCTGGCCGCGGTGCAATTGGTACGCGCACTCCAGGCCATTCCTTACGGGACATCACGAACTGCTTCCAAGCTGGATCAGGCAAGAGCCTATGGCCTCCAGGACGGTCTGGTGGTACGCGACAACTTTGATGATTTGCTTGCGGCGATGGATCAACTCACGCGTGGGCGTGGCGTGAACGTGATGCTTGATCTGGTGGGCGGTCCTTATGTGAGGGCTGGCCAAAAAATATTGGGGGTGAAAGGACGCATGATTCTGGTGGGCACAGTTGCCGGCGGGAGCTACGAACTGGAGTCGCGCTATGTGATGAGCAAGCGTTTGCAGATTCGTGGAACGGTGTTGCGCGCCCGTAGTCTGGAAGAAAAGATCCGTGCGACTCAGGCGTTTGCGTCAGAAGT
>DATEJX010000080.1:0-3404 GCA_035277785.1 Candidatus Angelobacter sp. | reverse complement strand
TAGGGATCTCTCACGCGCTACGCGGGGTCCGAGATAAAGAAGATATGGCGGAGAGGGGGGGATTCGAACCCCCGATAGAGGTGTTAGCCCCTATAACGGTTTAGCAAACCGCCGCCTTCAGCCACTCGGCCACCTCTCCGTGAGGACGCGACGTCGCCGTCGTTCATTGTATCAGTTTTCTCAGTTTACGAAGCTTGTGCAGAGGTGAACAACGACTTCCACGCTGCCACGGGTGGCTGGGGCTGCGGCGTCACGAACTCCGGCAGCTCGGTCGCTGCCATTTCTTTCAGCGCTTCTGCCCGGGCTGAAACAACATCGCGGAGAGTACACGCCAGCAGCGTTGCACATTCTGAGACTGAGTATCCCTCCAGCACTGAAAGCACGAAGACAAACCGCTCAAACGTGTCCAGTTTAGCAACGGACTGAACCAGCATGTCCAGCTCAGGTTTGCCGGTTTGCGGATGAACGGGGACAGCGGTGCCATGAGCACCGTTGGGTGACGGCGCCACAGACTTGATGGCGCGCTTAATGATTGCGCGCTGGCTCCAAGAGCGAGCCCACTGCCGGAATACGGGGTTACCGTGAATGCTGTCTTCCAACCCAGCCACAAAAACCTGCTCTGCTATTTTGGAATCCGCGGTCAGAAGGAAGGCGAGTAAATGCAGCCCGGCCATGTCTTCAGAAAAAATTTTCTGAAAGTCACTCTGGGTCGCGTACTCATTCACCTGCTGGCGTGGATTGCGGCGGTTCCTGGAGCAAAACATACGGCGCTTCCCTTCTGAACAACTAACTATAGATTCGGCGATTGCCCCAAGGTTTCGGAAAATCGTGGAAAAAAGTCCTTCCTGAGCACCTCAAGTGACGTTATTCGTAACGTAGCGCCACCGTGGGATCGACCCTGGTAGCTCTTCGAGCGGGAATGTAGCACGCCATTAGCGCCACCGCAGTCAGCAACACGGCCACTGCAAGCATGGTGAACGGCTCGACGAAGCCAATCTGAAACAAAAAGCTGGAGAGCACGCGAGCAAAAGCGACTCCAGCCACCAGGCCGGCGACAACGCCGATGAGCGTGAGACGAAGGCCATCGCCGATGACAAGGTGAAAGATCTGGATGGAGGTTGAGCCCAGGGCCATGCGGGTGCCGATTTCGCGAGTACGCTGGCTGACGGAAAATGCCATGACACCGTAAATGCCTACGGCTGCAATCAGTAGAGCAAGCCCGGCTAGAATCGCCAGCAGAACGGTACGGAAGCGCGGCTGCGCCACAGAAGCAGAAAGATTTTCTTCCATGGTGCGGATCTTGACCAGAGGCTGGTTGGGATCAATCTCATGCACGGCGCTGGTCAAAGATGATACCAGCGTTCGCGGATCGCCCGAGGTACGCAGGACGAGAGAAAGATTGAAGACCGGCAGCTCCTTGATCGCCTGGCGATAAGGCACGTACATCTCAGTGGGCGCTTCACTGGCCAGAGATTGCTTCACGTCACCCACAACGCCGATCACTTCCATCCACGGCGTATTTTTATCTGGCGTGGCTCCTAACTGCAGGCGCTTGCCCAGCGGCGATTCATCAGGGAAGAAAGTTTTCGCCATAGTTGTGTTGATCACCACGACGGGCAGCGTATTTTCACGGTCTGCGTCGTTGATCAGGCGGCCGTTCAGAAGAGGAATACCGATGGTCTTCAGATAGTCGGGACTGACGACGCGGTAATTCGCCATGACATACTCACCCGGATTTTTGGGCGGACGGTTCTCAATATTGAAATGGATGATGGCGCCTGCTCCGCTTACAGGCAGGAATGACGCTGCGCCCGCGGAACGGACTCCGGGGAGCGCTGCGGCGCGTTCCACCACGCGATCAAAGAACGCATTGCGCTCAGTCTTGTCAGGATGGGCGGCGGGCGAAACCAGAAGATCGGCAATCAAGATGTGATCGACACGGAAGCCGGGCGCGACATTGGAAAGGCGATCAAAGCTGCGGATGAGCAATCCCGCGCAAACCAAGAGAAGCATAGCCAGAGCCACTTCACTCACGACGAGCGCTCCGCGCAGCTTCATCACGCCTGTGCCAACCGCGCCGCGATCCGTTTCATTCAGCGCGGAGCGCAGATCAAGGCCGGCCATGTGCAGCGCCGGAGCAAGACCAAAAAGCATTCCGCACAGAACCGCCAGCACGGTTGTAAACAAGAGCACCGTGGAGTTAATGCCCACGTTGGCGTTGGCAGGAAGGCTCGTCGCCCCGAGATGGAGCAGCGGAGGCACGGCGGCGTTGGCCAGAAGCAAGCCAAGTCCAGCGCCTATCAACGCAAGCAGAATGCTTTCTGTGAGCACCAGGCGGACTACACGCCATCGGCTGGCACCAATGGCGGTCCGCACGGCGATCTCTCTCTTCCGCGCAGTAGCCCGAGCCAGCAGCAGATTCGCCACATTGGTACAGGCAATCAGCAGGACGAATCCAACCGCGCCAAGGATCATCAACAGCGCAGGCCGGATGTTCTGGACCAATTGAGCTTGCATCTGGTTCACGATGATCGAGGTGCCGGTATCAAAGTCAGGATACTGCTGCTCCAGGCGCTTTCCGATTGTGGCCATCTCTGAGCGGGCCTGCTCCAGCGTTACACCAGGCTTGAGGCGGGCGATGGGCAGAATACCGGGATGCCATGAGCGGTCGTCAGGCAAAGTTTTTGCCCAGGGCTCAAACGGCATAACAACATCGGGCGACTGTTGCAGCACCTGAAAGCCGGCGGGCAGAATTCCAACTACCGTGTATGGCTTGTTATCAAGCGTGAGAGGTTGACCGACAATGTTTTCCACGCCGCCAAAGTGGCGCTGCCAGAGCCCATAACTGATCATTGCCACACCGGGCGCGCCCTGGCGGTCGTCTTCGGCGAGAAAGTTGCGTCCGCGAGCGGCCTGCACGCCCAGCAGATCAAAGATGCTCGCCGTGAGCATCTGCGCGGTAAGGCGCTCAGGCTCGCCGGAGCCGGTGAGCGTGGTGCCCAGATTACGCACCGCGCCCATAGCGGTGAATGACTTGCTCTGCTCGCGCCAATCCACATAATTCTGATACGAGACAGAAAGAAGAGGAAAGCGCGGCGTGTGCTCTGAAAGGAGCACGAGTTGCGCCGGATCGCGATACGGCAGCGGGCGCAGCAGCACAGCGTCAATCACGGTAAAGATTGCAGTGTTCGCGCCGATGCCCAGCGCCAAAGTGACGACAGCGATCAAGGTAAATCCGGGCGTGCTGCGAAGGCGGCGAAGAGCGTAACGAATATCGAGAAACAGGCTGGTCATAAGAGATGCTGGAATTCTAGCTTGAGTGTTCAAGTTTAGACGGATAAAGTGGCCGGACGTTACTCGGCTTCGCGTTTTCAGTGCTTCTGGTATCTTCTTAAACATGCCTC
>DATEJX010000079.1:0-7227 GCA_035277785.1 Candidatus Angelobacter sp. | reverse complement strand
CATGAGACGCGGACGGCGGAAGTGATGGCCGGGAAGCTGCGCGCGCTTGGGTATGAAGTCACGGAGCATGTAGGCGGCACGGGGGTGGTGGCGATCCTGAAAAATGGCGCCGGGCCAGTGGTGATGCTGCGCACGGAACTGGATGCGCTGCCGGTGACGGAAGAAACCGGGCTTCCCTACGCCAGCAAAGTCACGGCCAAGGATGACAGCGGGCGCAACGTGGGCGTGATGCACGCGTGCGGGCATGATGTCCATATGGCAACTCTGTTTGGCACGGCGGCGATCATGGCGAAAACCAAAGACACGTGGCACGGCACGCTGGAGCTGGTGGGCCAGCCGGCGGAAGAGGTGATACGCGGGGCGAAGGCCATGGTGGATGACGGGCTGTTCACAAAGTTTCCCCGTCCGGATGTGGGCGTGGCGTTGCATGACGAAAACGGCATTGCCGTGGGCCAGGTGGGAGTGACGCCGGGATACTCGAAGGCGGCGGCGGATTCGCTGCGCATTACGGTGTATGGCAAGGGCGGGCACGGAGCGCGGCCGGAGTCGACGATTGATCCGGTGGTGATGGCGGCGAGCATTGTGGTGCGGCTGCAGTCGATTGTGGCGCGGGAGATTCATCCGGGAGACGCAGCGGTGATTACGGTGGGATACATCCAGGCAGGAACGAAGAACAACATTATCTCCGACCATGCGGAGATGGGTTTGACGGTGCGGTCCTACACGCCGGAAGTGAGGCAGCATCTGCTGGCGGCGATTGAACGCGTGGCGAAGGCGGAAGCCATGGCCAGCGGCGCGGACAAGATGCCGACAGTGGAACACTACGAATCGACCGGAGCGGTGTACAACGATACGAAGCTGACGCAGCATGAGGAAGCGGTGCTGGCGAGTGTGGTAGGAAAAAATAATGTAGTCCATGAGCCGCCGCTGATGACGTCAGAAGATTGGGCTGTGTACGTGGAGCAGGGTATCCCCGGGTTTTATTACACGCTAGGGGTGGCTGATCCGCAAAAGCTGGCCGCGGCGCGCGCCAGCCACAAAGAGTTGCCGTCAAACCATTCTCCGCTGTTTGCGCCGGTGTACCAGCCGGCAATTCATACGGGAATTGCGACGGAGGTGAGCGTTTTGCGCGATCTGCTGAAAGGAAGTTCGGGGGATGTGAAGAAGGTGACGGAACAGAAGAGCGGAGAGTGAGGTGATCGGGTGATCCGGTGATCGCCGTGATCGGGTGATCGGGAAGCAAAAGCGGTTCACCGCAAAGGACGCAACGGGCGCAAAGTAGGAAAAAGGGACTTACCGGAGAGAACGCGGGGATATCGCAGAGGAAATCGGGTGATCCGGTGATCGGATCAGGTGAGCGTGGTTCGCGAAGCTTGAAATTTGAACCATTGCTGGTGCCGGGAGGGGGAGTTGAACCCCCACGAGGGGTGACCCTCGGCAGATTTTGAGTCTGCTGCGTCTGCCAGTTCCGCCATCCCGGCTACAGGTAAGGTGTGCAGACAAATAGAGTAGCACAAGCCCTGAGAGCCAGGGCTTGTCAGCATGCGCTGGTTTTGATTGCCGCTGCGCCAGGATGTAGGGGCGATTCAGTGGAGCGGGTAAAGCATTGATGCAATACCTGACCGCAGCAAAATGATTATCCGGTTAAAGGGAATTTCTGCCTGCGGCTTTAGCCTTTGCCCATCTGCGCTTGGCGGCTTCGGCTATTTTTCTGCGCGCTGCTGGGGATAGGTGACGGCGAACTCGCCGGCCATTTCCTGCAGCGCCCCTGGGCCTGCCACGTCCGGCTCTCCGGGCTCCCTGCAGGGCTGCAATGGCATCGTTTAACCGGTCTCGTTCGGCTTCAAGTTCAGCAATGATCGATTCTGTATCCAAGGGGGTGTTTTCTCCTTTTTGTATTGACACTCTGACACACTAGAAAAATACCGTTGTGGAGCATTATCGCCTGAGCAATGCGATAGTTACAATCACTTCCGCGCAATTAGCAGGTAGATGGCAAGCCCGGTGATTACCACGTTCCAGCATAGAAGACCAAGAATCCAGATACGAGCACTGGTCCACTTGCGGGTCCAGTCTTCCCGCAGGCCAGCAAGGCTCTCTTCCGCGGCCAGGGCGCGCTGCTCCGCCGTGGCAAGTCGCTGCTCAAAGTGTGAGAGCACCTGGTTAAGCTGGGCGTTGAGCTCGTCCAGGAGCCCGGGACCTTGCGGCTCAGACTTGTTGGCGCTCATGCGTTCGCGTGCGATGTCCACGGCACCGCGAGCCACATGCGGCGCCGCATGAGTTGCCGCGGTCTTCACAATTTCAAACAGGACACTCCACAAGCCCATGCGATTCCGCAGCTCCGTCGGTTTAATGGTTTGGCCGCCAGTGAAGATTGTACCTCGCATGTGCGGATTGTGATGGTGGTTGTTGTGAGCGGAAGCCGGGTTGCCACTGCCGGCAAGTTATTCATGAGGTGAAGAGGTGAAACCAGCTTGCCGATGATCGAGCGCTATGATGTAGTGGTCCTGGGCGCAGGCGCGGCCGGGTTGATGTGCGCCATTGAGGCGGGCAAACGAGGCCGGCGTGTGGCCGTGCTGGAGCGAGCTGAGCGCATCGGCAAGAAGATCCTGATTTCAGGCGGCGGACGCTGCAACTTCACCAACCTGCACTGCACGCCGGAGAACTTTATTTCCGCCAACCCGCATTTCGCCAAATCCGCCCTGGCGCGCTACACCCCGCAGGATTTCATTGCGCTGGTGAAGAAGCACGGTATTCACTATCACGAAAAGACCCTGGGACAGCTCTTCTGTGATCACTCGGCGCATGAGATTGTGGCGATGCTGGAGGAAGAATGCCGCAACGTCGGGGTAAAGATCTTCACCGGCGTTCACGTCCATGAGGTGCAGCAGCAAGATGGCTTTCTACTGCGTGCCGGTGAGCGCAGTTTCCCTGGCGCTTCTCTAGTAGTAGCTACGGGTGGGCTTTCTATCCCAAAGATGGGAGCCACCGGATTCGGCTACAACGTGGCGCGCCAGTTTGGTCTCAACGTCATTCCCACGCGTCCCGCGCTGGTTCCGCTGGTGTTGAGTTCTGACGATCGCAAGCGATGGTGTGACCTGAGCGGGGTATCGGCGGAAGTGGTGGCTACGTTCGGGAAACAAAGCTTCCAGGAAAAGATGCTGATCACGCACAAAGGCCTGAGCGGGCCGGCCATCCTGCAGATTTCTTCTTATTGGCGAACCACCCAGCCAATTGGCATTGACCTCGCTCCCGGAGGCGAGCTAACAGCGTCTTTGCGTGAGCCATCCGCGCGCCGCGACTTGAGCGCGCTGAAATCTACGTTGCGGTCTGCGCTGCCGCAACGTCTCGGTGATCGCTGGCTTGAGCTCCATCCGCCTGCAGGCTGGAGCAATCACGCCCTCGCGCAATTCGAAAAGGAAAGCCATGACTGGCAGGTCACGCCTGAAGGCACGGAAGGCTATGAGAAAGCCGAGGTGACGGCGGGCGGCGTGGACACGAATGAACTTTCAGCGCGCACCATGGAGAGCCGCAAAGTTCCCGGGTTATATTTCATTGGCGAGGTAGTTGACGTTACCGGACATCTCGGCGGCTTCAACTTCCAGTGGGCATGGGCTTCAGGATTCTGTGCCGGCCAGGCAGTGTGACGTACACTCAAACTTCGCAGCGCAGCCACATCAGTTTCAGGGCGAGCCCGGTTGCGTGGCGAGCCCGCTGCAGCAGGAGCATCTCAGGGTTGGCCGAGTAGAATCACGAAAACTGTTTGGAGCGAAGCGACACAAATACATGAAGCTAGCAATTTTAGGAGCGGGACGCATTGGCGAAGTCGCGGCGCGGCTGTTTGTGGCTGCAGGCCATGAAGTTGCCATTGCGAATTCGCGCGGGCCGGAATCATTGCACCAACTGGTCCATGAACTCGGGCCGCGCGCTCACGCCATGACCATTATCGATGCGGCGCGGTTCGGAGATGTCGTCCTGCTGGCAGTGCCCTGGCACCTTGAGGCCGCGCTGCCACCTGCTGAAGTGCTGCGAAAAAAGATCGTGATTGATGCCATGAATCCTTACAATCCGGCCGGTGGTTTCTTTGATCTGGCAGGATCTACCTCGAGCGAAATCGTGTTGCAGCGCATACCGGGCGCGCGCCTGGTGAAGGCTTTCAACACCATCTATTATGAGCATCTGGCCAACCGCGGGCGAAAAGATCTGCCAGTGGAAGACCGGCACGCCATTTACATCGCAGGGGATGACCCTGAGGCCAAGGAAATTGTTGCGGGACTGATCCGCGATATCGGCTTTGCCCCGGTTGATACCGGTGGACTGCGCGAAGGCGGCCGCATGCAGGAGCCGGATTCGCCCATCTACAATGAGACGTATACCTCACGGGAGGCCCACAAAATTCTGGCTACACTCACCCGCTCCGGTGCACAAAAGTGAGCAGCCGCGGGTGGAAGCCACTCTTTTTTTGCATTTGCGTTCTATGCGCAACGCATGTGCTGGCGCAGGACCGGACCCTCACCATCGCTGACGCGGTGAATAATGCTCTCAAGCAGTCTCAGCTTACGCTTCCCGGTTCAGTTCCATTTCACATGAAGGCCTCGATTACAAATACAGGTCATCCCAACTCCGAGTACAAAGCAGAGATAGAAGAGTACTGGCTTTCACCCCAGAACTGGCGGCGGACTATTGAGTCGGCCACGTTCTCGCAAACTTTGGTCGTGGACGGCGAGAAAGTTTCTGAGACTGACCGCGGAGACTACTATCCGTTCTGGTTGAGTGATCTGGTCACCGCCATTTTTGATCCTTTGCCCATGCACCAGCAGTTACAGAGCTTCAAGGGCGCAGTCACTCTCTCCGGGGAAGCTGAAGATGATTACTCCTGTCTCAACTTCTCTGTTCCCGCGGGTATTCCTCCCGTCCAGGGCGTGCTTCCCTACGCATTCTGCTTTACTGGAAAAAGCGGACTGTTGCAGGAAGTAGCCACACCCGGATATAAGGTCCGCTTTGAAGACTACAAACCATTCAAGAACAAGATGGTGGCGCGACGGATCAGCGCTCAGCTGGCTCCTGACGCAACTCTGGAAGTGAGCATTACTACACTTGATGATATGGAGCCTGCGGACCGTTCATTGTTTGCCGTGGATCAATCCACTCCGCCTGCTGCGCAGTTGAAGAGCCAGCAAGTCGGTGAATCGATCGCGCGCAATATCGCCACCGAGGCCCCTGCTATCGTGTGGCCTCCGGTACGCGAAGGAAAACATTCTGGTGCGCTGAGTCTCTTTATCTCTGTGGACAAACTCGGCCACGTGCGCGAAGTCTGGCCGCTGGCTTCCGATAATCCGGGGCTGAATGAAGCCGCGCGCGATCAGGTAATGCACTGGCGCTTTCAGCCTTATGTGAACGGCGTAACCATGCAGATGCAATCCGTTTTGACGTTCGCCTTTGATGCCATGCAGGGAGCGCCCATCGCCCTACTTTCCCATACAGAAGCCCGCAAGCTGGCGACACATGTGGTTGAACCGCGCCTGAAGAAAGGCACGCCGGCATTCACGCTGCGCATTCGCGTGGACGAACAGGGCAGATTGGTGAGGGTCTTGAATCCCAAGAACGTGCCTCCTGAACTCTTCAAGACTGGCGAGAAAGCGCTCCAGCAGTGGAAGTTCCGCCCCTATGTGCATGATGGCAAGGCAGACATTTTTGACGCAGATATCGAGTTCACGTCACGCTGAGACGGCCACATATCCGCGATCAAGAAGTGTTAAAATCGCCCCATTGTTGTAACGGCTTCCACACAAGTCTCACGTTATCTCATGACGGCTATTTTGCCGCCTCAGGAGGAACAGTGGTGACTTCAACTCCGCAAACTTCAGCCACACCGGCCCTTTTGCCCCGGACGTGGAAAAATCTCTTCTATCCCCCTGAACGCGACCAGTACACCTATTTTGCTTTTGCCGGGGAGCATCCTTTCCCCGGAACGAAGGTGCAGGGAACTCCGTTTGATCCGGCCCGCGCCGCATGGGCAGCCGACGCGGCCATGCTGGCCTACGGACGCTTCGGCGCCACACCAATGGCAGTGGAAGAAACTCATTCCATCCTGGAAAATGCCGGGTTTACGCAGCATGAAGTGATAGGCAACTGGACACCAGATACAAAAGGGACACAGGGATTTTTTGCCTCCAACAATGATTTCGCCATCCTGTCATTTCGCGGCACGGAACGCGGTGATCTGGGCGACCTCATCTGGGATTTGGAACCTCTTACCGTGGCGGAGCCGCCGGTAGCCAATGGAAGAGGAGCATTCCGCGTGGTTGCGCGCGTTGCCGCCTTCCTGGAACAGCGCCTCATGAGCGAATGCGTGGTGCATGAAGGCTTCCAGCAGGCACTGGAAGCAGTGTGGCCTGCGACGGAAAAGCTGCTCAGCGATTACCGTGCGGCTCATCCAGATGCGGAGATATGCTTCACCGGACACAGTCTGGGCGCCGCACTCGCCACCCTGGCGATCAGCCGCTTCAATGGGGGCTCGGCTTCTCTTTACACCATTGGCTGCCCGCGCGTGGGAAATACTGTGTTTTGCAATCGTGTGCATGAGCGGGCGGATCTGGGCGCATTCCGCTTTGTGAATGGAGACGACCTGGTCACACACGTTCCCATTGAAGCTCCGTTCTACCATCATGCGCCGCAGCTTGCATTCCACATTCTGCCGGGCGGAGCCATGGTTCCATTTGAATACGGAGCCGTGGCTGATCTGGACGACCTGAACAAGGTGGCGCGAGGCCTGCGCGACCATTGGAAGTTTCTTGATCTTAACGCAGAAGCTCCCGGTCCTCTGGTGGATCATTCGCCGGCACGCTATTGCATGCAGATCAGGAACCATCTGACTGGACAGCCGGGTCCACGTGCTGCAGAGGCTGGCGCCGGCAACTAATGTTTTGTTCTCTTCAGACGACCCGTGGACGCACGCGCATAGGGTAAGATTGCTTTTCCTGTGAGGATCTCATCCATGTCATTGCCGTGTGTCCATAAGCGGTATAGCAGAACTATTGTCTTCTTATTCATTGCCTTTCTTTGCGTGTGCGCAAATGCGCAGCGTCTGCCCAATACGATTGTTCCTTCGCATTACAAGCTGTTTCTTGATCCCAGCATTGCGGGGCAAAAATTCTCTGGCGAAGAAACCATTAGCGTCCGTTTGGCCCAACCGGCGTCTGAGATTACGCTCAACTCGCTCGATCT
>DATEJX010000078.1:0-8997 GCA_035277785.1 Candidatus Angelobacter sp. | reverse complement strand
TTGGCGGGAGATGCCGGCAGGTTGACCACTTGGCCGACAACGTCGACGAGTTGCATGCCAGGCGTGGCTTGGGGCGTAACGGAAGATGCGTGGATGACCGGAGTAATGGTGTAGTTTCCGCTGGCGTCGACGGCAACGGAGTTGGGGATATCAAATTCCAACTTCAAACCCAGCGTTCCTCCTGGCTGCAGAGTGAACCCACTCAACGGCACCGAGACTGAAGTCTGCGCCAGCGTGGCGTTGGTCACCTGAGTAAGACTGCCGTTGTTCATTACGGTTAACTGCGGACTGGCGATGGCAAGGGTGATGGAAGAGTAAGTGGCCGCGGGCAAACTGGTGGCGGGCACGGCGAGCGTGGGCGCAAGGTTGAGATGAGCCAGGTCAAGCGGCAAGGCGCCAGTGGTGAGGTTGGTGGTGACACCGTTTGAGTCAGTGACGCTGACGGGCGTGAGGTTCAGACGGAAGGAAGCGATGTTACCCGACCCGGAGGATTGCATCAGCACGACCATGTTTCCCGCGGCAGCGTTGGATACGTTCACGGTAACGGCGGCGCTGGTGGTCTTGTTGCCGGCGGTGTCTCGGGCGATGGCAGTCAAGGTGTGCTGTCCGTTGGCGGCCTTGGTGGTATCCCAGCTGGTGGTATAGGGCGATGCAGTTGACTCGGCGCCCAGATTGGCGCCGTCAAGTTGGAACTGCACGCCCACGACTCCGACATTGTCTGACGCTGAGGCCGTGATGGTGGTGCTGCCATGCACTGTGCTTCCTACGGCAGGCGCGGTAATGCTGACGGTTGGCGGAACAGTGTCTGACGTAGTGGTGCTGGGCAGAGCGGTATTCATGTCTGACTGGATCTGTGCGGCCGTACGAGCGATGTTGTAGATGCGTACTTCGTCAATCGCTCCCAGAAAGTGCTCGCCCCAGATGCTGTCTCCGCCGATGTGCAGCACTCCTGTGGAAGTCTGCACCGTGCCGGTCTGGTTGCGGCTGGCTGCTAATGCGCCGTTGACGTACAGCTGTTCCACGGCTCCGGTGTAGACCACGGCCAAGTGCGTCCAGTTGTTGAGCGCGGGACCGGTGGTTCCCGTGACCGTCTGCTCGGCACCGATGTAGACACCGCCCAGCGGCGCTGCGCTGAATCCGGAACGGTAGAGATAGTAGGCGGTGTCGGTGGGCATCTCCTTGAATATGACGGCCTGGAAGCCGTTGGCCGCTGCAGTGGGCTTGATCCAGGCTTCGAGCGTGAGAGCTGTTTTCAGGTCGAGACTGGGCGATTCAGGAATGGTGACCAGGCTGCTTGTACCGTTGAAGTTCAATGCGCTGCCGTAGCGGCCGCTGGTATTCCAGGTTGCGTTGGAGATGGCGCCGTTATTGTTGTTGCCTGAGACGTCATGCGCCACAGTGCCGGCGCCTTCGTTGAAGCTATAGGCTGCAACTAATCCGCTGGCCGGAGGCGGAACCGGAGTTGGACTGGGAGTAGGCGTTGGGGTTGGACTCGGCTTAGGTGTAGGTGTAGGAGTTGGAGTCGGAGTTGGCGTGGGACTTGGCGTTGGCGTCGGACTCGATGAAGCTCCGCCGCAAGTGGATCCCGCCGGGGGCGTACCGGAACCGCCTCCGAACTCATATGCGCCGATGTCGATGGCAGTGCCCGTGGTGGTACGGCCTTCGGCACACGACGGATGCACATACTGAAAGGCAGGCAGCAATGAGAACGTGCCGTCGGAACCTGGGTCTACGCCCTTATCGATGGCTGGCGATCCTGCCGTGAGGTGGTAGTCATACGCCCCCGCATTGACGAAGCCGGCTGTGCCGGTGAAATTGTTGGCTTGCGTAGCGGCGAGCTGGTTGGTAACGGTGCCCGGGCCGGAGAAGATGTTGTTCTTGATCACAGCGGGTGCCGAGGCCGTCGCAAGAAAGATGAACGTCCCGCTGCTCGCATCATTCACGAAGGTGTTGTTGATGACAAAGAGCTGCTCACTGGGATTACCAGCGTCAGTGCCTTCTTCCAGGTAACTGAGGAAAGTTGAGTTGTCATTATTCGGACCTTGCTCGATGACGTTTCCGATCACGTATGACAAGCCGCCGTTGGGCAGATCAATCTGGTAGCTGGAGTTGCCCGTGGCTTCGTCGCTGAGCCGGTTGTAGGTGATGAAGTTTTGCGCGGCCCGCGACTTCAACAGGTGTCCCACGTTGGCATGATGCGAATAGTTGTAGCGGAAGATTAACTTGGCAACGTTCCCAATATAGAGGTTATGCGATTGGCCATCGCCAAAGCCGTTGTGGCCGAACTCCGAGAACTCAATCAGGATGGTGCTGGTCGCCGATGAGTCACTGAGAATGCCTTCTTCGTTGTCATGAAAGTAGCAGTTGCGAACAGTCAGGTTGTCGCCCTGGGCGCGGATGCCGGCGCCATTTTGATCAACTACCGTGGCCCCGCTGAACTCGATGTTCTCGATGACGGTGTTCTTGCCGGAGATGACCCAGATTCCTTTGCCCTGGGAATTCTGACCGGCCGCGTCGATATGAGCGCGCCCACCTCCGACGCCTCGGATCGTCAGATTGTCCGTGGTCCAGCCGCATACATCGCCGGAGTAGACAACGCTGGAATCGATCTCGATGGTGTCTCCCGCGTTGGCGGCGGCAATGGCATCACAGGGCGTGGCATATTGCTTCCCCGGGCCCACTTGCAGAGTCGCGGACAACGTTGCCGCGCGCGGAGGTTGCGAAATAAAACCCAGAACGATCAGGAGTGCTGACAAGAATGCAAATTTCTTCATACTGCGGATCCCCACAAAAAAATCGGACCCCTGTCCATGAATGACCCGCCGAAGGCGCAGGCGTAGAACTCCCAAAGCAAAGCGCTTCCGCAAAATTGGAGCGGTTTAGCTTCGCCTTGAGCGAATGACTATTGACTTTTAATGGCGCGAATTCTGTGGCGCTGAGTGCTCGCGAAGCTTATGGACCGTTGTCGCTGGTCCCATCGGAGAGAACAATCGTGTCTACCTCTTGTATCTGTTCAAGAGGAAATCGCCAAATGCCATGAGTACAGGCACTGTTTCGAACGTGACTGGGTATACGGTCTGTCCCAATGTATTAGAGCTGTCTTGTGTCTTTTGAGTTAGAGGAGATGCCCGAGCGGACTTGCGCCCAAGACCTTACCTTCACGCTGTGCCGCTGGGACACGGCGCTTTCCATTCGTTGACGGCAATGCACTTGGTCCCGGCGGCTGGCACACTGATTTACTTTTTGTTTCGATAGGAAAGTTTTCCCAAGCCCATCTTTGGCCGACGCGAGGACGAGCTAGCGCGCAGGCCCTTATGAGGCAGATGGAAGCCAAGATCGCACTTTTCCTCTAAAGCTCCTCAACGTTGCCGTTCAGGGCGTCCACAACAGACCTTGGCTCCCCTCGTCCTATGTTTTCCTGGGCTCCTGTCCGATTATTGTTTTTTCTTTATTGGGGCCAACGCAACCGATGAGTGCCCTTTTGTGCGAGTCACCGGCACCAATTCGCCGCGCGCAATGGGCTGGCGGTGCAGCTCATAGTCTGAAGCCCATGCTCCCTGCGCAATAGCGCTTCTGGCATTAAAAAAGTTTTCCAGCGCAATCGCAACCTGAAATGAAAAATCCGTCGAGTAAGTATGTTCGTTCATGGATGTGGCACAACGGATGTTCTGGAACCACGGCATCCACTCAGGAGTGCCGCCTTTCGCCGGCGGATCCGTTTGTCCATCAGGCACCGCCGTAGGAGGCACCAAACTGGTCACGGCAGGATATTGTGCGGCGACATGACAACCCAAACACGAGGTGGTGTTCAGATCAGCAGGGCCGTTCAGACGGAAATTCCATCCCAGATGCTGTGGAGGCAGATCTTTGTCATCGAAGATCGCCTGCTCTTTCAGCTCTGGATTCACAGTGGTATGGAGCACTGGATATGCGCCGCTGGTTTTGTTGATCTTGTTTTCAGGATCATCTCCCCACATCAAGCCAACCGGAACCAGGTTCATAAATTTGTTCTGGTTATTCAACTGGCCGTTGTAAACGAACGTGCCAAAAACCCAGCCTGTAAGTCCGGGAGCATCCGCGCGTGCGTCACGCACGGCAATATCCATTTGCAGCAGATTGACAGGGGTGACTTTGCGGGTAGAAGACTTCCAGAAATTCTCAGTGATGTAAGCCTTCCACTGCAACGGATTTTCGAGATAGGCAATTTTGTCTGTGCCCTGCGGTGCGTCAGTAAAAAGGAGCTTGGCGAAAACCGTGCCGACGGGAAACCCGCCGCCATAGCGTGAGTCAGTAGCGCGTGGATCAGGATTGTTAGGATCTGCCCACATCTTGCCCATGGTATATCCGGCCATGTCATTCACCAGAGTGATCGCATAAACGGAGTAATTCCCGTCTTTACCCTTCTGATCTGGACCTAACTGGTAGGGCGTGACCGGCGCTTCTTTGATGAGTCCATGAAATCCTTCCGTGCCGCCGTTCGGTGGATACGCTTCCGGGCCGGTCGTCGTTGGATGAAGCCACGGAATGTGATACCAGCCTCGGACATGGTTCTTGTATGGATCCCAATCCGGCAGATTACCTTCAAAAGCGTAGTCGCGGGCAGCTAGCAGGTATTCTTTCGGGTTCTTTCTGAAGTCTATCTTCTCTACGAATTCAGGCACATGTTCCGGCTTCTCTTTGGGAAAATCGGTTTTCAACCGAAAGATAGGCTGATCAGAATAATTCTGGATGTAGTCTGCGGGCTTCACCATGAATCCAAAATCCGGGAAGCTCATGCCGCGTTCCTTCTCGGCAGAAAGTGCCACGGCGGATGCCGACTGTGGGCTCGGCGTCTTATTATCCGTCGCCGCTGGTTGAGCAGGTTTTGAATTGCATCCGTTCAAAAATGGCATCAAGGCCAGCAGCATAAGGCCCACAAGGCCAACAAAATATTTCCGCATTAGCAAATTAGCTACCGGGATTTTGCAATCTGAATGTTCCTTATTATTCCCGCGACGATTCATTCATTTCTCTCCTTGCGAGTTTAGGTCAACTGCGTGGATCCGGACCTGGGGGTGGCTAGGCCCGGAGCTTTGGCTTTGAGGCACGGCCGGAACCGTGCCTTTCGAGCCATCTTCTTCTTAGTGAGGATTTTTGAAATCGCTGATGGAAACATCACAGGCCCGGCGAACTTCCTGCACGGTGGCTGGAGCATCCATTCTGAACAGGCCGCTGAGATTGCGTTCCAGACGTGACGCGCGGACCGCGTCCTTCACAGCAAAGAACACGCTGTTGGAAAGCACCAGCGGCGGTTCGCCCACTTCTTTCGATGAGAACAGATCGTTGGGGTCTTCAGGGACGCTCTCGGCCCTGTTGCGCGGGAAGAGATGCACATTCATCTCCAGCGGAATTGTCGTAACTGCCGGAGGTTTATAGCGCCAGGTGTTCACGCTGTTCAGGCGTCCCTTTTCAGGCCCCTCTTGTTCGAACACCAGCTTTTCCGTTAGAAGATAGCCGACGCCCTGTATAAAAGCACCTTCAACCTGGCCGATATCAATGGCCGGATTCAGGCTCCAGCCCATGTCATAGACAATGTCTGCGCTCAGGATCTTCACTTCACCGGTCAGGATGTCCACTTCCACCACCGAACACGCGCCGGAATAGGTGAAGCCGACAAATGAATCAACAATGCCGCTGATCTGGTCTGGCTGGCTGAGTTCGATGCCCGGTATTACCGGCTGCTCTTTCGCGCTCTTGAATGTCATTGCCGGCACTGGAGTCGTGCCACCCTGGATGGGCGCGGTAAAGCTGGCAATCAGGTTCACACGCTTGCTGTAAGCAAGCTGCACCAGGTATTGCCAGATGAGTTTCTTTACCTTCTTGCCATTGACCACGGTTTCTATTTCTGCAGCCCAACCCTGCTGGCCGTAGTTCCAGAAATCTATGTGCTGGCTCGTGCACCAATCTGGCCCATTTTCTTTCAGCATCTCATAAGCAAATTCCATGAGCCGCGAGCTTAGTTGCTCGCACGTCCTCTTCACGGCAGTTCCGTTATACGTTGTTCCCGTAGAGCCGCCGGTGCTGGTGGGATGCGGAGTCACGCTGGTGCGCGTGGTCTCCACATAGATCATCTCCATCGGCACATTGAGCACGTAGCTGGCAACCTGCACAATCTGCGTCGTCAGTCCCTGCCCCATCTCTATGCCGCCCTGGTGGATGATCACACTGCCATCGCCCTGATTAATGGAGATGATGGCTGCCGCCTGTTCAATCTGCACAAAGTTGTATCCGGAGCCATACTTCACTGGGATCATGCCCAGGCCGCGCTTGCGCCAGCGGTTCTTCTTGTTGAACTCATCCACGGCCCGCCGTTTTTCCTGATACTTCGATATCTCCTTCAGGTACTTCCACACATCTTTCATGTAGCAGTAAGACAACGCCTGCCCGAACGGAGTCACGTCCCCACGGTCATAAAAGTTCTTTTCCCGCAGATCTTCCGGCAGCATGCCAATGGAGAAAGCTGCATCGTCAATGGCGTTCTCAATGATGTTCTTCCCCTGGACATCGCCAAAAGCGCGCATAGCCGTGCTGGGGGCGGTGTTGGTGCGGCAGACATCAAGCTGGTTTTCAAAGTTCGTAATCTTGTAAGCGTTGTCGGCGCGAAGCTGGATGCAGTTCGACACGATAAAAGAGCAGTCGTAGAACGCCCCTCCATCGCCGTACATTTTGGTCTGGAAGCCGCGAATGATTCCTTTGTCATCAGGATTGGCCAGGCCGCGGTCAACAGCAATCTGATATTGGCCGTAGTATGCATGGCGCTTGCCGATCATGATGGTGTCTTCTTCACGCGGCACCGCCACTCGCACCGGCTGCTTGCTTGAATACGCAGCTACGGCAGTGGGGCCTGTAACAAAACGCGCCTGTTCCGTCTTGCCTCCAAATCCGCCGCCTACCGCCGGTACCTGCACGTCAATGCGATGGTATTCAATGCCCAGCGCCATGGCCGTGGTGGCGTGCATTTCCATGGGGCTTTGCGTGGAAGGCTTCATAATGATGCGCCGCTCATCTGCGGGCAGCGCAATGCAGGCCTGCGGCTCCATGTAAAAGTGCGCCTGGCCTCCATTGATCTGCGCGCTCTCTACGACCTGGCAGGAGAGCCCATCCACGCTTCCTGCCCGGTTCACAATCCTGCGGTCAAGCGGGTCTTTGTTGGGGGTCATCCAGTCAAAGCGGCTGCCCGGACGCGTAATCTTCCAGATGTGCGTCGCGAAAGGCGCGCTCGCAGGAGCATCAGCAAAGATGCTGCCCATCGCAATGGCCTGCTCCAGATCCAGAATCGGTTCATACCATTCTTTGTTCCAGCGCTTGCCATCGGGCGGCGCGGGCTGTTTGGGCCACACTACCGTCGTATAGGCAATGCAGTTCTTTGTCACGTACAAAGCAATATCAATGGCGTCCTGCTCGGTCTTCGCCAGCACCATGGCAATTGATTGTCCCAGGTAACGCACCTGGTCAACCGCAAACAGAGGCTGGTCTCCTCCCATTCCCTGAAAGTTGATGCCGCCATCTTTAATCTCCTCGGCAGTGATGAGATCAACAAAGGCCGGGGAATACTCTGATAGATGATGGCGCAGTTCGACCGCGTTCACTTCGCCCTTCTGTCCGGGAATGATGAAGTGAAAGTTCGCCAGTGCACGGCTGCTCTGGACAAATGCTCCATTCACCGTCAAAGGCGGCACCGGCAGCTCATGCGTGTAGTGCAGTTGCCCCGATGTCTGGTACATCGCTGTCAGCTTGATGTAAGGCTGGCCCACCGGCGCCTTCCACGTCTGGCTCTTGTTCCAATCCTGCGTTCCGCCGCTTGCCGGCCAGTTGCCCCAGGTGATAATGCCGCTGGATCTGATGTCCTCAGGGACCGCGCCTTTGTCAGGCAAGAGCGCGTTTACTACCGCTTTATAGAGGAATGAAACCGCGACCTGCGTGCGGTATTCGTCTGTGAATCCTTCTGAAGGCAGCCCCTTCATGCGTGCTGCCCAGCGCTTCAGCTCCGCCAGGACTTCGCGCTCCAGGATTTCAGCCAGTCGTGGCATTTCCGCCAGTGACAGCTTGTTCCCCTTCATCGCCCGCTCAGTTTTTTCTGCATGCCATGGATAAGGAGCGATGCCTCCAAAGACAATAGTTGCTCCTTCTACTGTCAAATCGCGGCCCAGCTCAAACCGCGTGCTTACGTTCACAATACTGTGCGCGTTTACATCACGCAGGGCCACTTTCTGTGCCAGAATGACTTCGCGCCGTTCGCCCAGCGGCAGGTCATAGCTGATCAGGATGATATTGTCAGCCAGCTTGGGATCAGCCACCACCTTCTGCACCAGCTCTTCCACTGTGCTCTCAACCCGGCGCTGCCTGCCCGTGCTGATATCCAGGTATTCAATGCGCGCCTCAACTGCAACCAGAGTGGTGAAAATATCAGAAGGAAACGGCTCGCCGGTTCCCTGAGCAATGTGCTTCAACACCAGCATGGTATTGCCGCCCAGTGAGGCCGCGTTGCGAACAATTCGTCCGGCGGTCCTGCGCGCCATGAATTGCGTGGCCCATAGACGGCTGGAAACCGGCAAATCTTTGTCCTTGAGTTCAATTTCAATCGCTTCAATCAGGTCGTTATAGCTGATGCCGGAACCTACATGCAGCGCGCCTTTCCTCACCTTGGGCTCAGCATAGAAATCAGGAATGAGCCGGATGTCCACTATCACCTCGGCTTCCAGATATTCCTCTTTGTAGATTCCATATCCGGTATTGCCGTGCACCAGCCGCAACTTCTTGTCGCGGTTCTTGTCAATGATCTTGACCAGCTCATTCAGTGTGACCGGCGTGTACCATGTCTGCTTTCCATGCTGCACGGAGACAGGTTCCGGCGGCGCTTTGGCGGCATCAGGAAATGGAATTACCAGAGGAGCAGGTTTCTGCGCCTGACATCCGGCATCGCCAATGCACTTCATGCGGTCCTTTTCGTCTTCCGCC
>DATEJX010000077.1:0-2232 GCA_035277785.1 Candidatus Angelobacter sp. | reverse complement strand
CCCTCAATGATGAAATGCTTACCCTGGCGCAGCGCAAAGCTGCTGCCAAAATTTTCTGCAATCCCGCCTACCAGGAATGAAGGGTCTTTTCCCGCATGTTGAAAAATCCACGCCAGCATTGACGTTGTAGTGGTCTTTCCGTGCGTGCCCGCAATCACAATCGGTTCGCGTGTGCGCAGAAAGAAATCGTAGAGCGTGTCAGGCATGGAGCGGAAAGAAATGCGCTGATCGAGTACGTGCTCCAGTTCCACATTGCCTCGTGAAATCGCATTGCCCACCACCACCCAGTCTGGGCGTGGCTTAAGATTGGTTTCTGCGTACGGCTGCGCGACTGGAATGGACATGGCGGCCAGGAAATCCGACATCGGCGGATACGCCGCCGCATCCGATCCCGTGACTTTCAAGCCTCTTTGCTTCAGCAATCCTGCCAGTGACGCCATGGCAGTGCCGCAAATTCCAATAATGTGTACGTGCTGCTGGTCCATTGAATTCAGATTAACGGATAATTGTGGCGGCTTCCAATATCTTCAGGGCTACGCCTTCACTGCTGGCGGTCAATTCCGCCTTCACAGCGAGCGGCAAGGTGATGTTGTTGCTGGAAACGTGGCCCGATTTGAGTCCGTAGATCACCGGCACTTCATAGTCGCGCAGCACGCGGAGAATCACCTGTTGCAGGGTGTAAGTCTCGCCCGCAGGTGGACGGCAGTCCAGCATCTCCCCAAAAACGAATCCACGCACCCGCTTGAGCTTGCCTGCAAGGTGTAGCTGCATCAGCATGCGGTCGATGCGAAACGGCTTTTCGCCAATGTCTTCGATAAAAAGAATTGTTCCCTCCGTCTCAATTTCAAACGGTGTGCCCAGAGATGCGGCGAGCATAGACAGGCATCCACCGTAGAGTGTGCCTTGCGCCTGGCCTGGTCGCAGCACCTCCACCCCAGTTGCTGCAATTTCCCAGCTCTGAGCCCCCTGCAGAGCATTGTTCCAACTTGAGCTGTCAAAACTCCCGTCTGCAATATCTTTGGCGATCATCGGCCCATGAAACGTGACAAGGCCGGTGCGGTCCGTGATGGCCGTAAGCAGGGAAGTGACATCACTGCATCCCAGGAAAATCTTTGGGCGTTGCGCGAACAGGTTGAAGTCGAGTTTGTCCAGCAGGTAGTTGGCCCCGTACCCTCCGCGGACACAGATCAGCGCGGCAATGTCATCTCGAACCAGCAGCGATTTAAGTTCGTTCAAGCGCCGCTCGGCACTGCCGGCAAAATAAAGGTCGCGCGCAAAAATCTCAGGAGAGAAGACCGGCTCATATCCCATCTCGCGCAGGCGATTGCAACCGCGTTCAAACGCCTCACGATTGAAACTGCTGGCTGGAGCCAGGATCCCGATCTTGTCGCCGGGTCTCAGCGCGCGTGGCTTCAAAGTTGGGTTCTTAGGCAAAAAATTCACCCTGGCAGATGATCTGTGCTGGTCCACGGAGGAGTACCTCAGCGCCGCTCCACAGCACTTCCTGCGCACCGCCCGGCGCATGCACGTTCACCGGGGACTTAACGTGACCGGCCGCTATTGCCGCCACAGCCGATGCGCATGAGCCTGTCCCGGAAGACTGCGTTTCTCCAACGCCGCGCTCAAAGAAACGCACGTCAATTCTGTTTGGTCCGGCAATGCGCACGAATTCCACATTTACTCCTTCGTGAAAAATGTCCTGATGCTGAATTTGCGCAGCCTCTCCCTGCCATGTTGCAGAGAAGTCTGTGACGAACACCACCAGATGCGGATTGCCCATCGAGACCGGTGTTCCTGAGGTCTCTTTCTTGTCGATTTGCAGCAAGGCCGGCTTGCCCACTTCAGGCTTGCCCATTGCCGTCTCGAACTCGTATCGTTGCCCGTGCTGTGAGATGAGCTCACATATCTTGAGCCCGGCACCAGTCATAATCCGTAGCGGTGCCTTGGCCCCGCTCGCAACCAGATGGGCCGCCACGCATCGCGTGCCATTTCCTGAGATTTCAGCGTCGCTGCCGTCAGCATTGACCAGGCGAATGGCGATGTCAGCGTCTTGCGAAGGTTGAAGCCATTCCACTCCGTCTGCGCCCACGCCGTTGTGCCGGTCGCAGATGGCCCGGGTGAAAGCATGCAAGTCCGCCGGCGCATAGCGCGCCTGGATAATAAGAAAATCATTCCCGCATGCGGAAGCTTTGGTGAAGGGAACGTTCATTGTTAATCTGTATCCGGCCCGCG
>DATEJX010000076.1:0-20573 GCA_035277785.1 Candidatus Angelobacter sp. | reverse complement strand
ACGTTCTCGCCCAGGTTGTCCACGCTCACGCCCAGCCCCAACTGGTTCATGGCGCGCGTGGCCGCCAGCGCATCATCCACGGTGGTTCCGGCGACAAAACGCCGTGACAGCCTCTGGCCAATCCATGTCTTTTCCGCCGCTGTGCGGATTGAGCGGCTTTCAGAAAGGGAAATGAACGCCGCTCTCAGCACGGCGCTCCGGGGTGATCACAGGTGGGTTCAGTCATAGGTGATTTAGTGCGAAATATTCAATTACTAAATTACCAGATTATGCAATTACCGAATCCGAGAAAGCTTCAGGGCTGTGGAGCGGCCATCAGGCGACGCTGTCTTTGCTGCGTCAGCAAGCCCAGTTGATCTATGCCCGCGGATCGAAGATCGTCCACCACGTTCACCAGCGCGCCATAACGCACTCGCGCATCGGCGCGCACGTAAACTGTCTTGTCGGTGTGCGTGGATGATTCGTCTTTTATCTTTTCTGTGAGTGTTTCACCGGTGACTATCTGGCTGCCGAGAAAAATGGTTCCGTCGTGCATCACCGCAACCACCAGCGCGTCTTCCCGGTTGACGTCAGGCATAGGCATTGGGTTGGAAGTGGTTGCCAGTTTGACCCTGCCCGCCTGGATCATGGGCGTGATTACCATGAAAATGATCAGCAGCACCAGCATCACGTCCACCATGGGAGCAACGTTGATCCGGGAATTGATTTTTGCTGCTTGGCTGTTTGCTCGTGTGCTCATGGAACTCTCACCGAAAATCAACGGCGGCTGATGATGCTCTTCTTCAGGAAATAATCCACCAATTCGCTGGAGGAATTCACCATCTCAACGTCAAAGGCTTTGACCTTGGCAGTGAAATAGTTGAACATCATCACCGCCGGTATGGCTACAAACAGCCCAAGAGCTGTGGTTACCAGCGCCTCAGAAATCCCACCCGATACTGCGGTGAGGCCGGTGGCGTGCTCCGTGTTGATTTTCGAGAACGCATCGATAATCCCGATCACCGTGCCCAGCAGTCCAACGAATGGCGCAGTTGAACCAACCGTGGCAAGTCCGCCCAGGCCGCGCTCCAGTTCTGCATGCACAATCGCTTCGGCCCGCTCCAGCGCGCGCCGGCTGGCCTCGATCTTTTCCTCCACCGTAGCCGGAGAGGAATCATGCACTTGATATTCCTGTAATCCGGTGGTCACCACTCGCGCCAGATGGCTTTTTTTACTTCGCTCAGCCACGCGAATAGCCTCTTCCAGCTTCCCCTCACGCAAGGCTCCGCCCACTGCGGGAGCAAATTGTCTCGATTGTTTGCGCGCCGCGCTGAAGGCAAGCCACCGGTCGATCATTACGCCAATGGACCACGCCGACATGAGCAGGAGCACAATGGCAATCGAGCGCGCAGGCCATTCCATACTTTCCCACATGGCCACTAAATTCCAGTGAAACCCTCCGCCTGCTTGAAACAGAACAGCGGCAAGCTGCATGTCGAGTCCTCCTTTTCCGGGCGCTTTCCGGCCGCATTAACCTTTGACACCGCGTGTTATCACTTTGCTCCCGATGCGGGCACAGCGAAAAGAGGATTGGAGTTGATGGCGTTCTGGAGTGCGTCGGAGATCAGGAGACTTCCGGTTTCAGAAGAATCGTTTGTCCGCGTGGTAGAGCAGATAGCAGGCAGCCAGAAAAGTTGCTTCCAGCACTACGAAAATAGTCAGGAAATTGTTGTGGATATGCAGCAGGATCCGATTATCTGGGCTCCATTCATTCGTGGGCACGCGTAGCTGCAATGCCTTGTACATCCCGCGCGCGATGCCGACAAAATACCGCAGCACCAGAACGTAAAATGCAATCCAGAACACAACCCTGAACAGCGGCCCCACGCTCTCAAAAAAGTCGCTCAGCCCATAATTGCCGCCGCTCAGGACAAAATGGGCGAACGCCAGCAATACCAGGTTCAAAAAAATTCCTTCGGTAGTGGCGAAGTAGAGAAAGAAATCTCCTGAGTTGCGGGCCAGCTTGCTACGTGAGAAATCGCTTTGCACCCCTCGCCGCACACCACCCGCACAGAGCAGCAGGGCCACGCAGAAGAAGAGCGGTGCTCCTGACCGCGCAAGTGAGAGCGCATTTTCCGTCGCGCGCAGGTCCCGCTCCTTCAATTCCATGCGCTGTTTGTATTGTTCAAGAGATCTGCGCGAATCAGTCAGTGAAGCGCCTAGTTCAGTAAGCGCCTGTTCACGCGTGAGCGGCGTTTCTGACATGTGCAGCTTGAACGTTCCTTTGCGGGAATTGGATATCCGGCTGATCTCAGCCTCGGTGGCATCAGAAACACCCTGCTGCCGTTGCACCTCGGCCTGCGTTTCCGCCTGCAAGCGTGTGATGTCATCGTGCAGCCTGCCACCGTCATGCGTGATGGACCAGTTGAGCAACGATGCGAGAATGGCCGCAATCACCAGACCCTGGAATGCGAACGCGTAAGGCCAGCTCCATCCCTTGAGCGATGCCATGCCAACATAAGGGAGCAGTTCCGGGCAACGCTCGATCAAACTTTTCTGTCTCATCAGCGGGATGCCGGGCTGCTGGCTCCATTGCAAACGCAACTGGTCTACAGGCGAGAGTTGTTCGGGTTCGGCAACCAGGGTCTCGTCCTGGTACACGCTCTCCAGCATGACAGCAGTGTTTAGCACAATCGCATTCTGCAGTACAAACACCACAAGTACATGCAGTCAATGGAACTCACGGCGGCGGTGCAACGCCGGCGGATTCGCAGCTGGAATTCGGGTTGGCTGCCGGTTTTATTGGTGCAGGTTCTGAGTCCACTCCCATATTGCTGTGGTCAACTCAGCCCGTTGTCCGGAATAGCTATGATCGCTATCCCAGTGACGCTCACTCACGTGATTGTCGCCAGCCTTGCGCAACGCCTCGGCCAACGCATTGTCGATGGGAGCAAGTCCGTCATTGGAGGTGATGATGAAAACCGGACGGCCGGCCATGGCCGGCGCCAGATTATTGAAGTTCAATTCCTTCTGATGATCATAGATCTCGCGAGCGAGCGCCTCGCCACTGGTACCCGAAAGCGGCAGCAGATTGTTGTCACTCGCCAGCGACTTTCCCTCATTCGCGATGGTGGGTTGCTGCGATCGAGTATGACGACCTGACTCATAATCCGCGCCAATGTTCCAGGCAGAGATGAGTATCGCGCCAGCCACCTGGGGATTGTGCGCCGTTGCTGATGCAGCCATGTATCCGCCCATGCTGTGGCCAATCACCACGATTTCATGGGTATCAATTCGATACTTCCGCGCATTTGCCGGATCAAGCAGAAAGCGGACCTCGGTATCGGCATCTTCGGCTGCATGCTGAAAAGAAAAATCTCCCTTCACTCCCCATGAACCGCGGTAGTGCATGGCCAGTACGTTCCAGCCATGCGCTCGTAACACCTGCGCGATGTCCAGGTTTTGTTCGAAGCCGGGAAAGCCATGAAGAATAATTGCAGTCGGATGCTCTTGTGGCCCTGCAGCCAGATAAAAAATTCCCAGCAGCATGCTGCCGTGGCTGGGAATGATCATCTGCACCGTCGATGCCGGCACATCCGCCAACGGCTTGCGAGTGTTGTTTTGCGCGGCTGCTGCCACGCCAAGGACCAGAACAAGTGTGAAAACGCGCAGGGATTTCATCGCAGCAGTATATACGCCGACAACTTCCAGTGAAGATGTACGGGATGGAGCCTGCCCACAGAATCTGGACTCCGTTAGCCGCGTATCAGTCGCATTAAATTTTGCTTGAATGTGCGGCGGGCAAACAGTTGCAGAGGGCTGCCCGCGAAAGCACGGGCGATGGCAAACACATTGGCTGGCCGGAAATGGCTGTTGTTCACCACCGCGTAAGCCGGTTCCGAGTAGTGGGGACGAAACTTGTACTTGTAATGCTCAAGGCCTTTGAAGTTGTAAAGCGGATTTGCTGTGGCTCTCATAAACCTGAACAGGCCCTGCAGCCAGAGTGGTCCTGGCTCGCCCGGTGCGCGCTCCACTCCCGACAGCGGCACCAGCCCCATGGTGACCTCGTGAAATTTTTCTTGAGCAAATGTAGACATGGCCGTGTGCACAAGCAGTTCGCTTGTGCCGAGCGGCGCGCCCGCAGCATGTGCCCACTGCTCAAACAGCCATCCTCTCCGGTTCGGCATTGGCGAACAGAGAAGATAGCCAATGATGCGTTGCTTCTGAATGGCAATGAATAGACGACGATCAGCCAGTTGCCCGAAAATCTCCGGTTCAATAAGAAAGTGCAATGGCGGAAGATGTTTGCTGTTGAGCCATTCCTGTCTGATCTCTCGCAGTTCCTGCGATTCAGCAGCCGCTTTTGCCGGCATTTCTGAAGCGTGTATGTCCTTGTGGCGTGCGCGGGATATCTGGTATCGAAGCGAAGCACTACTTTTTAAAATTGCTTCCCACCCCACAGGGTTCCAGTAAGGCAAGGCGCCAATGGCCGCAATCGAATGGCCACGGGAATTTCTTACAACCTTGGCAAAGCGTGGTCCTGCGTGGAAATAGCACACAGCTTCCTTCGCCTGGGCCGCTTCAGACTCAAATCGATCTACCACCGCGTTGATTCTTTCCGGACTGCAGACAGGCGCGCCGGCTACCACTCGTATTCGATTGCAAGTGATATATCCGATCAGCGCGTCACCCTCGTCGCTGAACCAATGTTGAATTCCCGGGTTCAGAATTTGATATGCGATTGGATTCAAACTATGTGCAAATACAAGTTCGCGCGCAAGTTGTACATCCCGCTCCGGGGGCAAGATCATTTCACAATATCCATCAACGTTTTATATCGTAGTTCGCGGCGCTTTTCTGTGAACCACGGACAGTTCTTCCTCCACCATACTGCTGTTGGATGCAACCCGCTGAACCACTTCTTCCAACTCCGAAGCAGCGTTTGCGCTTTGTTCAAACTTGCTTCAGCATGTCCGGTGGGCTTATTGTTGCAAATTTATGGCAAGTGAACCTTCAGTACCTCAAGGCAGTGCTCCCGGTCAGCCTGGCATTCCTCCAACCTGGTCCAGTAGTTCAAAAGATGGCGTTGGGACAGCGTATGCCACTTCCAGTCGCGTCTGGTTTACCCTCGCGCATGGCATCGTCACCGAAATTTATTACCCAACCATCGACCGGCCCCAAATTCGCGATGCTCAGTTCCTGATCACCGACGGCGCCACGTTCTTCCATGAAGAAAGGCGTGATTTGGCCGGAGAAGTTGTGCGCATTGAAGCCGAGTCGCTTGGCTATCACGTGATCAGCGACGATCCCAAAGGGCGTTACCGTCTGGTGAAAGAAATCATCTCTGACCCGCACTCCGCTTGTGTGCTGATCCGTGCCCGGCTCATTCCTGCAGATGGCTGGCAGGGAAAGCTGCGACTCTTCTTTCTGCTGGCTCCGCATCTGGAAGTGGGTGGCTGGAACAACTCGGCCATGAAAATGGAGCTATCGGGCCGCACCATCCTCGTCGCATGGAAAAACAGCACTTATCTCGCCTTGGATTCCAGTAATGGCCTCGCGCGCTCGTCATGCGGCTTTGTTGGATCCAGTGACGGCTGGCAGGACCTGCACGACAATTACAAACTTGATTGGGAATATGATCGCGCGGAAAACGGCAATGTCGCTGTGATTGGCGAAATCGATCTCTCGCTCGGAAATGAGTTCACGATTGCCCTGGCGTTTGGTGACAGCCTGCATGCTGCCACGGCCGTACTAAAACAGTCACTGGCTGTGCCCTTTGAGCAACACAAGAATAAGTTTATTGACCAGTGGCGCCGCGCTTGTGACAACTTTGAAAAACTTGAATCCGTCAGCGGCGATGGCGGCCAGCTTTATCGCACCAGCAGGATCGTTCTCCTTTCTCACGAAGATAAAACCTTTGCCGGAGCGCTCATTGCTTCGGCCACTATCCCGTGGGGAGACAGCATGGGAGACGAAGACCTTGGCGGCTATCACCTGGTCTGGGTGCGCGATATGGTGAATAGCGCCACCGGCTTGTTGGCTTCAGGAGACAAAGTTACTCCGCTGCGGGCGCTGGTTTACCTTGCCTGCTCGCAACAGATGGACGGCGGCTTTCCGCAGAACTTCTGGATTGATGGCACGCCATACTGGAAAGGCATTCAACTGGATGAAGTAGCTTTCCCCATTATGCTGGCCTGGCGGTTGTGGAAGGCTGACGCGCTTGAGCAATTCGATCCTTATCCCATGGTGCGCGCAGCCGTGCGTTACCTGATTCAACACGGCCCGCTGACACAACAGGAGCGATGGGAAGAGTGCAGTGGCTATTCACCTTCAACTTTGGCTGCATCCATTGCAGCGCTCATCTGCGCCGCTGATTTCGCCCGTTCGCGGGGTGAAGGTGCGCTGGCGCAGTTCATCCAGGACCATGCAGACTTCGTGGAGTCTCACATTGAACGCTGGACGGTCACCACGCAGGGCAGCCTTGTCCGTGGGATTCCGAGGCATTACATACGCATTTTGCCGTTGGATGTTAATAATCATCTTCCAGTGGAAGATCCGAACACCGGCTCAATCATTCTGGCGAATCGGCCGCCCGGAGAGCAGTATCAGTTCCCCGCCAAAGATATAGTTGACGCCGGATTTCTAGAACTGGTTCGCTATGGAATTCGCCCGGCAGGATCGGCGTTGATGGAAGACTCACTGCGCGTGATAGATGCTGAACTCAAGGTGAATACTCCGTTCGGTTCCGCGTGGCGCCGCTACAACAACGATGGATACGGTCCGCACGCTGATGGAAAAGCTTATCAAGGCTGGGGAATAGGACGTGCCTGGCCGCTGCTCACCGGAGAACGTGCCCATTATGAACTTGCCGCGGGCCGGGATATCCGTCCTCTGCTTGCCGCCATGGAGAATTTTGCCACTCGTTCCGGCATGCTGCCGGAACAGGTGTGGGACCAGCCCAATCTCCCTGAAGCCGGAATGTACCTAGGCAAACCGGCGGGCTCAGCCATGCCGTTGATGTGGGCGCACGCGGAATATATCAAGCTGCTGCGCTCTCTGCGAGATGGTGCAATTTTTGATTGCATTCCTCTGGTGGCGGACCGTTATCTGAATCAGCGTGGACGCAAAGACCTTGAAGTCTGGAAGATCACGCGCCAGATGCGTAGTATTGTCGCCGGCTCCACGCTGCGGATTGTGCTTGCAGGCGCCTTTCGGGTACGTTGGTCCGGAGCAGACGGCCAGTTCCTCGACACTGAATCAACGGCCAGCGGCATGGGGCTGGGCTATGTCGATCTGAAAACGGAGCCCGGACAAACCGCGCCACTGCGTTTCACCTTCACAGGCACTGACTCACCGGCCCCCCAGGACACGGTATTTGAAGTACAACTTATTGCGGTACAGCTGACGCAATGAGCCACGTGGGCGAGACGGCAACCGAGAATGGAGATCCCTTCACCTTCGTCAGCGTTCCCGTGTTCGCAATGGCAAAGCCGGCAATATCGTTTGTGCCCTGGTCCGCTACGTACACGAAGCTGCCGGTGGCCAGCACGTAGCCGGGAACGTTGCCTCCTGTCAAGAAAGGAGAGCCGCTGACCTGAGTCAAGGCGCCGGAGTTGTCAATCGAGTATCCGGAAACAGTGTTGTCGCCTGAGTTCGAAGCGTAGAGAAAAGATCCTTGCGGCGTCATGGAAAGCGCCGAGGTGCCGAGTCCAGCCGCAAATGGGGAGCCCGCGATGGGCGTAATTGCCCCGTTGCCCCCAATGGCAAATCCCAGTACGGCATTGCTCGCGGGGTCAGCGGCGTACAAAAATGATCCGCCCGGATGCACCGCCAAAAATGACGGGCTTGTGCCCGCGGTACCCACCGCAAACGGAGATCCCGGCACCGGGGTTAAGCTGCCATCGGATGCAATGGCGAAACCTGCAATTGTCCCCTGCGTTGGATTGGCGGTATAGAGAAAACCGCCGTTGGGTGAAATCGCAATGGATTGCGGGTTGGTGGGCGACGCGGCCGCTGGATCAGGGTTCACTTTAAAGGGCGACCCGGTAACCAGGCCGAGATTCCCATTGTTTGGGTCGATGAGGTAGACAGAGATGTCGCCGGAATCGCGGTTGGCCACATAAAGACGTGGCGCGTTCGGCGCCACGGCCATTGCAATCGGGGTTGTGCCGGCATTGAAAATGTTCGGCGGCGTCACCGGCGGAAGCGCGCTGTTGGTGGGCGGCACCACAAGTTCACCGTTTCCGCTGTTGATATCAAGCAGAGTAATGTTGGCGCCGGCAGAGTTGGCGATGTAAAAGAAGTCACCCGGAGGATGGACGGCCAGCGCGGCAGGGCGGGAGCCAGTGGTGAAATTCGGGGTACCGAGCGCAGTCAGGGAGCCATCACCATGGATGGCAAAGCCAAACACCTCATTCGTGCCCGGGCCGGTGACGTAAAAGAAGCTCTTCTCTCCCTTGATACAACCGGTCAATCCCATCAAAGCCACACATAAGGCCGCAAAAATCCTTGCCCTCATTAAGTTCTCCTCGCCATTCGCGGGTAAAAAGATTGTGGACAGGATACATGAAACCACCGTGTGGATGATAACGGTGGCCTTGTATCCGCCAATGGAGAACGCTCAAGAGATGAGGAATTTGCGTCCAGGCCGGCGTGGCCATCGATGGTATGCGGCTGGCCTAATTGCCTTTGAGGAAGTACCCTTGCTCCAGTGGCAGCTTTCCATCCACCCTGAGCACATTCACCTTGCTGTTGATCGAATAGACGTCCACCAGCCCTACCGCGCCGGGAATGGATTCAACAGACTTGAGCAGTTCCTCTTCTGATCCAACTATGAGCACGGCCTGGCGATGAGCTGCCAGCAGCGCCTTCAGATCTTCCGGCTTCATGTGATACAGCTTTTCAATGGCTGTTCTCATTTCCGGTGTGGAAGGATCGCGCAGCACCAGCACAACGGCTTTGCCGTCAGGCCATTTAACCTTGTCGCATTTGAAGACTTTGGCCAGATCGGAGGAACTGAGGCCTCCAACATTGTTGGTCTTGTCCACGACTACGGCGATCTGCCGCGCGGCACACGAAGCCGCCAGGCAGAATGCGAGCAGTACGATAGCCAGGATCCGTCTGGGCATATTTCCGCAAGATTACGATTCCGAACCCATGTGCAGCAAGTTACTGCGGTAATACGTGCTTTCTTTACAGAGACTTACGGGATTTCCTCGCGGAAATTGAGTTGAACTGCAGATGCAATGGCCTGAGCCATTGCACCTGACAAAGGAGCGCGTCTTCCGTGTGCGCAGCTTGTTCTACTTCGTCCCGGGCTTCTGCGCAGAGGCGGCCGGTTTCTCAAACTTCGAGTCCGCAATTGGCACGTTCTGCTCAACCTTGCTTATCTGAATGGTGAACCTGCCGTTGGGGCGCGCCACCGTCCATTGCATCGGGATTTTCACCCCGGTTTCTTCGCGGTAGTCGGCGTAATCAACTTCAGTGGGATTGAGTCCCACAGGTGTTGTCGCGTAGCGGACTGAGCGGACCAGCAGACCCGATTCCTGGTCAAAGAACAGACGTGTCGGTGGATGACCCGGATTCATTCCGATTACTTGAACAACGTTTTTGCCATCGATCTTTTCGCTTGGGCGGACCTTGAACTGGGTAAAGATTTTCTTGAGCTCAGAAGGCAGGTAGAACGTGGCATCAAAGCTTGCAGCTTCGTTTTCCTGCGCGGTCATATCCCGCGGAGGCCGCGGGCCCGGATTCCCCAGCCAGCCGTTATTGCCATCAAAAGCTGTGACGTTGTCGCCGTTGGGCGTGTGCACAAAGGAGATCCGCTTGTTCGGAGCCTTGGCGAAGACTTCCACAGGGAATTGCTGCCTGCCGAAGCTGACCATGCCATCTTCCTTCCGGCTCGTAATCTTCTCCACGGCCGCAGCTCCGCCCACCGCTTGAAGGTATTTGTTCAGGATTTCGTCGGCAGAAGGCAGGGCGGGCTGAGCTGCTGCCTGATTCTCAGCTTCCGGGCTCTTTGGAGCTTCAGCCGCAGCTGAAATGATGGGAATGCCAACCGGATTCTCCGCTCCGCGATGGCAGGAAAAGCAGGTGACAGCGTTTTCGCCGTTGAAGTTTTCTTTATCAATGGCCATTTGCATCTGCATCATCTTGCGCGCGACCTGCTTGGGTTTCTTATCGTCTTTATCAAACGCGTTGCGTACGTGGCAGAATTCGCATTCCACTCCCAGAGAGCTGCTGATGAACTGCATTGCGGGTATGATCTGGTCCGCAGGAACGCCTTTGAGCACCTGAATGTTCTTGAACTGTTGCTCGGCGGTTTTGGCAGTGCCTTCCGCCGCGGGAGTTGCCGAATGTTGTGCCCAGAGCGCACACACGGTGAAAAACACAATGGCTGATATGGCCAGACGAATACGGAGCCAGTTCATGCAGTTTCCTCAAAGGCTGGATTTTAAAAACGGAAGTGTAAACGATTGGCCAATGATTTTGAAATGAATCGTGCGATCAACTTGGCCACTTGTCTGGCGTAGGGAAGAGACTTTGACCCGGCGAATCAATTTCCTCGATGGGAATCGGCGCCGAGTGCGGCTTTGAGATCATCCAGACTCTTTTCCAGCCAGAACTTCTTGTAGTTTTCCACTGTCATCAAAGTGCGTGAAACCATGTGGTCCAGGTAGAGCATGCCCAGCAAATGGTGGATCTCATGCTGCAAAATACGTGCATACCACCCTTTGGCCTCGATGATCCTCGGCTTGGCATTTTCATCCAGGCACTCCACCTTGACCCGGCGGCTTCGCGGTACCAGAGCCATCAGGCCCTGCACGCTCAGGCAGCCTTCAAAAAACTCCACCTGTTCGTCGCCGATCAGAGTCAGCCTGGGGTTAATGATCACGTGGAACGGCACAGGCTTACGTTCCCGCTCAGCCAGTTGTTCGGCAGTCCAGTCCTTCATGTACTGCTCGCGGTCTTCAATCACAGCCAGTTGGATTGATCGGCCAATCTGCGGTGCAGCCAGACCCACGCCGGGAGCGGCGTACATGGTTTCCTTCATCTCTTCAATCAACTCGCGAATTTCCCGGCTGCGAATCTCATTGGTTCGCAGCAGACGCGCTGCGTTGCGCAGGACAGGCTCGCCGGTCTGGAGAATTGGCAAGGTCATAGGATCAGTGTTTGACAGAAAAGTGCATTGTACTGGGAAAAACCGCAGTTCATCCGACTTGTGCAAGGCTCATGCTAGAGTTGGTGCTCTCATATCTATGAAGATAGCTTTCTGCTCTCGATGGTTGTCACGTGTGTGCTTGCTGTCACTCTTCTTCTTGTCTGTGTCTGCTTCAGCATCTGTTCAGAAACTTGGCCCGGACCTGTACGCATATATTTCAGAGAATGATTCCAGCGCCAATTCGACTTTTCTCGTCAGTCAAAAAGGCATTTTCGTGGTTGATACCGGCCTGAACCAGGAGCAAGGGCGCAAGCTGCTGGCTGAAATAAGAAAAGTTTCAGCGGCCCCCGTGCGATGGATTGTAAACACGCACTATCATCCGGATCATCGCGGCGGCAATAGCTCAGTCGGCCCTGACGCAACAATCATCAGCAGCGCATACACTCGAGAGCGCGTAATCCAAAGTGATCCTGCCCAGTACGGACTGAATCTTGTAGTGCATGGAGAGATTTGGCTCTACGTGGGAGGTCATAAAGTCCTGATCTATGAGCCCGGCCCCGCGCATACCCTGGGTGACCTTGTGGTTTACTTCCCTGATGAACAGACCATCGCCACAGGTGATCTCTTCCTGACCAACTCCTGTCCTGCCATGGACGAGGGCGACATGGAAAATTGGATTCATGCGGTTGATCACATGCTCACGTTGCCGGTCGCTCATGTGGTGCCGGGTCACTTCGAGACCGCCACTCCCACCGAACTCAAACGATTCCGCGACTATCTCGCAGCGCTTCGTGATCAAGTGGCTTCCATGTATCGCGATGGGCTGTCAATTCAGCAGGTGAAACAGCGCATTTCACTGCCGCAATTCAACAATTTTCGCCAGTTCCCCAAATACGAAGCTACTTTTGCTGACAATGCAGATGCCTATTACCACCAGCTTCAATACCGGGCGGATTTAAAGTCCAGGCAGTCACACTAACTCCGCTGGATCAGTACTTCCATGACTGATCGGCCCCGCCAGGTGAATGCTGCGTGATGAATCCGGCCATGGTGCTGACTAGCTCAGCCTGATTTAGCGGCGTCCAGCCATGTCCCTTCATGGGACGGCCGTATTCGAATGATCCTCCATAGGAGGGATTGGTGGCGCTGCGCAGGAAGCTTTCCAGGCGGTACACGGCAAGATTCAGGTAGAAATTATCCATGTCCCCGCAATAGACGTGAATTTTGCCCGCCAGCTGTGGCCCGATTTTCGTCCAATTTTGTTCCAGGTAAGACCGCAAATCATATCCATGGGCGCGCATGTATTCAGCCACCTGATGATCAATGTGACCTGTTTCCTTGTCCCATAGAGGTCTGGGGTAACCGTCAGGGCCGACCGGGCCATACACCGCCTCCCAGGCCTCAAATTGCTGGGCAGACCGTCCGTGACTTCCCAGCACATCTTCCAGCAGGCTCATCTGCCTCATGGTCACGTCTGCCTGCCCTTCAGAGGTGCGCTCCATCGGTCGTTCCGGAACTGGCGAATCGTAACCGGGAGCTAAAAACGCATTTACATCGTTGTAAACATCAACGATCTGGTAGCGGGTGAAGTCGACTGGATCAGGGTAGAAAGTCCATGTGCCGCCGAAGAAGTCAGGATGGAAGACCTGAAGCGCAAGAGATTCCCAACCGCCAGTCGATCCACCAAAGAGCACGCGGGCATACGGCTGGCGAATGATGCGGTAATGCTGCTCAAGATAGGGAATCAGCTCTGTCATGATGGCGTCACCGTAAGGACCATTGTTGGCGGAGTTCACAGCGTACGAGTCATCAAAATAGGGAGTCGGATGCTGAAATGTGATCACGATCATCCGGGGGAAATTGGCGCCGGTCCAGCGCTTATACAATGCCTGTCCGGAAATCTGTCCTTCACGCACGTGTGGTTCGGTTGTGCTGACCTCGTCCGTGAAGCCGAGCGGCGGGCTCAATGAGAAGTGGCCCTGCTCATAAGCCACCGGAAAGTGGGCATTCGGATGGGAGTCGTAACCTTCGGGCAGAAGCACCGTTGCGCCAAGATACATCGGCTGTCCCCAGAAGTCGGTGAGGAGCTTGCTCTGGATTTTTATATGCCGCACGTATTTCGTATCCGGCGGCATTTGGATGGGACCGACTTTGTTGTCGAGGGAGAGCTGGATCTCATACCCGCTTAGCGGATCCAGGTGAAATCGACGCACTGCACTATAGAGGTTTCCGGGAGATTTATTGAACTGCTGGCCCTCCCACTGGTCCATGTGCGCCCAGATGGCATGGCCATCCTGACGATGAAATTGTGTGTACACGTTGAACACAGCTTGCACGTAATAATCACCGGCAGGCAGCTCACGCACAGAGCGCAACGGAGAACCCAAAGTGAGAGCGTCAAGCATCACTGACCCGCCAGGCGGCAGATCCTGTATATCGCGTCCCAGCAGTTCCGTCTGCGAGTGCCACGATCCCACCTGCAGTCGCGGCTCAGGAAAGTCAACGCGCGAAACAATGATGAAGGCCCGGCCGGTGATCGTCTGCCGATAGCCTGCAGGCAAAGTTACTTTGAAGCGTATGTCGGCCGCGTTGGCCCGGATCTGCATAAAGGCAAACAGGCACAGAAATAAGTACAGAAAGCGCTTGAAATGAATCATTCAATTTCTCCGGGAGCTGTTCAGAATAGACGTACTCAGGAGTTTTTTCCAAGTTGAATCATTCGTTTATGTGGAGTTCGGTAAAACATTCCTTGCCCCAATAACCCAGTTTGACCATACTTAGGACGTGAAGTATCCACGCTGGATTCCGGGCTGGAGAGAGAAGTTGCGGGTGATCACCGTGATCACAGTCGTTGTGGTTACGCTGGGTCTCATTTTCTGGTCTGGGCGGCGCTATTCATTGGAACCCTCACGCGCTTCACATCCATTCCGGATTACTTATCACAAGTTGCCGCCGGAACAGGGTGTTGGGATTGAATTGGTTGGCATGGCCAATGAAGTTTTCCAGGAGGCCTGCCGCCGCCGTCATGTTCCTGTGCAGCTGGTTGCGATTCAGGGAGAGCCCATGGATGCCCTGCGTGAGGGCAAAATTGATATGGTTCCAGTGATGTTTGATACTCCTGAAACCAGGCAATTCTTTTACATTTCTGATCCCTGGATCATGGATAGTGGCTGGATGGTCTCACGCGAATCTTCCGGTATCTCGACACCGTCTCAGGTTCGAGGCAAGCGTGTCTGGTACCAGAACAACATAAGGCACAGCTACATTGCTCAGGAGAATTTCCATGGGGCCAATCTCTATCCTCAGGAGTCATTCACGGCTGCAGTGGAAGGTGTATGCGAGGGGAAAGCCGAGGCTGCATTGGTATCTCCCGTTACCGCCGGCATAAAGACTTTCTTTGAGAAACTGCCCGCTTGTGCCGGCACCAACTTGAAGTTCAGCCCTCTGCCTCAGGGCAGAATCTGGTTTGGAGTTGGCGCACGCCGGGATGACGCTGCAGCCAGCGCCGCCGCTGACGCAGTGCGGGAAGAAATCGGAATCATGGTGGAAGACGGCACCCTGGGCCGTATTTACCTGAAGTGGGGTCTCGATCCAAATAATGCTGCAACGGTGATGCAATACCTCACCATCCTTCGCCAGCGCAGCTATTACATGACCATGACGCTCCTGGTACTCCTGGCTGTACTGCTGCTTCTCAGCTGGGGCGCGTGGCGCTTGCGTAAAGCCCGCCGCCTGGCAGACCAGGCAAACCAGACCAAAACTGAATTTCTGGCGAACATGAGCCATGAAATCCGGACGCCGCTCAACGGCGTCATCGGCATGACCCGGATGGCCCTTGATACACCCATGAACCCGGACCAGCGCGAGTGGCTGGGGATTGCCTCAGCTTCCGCCGACGTCCTGCTTTCTGTTGTGGATGAGATTCTGGACTTCTCCAAGCTGGAAGCAGGCAAACTGCGGATCGAAGACCTGGAGATCGATATTTGCGAGCTGCTCGAATCTTCCGCCAAAGCCTTCGCTGTTCCCGCGCACGAGAAAGGCCTGGAGTTGATCTGCGATATCAATCCTGCCTGTCCCACGTTTGTACTGGGCGATCCGGTGCGCTTGCGGCAGGTCTTATTTAACCTTCTCGGCAATGCCATAAAGTTCACGCACCATGGCGAAATCAAGCTGAATCTGACTGTCGACTCCGGACGCTCCGGTCAGCGTTTGCATTTCTCAGTTTCCGATACCGGAATCGGGATTCCACCTGCCAAGCAGGTCCTCGTCTTTGAGCCATTCGCGCAGGCAGATAGTTCAACCACTCGCCGCTTTGGAGGAACCGGACTGGGGCTCTCCATCTCACGCCAATTTGTGGAACTGATGAAGGGAAAAATCTGGGTCGACAGCCAGGAATCGCGTGGCACAACCTTTCATTTCACCGTGCCTTTGCGGCCAAGTGGCCGATTGCAGGAGACGGAGATCTTCGCAACGCCGTGGCATGGTAAACATGTCCTGGTAGTGGATGACAACGCCACCACCCGGGAAGTTCTGTGCCGTACTCTGGAGGCATGGCAGCTTTCGGTGACCTGTGTTCCAGACGCGGGCGCCGCGCTGGAAGAGCTGTCAAAATCATCCTCCGCAAACGGCAATGGTTATTCGCTGATGGTGGTTGATTCTGAGATGCCGGAAATGGATGGCTTTGAACTCGCATCGCTGGCCCATCGTCGTTTTGGATTGGGCCAGTCAATTGTGATGATGCTTACTTCAGATAAGTGCAGCTTCACGGCTGTCCGCTGCACGGAGTTCGGCATAGCTGCCCATTTGTTGAAGCCGGTTGGTAAAGGTGAGTTGTTGGCGGCGGTCCGGCATGTATTAGCGGGAGAGCAATCTTCGTTCCCGTCCATGGCCAGGGAGCCCGTGAAAGTGCCCCATCTTAACGCGACTTCTCCACGCTGGCGGGTACTCCTGGCGGAAGATAACGCGGTAAATCGCAAGGTTGCTTTGGCCATGTTGCAACGGGCCGGCCATTCAGTGGTAGTTGCGGAAAACGGCAAGGAAGCCGTGCGGCTCGCCCAGGCAGAGCGCTTCGATGCAATCCTGATGGATATCCAGATGCCTGAAATGGACGGACTGGAAGCCACGCTGGCGATTCGAGAAGCAGAATTTGCAAAAGGTGTTCATGTGCCGATCATTGCGATGACGGCGCATGCACTCAAAGGCGACAACGAGCGTTTCCTCAGCGCTGGCATGGACGGCTACATATCCAAGCCGTTTCAGCAGCAGGAATTATTTCAAACCCTGGAAGCAGTGAAAGCCTCCCTCGCGTCTGTCACTTCTGACCCTGCCATTACGGCAGAGAAGTCGGGGGACTGAGTCCGCGCAAAACTTCCGGCCTTGCTGTTTTACTTCTTCATCAGAAAAGAGAATCCCGCAAATTTGTATTCCCATTTTCCGTCGCGGGCTGAAGGTTTCATTTTTCCCGCGCGCACCTCTTTTATGGCAGCCAGCACTCGGCGCAAGTCCCCCGGATCAGCTACCGGCAGATTGTGTGCGGGCAGCAGAAGCTTAAGTCGCGGCGCCATCCCGGCGAGTTTCGCAACTGTGGCTTCGTATGCATCCAGGTCAGTTTCCGGACGATAAAGGAAAATGGGGCCGGGATAGTAAGTATCACCGGTGAAGAGCAGTTGATCCTGGCGGTCGAGCAAGGCGATGGAGTCTGGCGTGTGTCCGGGAGCCGCGATCACCTGCAGAACGCGCCCACCCAGGTCAATCACATCGCCATCATGCAGCCAGTGGCCGATTTGAAAGGGTCGCGTGGAATAGTCTTTTGCATCGAACCCTGCTGGCAAAGGGCCGCAAAGCTGGCCATCCGTAATTTCAGCCTGCGCATCGGCGCGTGAACCCTTTGCACTGGCGCGCGTAAACGCGGTATCCATGCCGTAAATCTGCTGCTTGCTGAAGCGCCAGTTGTCGCCCACGTGATCATTGTGCGTATGTGAATTCAGCACGTTCAGGGGCAGAGCCGTAATTCCTTCAGCTAGCTTTTTGATGTTGCTGATTCCCATGCCGGTATCAAACAGCAATGCGCGTTTTTGTCCGACGATCAGGTAAGAAATCACCTCTTCCGACTGCTTTGGTTCATAAATCGCGAACACTCCCGGCCGAATGCGATACACCTCAAACCACCGATCTGGGACAGTGACGCGTTCCAGGTTTTTATAAGCAGGGCGCGGCAAATCTCGGCACCATTCTGGTTTTTGTGCCGCTGGGAGAAGCGCAGCCATGACGATGCCGAAGAGTAGTGCTCTGATAATTGACATGGGAAGGTAATTGTAGCCGGAAGATGGCGGTACAGCAGGGGCAGGAAGATTGCGTCGCGCGCAACGAAAAGCAGGCGTCCCCCTTTAAGAAGACGCCTCTCACACTCGCAAATTCAACGTTACTGCGGCGGCCGCCCCGGCGGATTGCTGCCGGGCTGGGTCGAACTGGGAGAACTGGTACCTGGCTGCGAGCTGGCGCCTGGTTGTGAACTGCTCGGCGACTGCTGCTGGTGCATCTGGTCTGACTGCTGCAGCATGGAATCCAGTTTCTTTTGTTGTGTATCGTTTAGCAGCGAACGCGCCTTGGTGATGGTGGTTTCGCGCAGGCTGCGGATCTTCTGAATTTTGTCCTCGCGGGCCAGTGAGTTGTCATTGATGATCGTCATCGCCTGCGTATGCTGGTCTTCAAGAACGTTCTTCATCTTGGTCTGTTGTTCCGGGGTCAGTTTCAACTCCTGCGTGAGCATTCTTACCTGGTCGTCAATGCTGGGATGTCCCGCCTGGGGTTGTGACTGCTGGTCCGGCTGCGCGGCTTGCGGCTGTCCTGGCTGGGTCGCTCCAGGAGCGGTTTGACCGGGCTGACCGGGCTGAGCCGGACTTTGTGACTGAGGCATCTGTCCCGGCGGTGCCGATCCAGGCGACGGGCTGGTAGGATACTGGCCGGCAAAAGCCCCCGTCGCCAGCAGCGCGATCGAAATCAATAGCGTTTTCTTGATACTCTTCATCGAATTGTGAGCTCCTCGATATGGATCCAATTCGGTGTGTGATGCTCATTTCGGCTGCCGGGAGGGTAAGAAAAGCTGAGTCACCTAAGGCAACTCCGGCGGAAGGTTTGTTCTTGAATTTTCCGAGAAGCTCAAACAGTTCCCAGAGACCTATTTTTTCGCAAAAAAAGAGAGCGCATTCCAGCTCAGCTGGAATGCCTTAGCTCCCGGATGCGGGTTACTTCTTTTGCTGTGCTTTGGATGGAGACTGAGCCGTCTCGTCATTAGTGCCCATGATGTCATCAAATTTCTTTTTCTGGGCCGCGGTCAAAAGAGCCCTGATTTTGGAATGAGAGGAGTGCTCGCCTGACTGCAGCCTGGCTGATTTCTCATCTGGCGAAAGTTTATTGCTCAGCTCAATGTGGTGCCTCTCGCGAAGGTACTGTTCGAGGATGGGCTTGATCTTTGCTTGCTGGGCTTTGGTCAAATTCAATTGTTGAGTAAGCATTTGAAGATGGTCATCCGCATTCACCTGCCGGTTTAAAGGCATCGGCATGGGCTCGGGTTTGAACTGAGGGCTTGTCTTTGTCGAAGGCGACTGCTGCGCCCAAAGCCCAACGGAGAACGTGCACATCGCCAGCACAAGAATTCTGTGGATCAACCTCATGATTCGAACTGCTCCTTTGCGTATTTCGAAAAACGGCGAAGGATCAGCCAGCGATCCATGGCGTTCAGGGCGTGCCGCTTCACCGTTTCGGATGGGAATGATCCCATGAAAACACAATTGGTGCGGAATTGTCGCGGGATTTTGTCGCTCAGTTGGCATCCAGGCCAAGGCCGAGCCTGCGCATAAGCTGAAGAGTTGCATTCAGCCGCTTGTAGTCGCCGTCTCCAAGAGCGATGAACCGGAAAGGATGCGCCATGGCTTCGCCCTTTTGGTGGCGCAGGAACTCCACCAATCCACTTACAGGGCCCAGAGTTGTATTCAATTGAACTTCAGCAATATTGCCGGCGGTAACGCTGGTAGGTAATTCAGCCAGCCCACCCGTGAGCGAAAGCCTCTGTAATATCCCAGGAACAACTGCTCCATCGATGTTGAAGCGAACCATTTCGTCGTTGGGAACGCGGACTCTGGGTGAGCGCTTCTTGCTCTGCGACTGGGGGAAGTGGGCCATGACGGAATTGATCATGCCACTGCTCGGTCCAGGATTGAAGATTACCGAAGGGTTCGCCCCTGATCAGCATTTTTCTGCACATGGGAGAAAGGTGCAGTCTCTTTGCACCTTAGCAGAGTAACTGGCCCGCCGTAACGCTGCGTTCCAGGGCAACAGTGCTAGAGTAGCGCTCCCGGTCATCAAAAAAACTTCTTCTGATTTTCAAAAGGGGCGGCGGTTCGCAAGACCCGCCCCAACCCTTTTCCCGCGACCCGAGATGTTCTTCGCAAAAGCGAATTCATGCCTGCGTCTTACAATGAGTGCGTGACTCTGCCCATCAACAAATTACCCATTGATCAGCTTTTTTTGCTGATCGATTTTCTCGGAGTCTTCGTGGGAGCTTTGGGCGGTGCCCTGGCTGCGGTGCGCGACACGCGCTACAAATACGATCTGGTGGGTGTCACCGGATTGGCGCTGGCATCGGCCCTCGGCGGCGGCATCACGCGCGATCTCATTTTGCAGGCTGGCACTCCACTGGCATTTACAGATGTGCGCTACCTCATCACCGCACTTGCAGGTGCGCTGGTGGGAATGATCTTTGCTTCTCGAATCGGCAAAAGCACAGAACGCGCCATCATCATCATTGATGCTGCGGCACTCGGGCTCTTTGCTGTTTCCGGCAGTACCCGCGCCATCAATGCCGGGTTGCGTCGCTTACCGGCTCTCCTGTTGGGCGTAATCACAGCCGTGGGCGGAGGAAGTATCCGCGACGTGCTTAGCGGACGCACGCCAAAGATTTTCGAGCGCGGAGAACTCTACGCCATTGCCGCTGTTTTCGGTTCGGCGGCTTTTCTGCTTTGCGACTGGCTGGGCTTTAACCGTGAAGTCTCCACTATTGTGGGTGGCTCCTTAGGGTTTGGGCTGCGCTTGCTGGCATTGCGGTTCAACTGGCAGACTCGCGCCGTCCGGAGCGAGCCATAATTCAAATTGATTTCGCCATGCGGATGATGGGCAGAAACAAGCCATCTTTGAGTGGCACCTGGATGCTCTCAAGCTCCCTGTAATTTCTTGCCCGATAGAAGGGAACTCCGGTCAACGTTGCGCCCATTTCCAGCCGGGTAAAACCGGCTGCCTTGGCGGCTGCCTCACAAGCATCAAGAATGATGCCTCCTATGCCCTGCCTCGCCCATTCAGGATGGACAAAAAAGGCGCGAATCTTCGCTGCTTCGCTGTGCGGATCAAGCAGACTGTCTTCCCGGCCACGCCACACATC
>DATEJX010000075.1:0-5585 GCA_035277785.1 Candidatus Angelobacter sp. | reverse complement strand
TCCAGCAAGATCATAGATGACCACAGCGATCAGTATCGCCAGCAGCGCGCCTGCGACGATCACCTGTTTTTTGTTTGCGGCTCCAATTTTCACTCTGGAAAGTTCCCTCGTCAGCTTTGCGCCCGATCCTGGGCCGCTTCTGTTAAGAATGTTTGAAACTTGATCTGCAGCGTCACCGCGCCGCCTTCCTGACCGCTCAGCGTAACCTGCTCAATAATGAACATGAGCTTGTCCTGTTCCAGCGAGTTGATGAACCGCGCAACTTTGCCATATTCGCCCGTAACCGAAGTTTCAATCTCAACCCGCTGCACACTCTGCAGATCATCCTTATCAGGCTTGTTTGCGTAGCGAATGGACTGCGGCACCACGTTGGCGTCACGCGTCAACTTAGTCAGCTCAGCGGAAATGTCTGACCAGTGAGCGGGAACCCGGTCGTTGTAGAACGTATTGATTTCCGAGCGCGTCTTCAGCAATTCCTGATCAATATTTTTTAGCGGGCCCACTTCGCGCGTAAGGCTGCGTTCCTGCTGGGTGAGCGCTTGCTCTCGCGCGTGGCGTCCGGAGCTGCTTGAACCGGGCCATAGAAGGTACACGAGAAAGGCCAGGTCAATGACTGCAAGGATTGTCAGAATGGTGAAGAAACGCCTCTTGATGTGCGCCAGGTCGTTCATCAGAATCCCTCCCTGGACGCACTGTGGCTGGTCCCTATGGCTACCGGTGTGTAGAAAGTTTCAATCTCAAATTTATGCAGCGGAGGGGCGCCAGGACGCGATTCTTTTTGAATCGTCTGGGTCTTGAGTTCAGTGTGCCGGAACTTCCTGGAGCCTTCCATCTTCTTCACAAGCGTGTTCAGGTCTTCAGAACTATCGCCGCCGATCGTCATTCTCAATTTGAGCTGGTTTTCCGGCGTCAGTTCGGGGGCAACGGAGATGACATATACGCGGCCCGGCATGATTTTCTGCAGATCGTTAAAGAGCTGCGTCCAGGAAAATCCTCTCCGGGCAATTTGCCGGTTCCAGTAGTTGTTTTCGTCCATGACTACGCGGTTCTCCGGCAGGTTCTCCACCTGCACCGCGCTGTCCCGCTGCTGCTTCAGGGCATTGATCTTTTGCTGCAAATCCCGGATATGCGCGCCGGAACTCTTGGAACTGGAATAGTTGAACCACGCCAGAACGACCAGCAGCAGAGTGAAGACGGCCATGGCGGCCGTAGCAGCGCCGGCGCGCGAGACAAACATCCGCACGTCTTCATACTTCTGTGAGGCGAGATTGATATTGATTCGCATTATCCCAGCAGAGCTCCTGCAATTCCGGCCATCATCGAAGGTGAAAGATGTTCTCCACTGAGGTTCTGCTCTGAGGAGATGTCGGGGGCCAGTTCCTGGACCCGCGCGCCAGTATGTTCATGAAGCAGCGGGCCAATTTCTTCCAGCCGTTCCACGCCACCAACATAGATTTCTTCAATGTGCGCTGCAAATGTATCTTCAAAGAAGACAATCGAAGGCAGCACACCTTCCGCCAGCTCTTCCGCAGTTACCTGCGTTCCGCGCGGATTGTCCAGAGTGCGTACCAGCCGCAGTTCATGATGCTCGGCCGCTGCAATCATGATGTTTGTGGGATCCACCTTGAGAAGCATGGTGGGACGTTCACCGTCCACCGTTCCAAGAGCAGCCAGCGATGATGGCAACACGACGCCGGGCATATAGCCGACATCACGGAACGCCAACTCGTACTCGGCAATAATGGCACGAGGTGAAACCGCGGCCACAACGCGCACTCCATCGGTTGCGCGCCTCACCTCATACGATACAGCTGCCGTGTCCACATCAAATGGCAGAGATTTCTTCAGGCGAAATCGAATTACCGGTTCAATCTCCTGAGGCTTGCTGGGCAACGCTTCAAAATCCAGCAGCAGCACGCGAATGGCAGCGTCGGGCACAATCACGGTTACGTCACGCGAGCTGCCGCTTACAGCGCCCAGCGCACCACTGACGGCCGTGCGCAAGGCTTCGCCATTCAACACGTTCGGACCACTCAGCCCCGGCACAATGGTTCCCGCTGGAAGCTGCCGCGAGGTGAACATCTCCAACCGGGAGGACCCGGCTGATGCTCTGGCTGCAATTACCCGGTCCAGCGTGATTTCGCACGCGATGTGCGGACGCAGTGTTTTTGGTTTTTTGGCGACTGTCATCAGATTACCGGGTCGTCTCTATAAAGGTGACTTTGTTGATCTCTTTCATGGTGGTGACTCCCGCCCGAACCTTTCTCAGGGCGGACTCACGCAAAAACCGCATTCCTTCATCGTGCGCCGCCTTGCGAATCTCAGATGACGGGCGCTTTTCCAGAATCAATTCGCGCACGCGGTCAGAAAGATCAAGCAGCTCATGGATCGCTGTGCGGCCGTGATAGCCGGTTCCGGCGCACTCGATGCAGCCCGGTCCTTCGTAGAATGTCACGTTACGCCATTGCTCCGGGACCAGGCCGTTGTCTTCCAGTTCTTCATCTGTGTACGGCGGCATAGGAGTCTTGCAGTGAGTGCAAATTGTCCTTACCAACCGTTGGGCCAGCACACAATTTAGCGCGGAAACAAAGTTGTACGGCTCAACTCCCATGTTCAGGAACCGCCCAAGCACATCCACCACGTTATTGGCGTGGACCGTGGTGAAGACCAGGTGCCCGGTGAGCGCCGACTGGATGGCGATCTGCGCTGTTTCCGTGTCACGGATTTCGCCCACCATGATCTTGTCCGGGTCATGGCGCAAAATCGAGCGCAGACCACGAGCAAACGTCAGACCCTTTTTCTCGTTGACGGGAATCTGGGTGATGCCGTGGATCTGGTATTCCACCGGATCTTCAATAGTGATGATCTTGTCTTCGTCTGTCTTGATTTCGTTCAGCGCGGCGTAAAGCGTGGTGGTTTTGCCGCTGCCCGTAGGCCCGGTGACCAGGACCATGCCGTAAGGTTCAGCGATGTAGCGCCGGAATTTCCGGAGGTCATCCTCATCAAAGCCCACAACGTCCAGCACCAGGTTGCGGAACTTCTCGCTCATTGACTCTTTATCCAGCACGCGGAGAACAGCGTTTTCACCGTGAATGGTGGGCATGATGGACACGCGGAAGTCGATAAGGCGGTTGTTGTACTTCACCCGGAAGCGGCCGTCCTGTGGGACGCGGCGCTCAGCGATGTCAAGTTCACTCATGACCTTGATACGAGTGATGATGGTGGAATGGTGTTCCTTGGCCATGGGCTGCATGGCCTGTTGCAGAACTCCGTCAATTCGGTACTTCACCACGACAGAGTCGCTTTCAGTTTCAATATGAATATCGCTGGCGCGCTTCTGCAGCGCAGTGAAGATGGTGGTATCCACCAGGCGAATGATCGGGCTGACGTCAGCTTCCGCTGTGCCCGTAATCTTGTCGATCGTAAGGCTTTCATCGCCGGTGGCCTCATCTTCGCGGACCACGTCCAGCACAAAGCTTTCGCTGGCTTCTTCCAGGACGCGCTGGGATTGCTCAGTCTTCTTGAGGATGTCATTGATCTGGCTGAGCGTGGCTACTTTAGTCTTGATGCGGCGGTTCAGCAGCAAACTGATTTCGTCAATCATCATCAGCTTGCTGGGATCAGCAATAGCGATCCACAAAGTGCCGTCGTGCTCCTCCAGGGGTACGAAGTTGTAACGGAACATCAGGTCCACGGGAACTGATTTGAAAAGCTCAGCGTCAAGATGGTAATCGCGCAGGTCCAGAAATTCGCAGCGATAGCGTGCTGCCATGTCACGCGCGCGCTGTTCGGGCGTTGCTGCCGCCTGCCCATTTGGCTGCATTCCGGCTTCTACCGTCGTTGTCAGATTCCTTTGCTCCATAACATCCCAGGTTTCGAAATTTCGTTAAGAGGCCAACTGTCCGGACAGCGAGAAGATCGGCAGGTACAGGGAAATCAGTACAAACGCAACTGTAACGCCCATGAAGATCAGGATGAAAGGCTCAATCAACTGCATGGCTGCTGCCAGGGCGTTCTGCACGTCTTCTTCATAAAATTCCGCCACAGAGTTCAACATGGCGGGCAGTGCGCCGGTGGATTCGCCGACCTCGACCATCTCGATGGCCAGTTCAGGAAAGAATTTTGTTTCCTCCAGGCTGAAGGAAAGCGCACGGCCTTCGCGAACACGGCGCGAGGCGTGACCTACGTTATCAGCGATTTTAAAACTGTTAATGGATTGGCTGGCTGTTTCCAAAGAGGGCACCAGTGGCAATCCACCAGAGAGGAGCGTGGAAAGAGTGCGGCTGAACATGGAAACCTGGTATTTCATCCAGATGTTCCCGATCAGCGGCAGGCGGTAGCGCACTGAATCCAATACACGAGCGCCCTGTTGCGAACGCGACCACATGGTTATACCAATGGCCAACGCCGCAATCCCGCCCAGAATGAGATAGTAGTAGTTTCGAATCCCATTGCCTATGCCCAGCATGAAGACCGTAATCGCCGGCAGTTTGGCGTTGAGTGACGAGTAGAGCTGGGCAAACTGAGGCACCACATAGGTCATCAGGAATGCGAGCATCACCGCCAAAGCGGTAATGAGCAGCGCCGGATACCAGAGAGAAGCAATTAGCTTCTTGCGGAAGCTCATGGAAAGGCGCTGAAAGGCAATGTAGCGTCCCAATACTTCTTCCAGATTGCCGCTGCGCTCGCCGGCCAGCAGTGTTGTGGTGTAAATCTTGGAAACCGAGCCCTCGGCGGCAAAGGCATCAGACAGCAACTCGCCGCTTTTTACTCGCTGCTCAATATTTACCAGCATGGTTTTGAACGAGGGGTTACGCTGGCGCTTGCTCAACAGATCGAGCGACTTCAGGATCGGCAAACCTGCTTTGATCAGGGTAAGGAACTGCTGGTTAAAGATGATGAATTCATCATTGCTTACCTTCTTCCGAGCTTTCCCAAATCCCAGAGACAACAATCCCTTGCGTCCCTTGACCGAGTAAACCAGGAAGCCCTGCTGGGCCAGACGTTCGCGGATGTCCTGCTCAGAGACACCACTTTCGACTTGTTCGAGCACATGACCGCGCTCGTCTGCCATTTTTATCAGGAATTCAGCCATGGAATGTCGACTGCGAGGAAGTCCCGCTCCTTATCCAAGTCTAGCATTTTACGGGCCTTGTGCCCGCACTTTCATAGAATGTGGGGGAGTCTCTATTATTGCGCAAAATGGGGATTAATTTCCCTAATTCTTTGCCATGAAAAGTACTTAAGGGTAATCATTGAGCTACCCGGTCATCCTGAATGGTTTCCACTCCGGGAGGAGGCGTGAAACGGAAAAGACTGTCCTTGACGGGGACGTTTTCCTCAATTTGTGAGAAGCGGAAATCCGTTGTTGTTCCATCCACCTCGAGAATTCTGATCCTGACAATCTGATGAGACGGAGAGATTTCCAGCACCACTTCAGAGATGCGGTCTGCCATCGACTTCGGCACGCCGCGCAAGACAACGTCCCCCGGCTGCAAGGGAGCAACATCAGGAGCCAGGGAAAGTCCGTTAAGCTCTTTTTCCAATTTGGTCTTGCCCAGCAGGTAGCGCAGGGGAGAGCGAAT
>DATEJX010000074.1:0-30193 GCA_035277785.1 Candidatus Angelobacter sp. | reverse complement strand
GTATTGAGCGAGGGGTCCCGGGGTGAGTAGCTCACCAGGGCCAGAAAAAGTATGGCCGAACAGGCAAACAGGAGAAACCCGGCCAGCTCATTGAGCCGGCGGTTTTTCGTAGGCGTGAAAACACGCGAGGCAAACTTCATGAGGTGTTCCGCCCTTCAAGTAGGCGCAAATTCAATCCTTGTCTACTGAAGTCCAGAGTAACACCAGAGCGAACCCTATTATGCCAAATCCGTTGCGTAAACGGCAGGGAAAATCGTAGTTCCATAGAGGTAAGATGTTGCTCACCAGAGTTCCAGTTGCTGGTATTCGTGGCACTTCTTACTCTTTGTTCTGTTTGACTTGCGCGCACCGGAAACAGCAGGCACAATAGGTCGCGCCATGGGGAGCAGGAGCAAAGACAAGCGCGTAGACGCTTACATCGCCAAATCAGCCGGGTTTGCCCAACCCATTCTCCGTGAAATCCGGGGCATCGTCCATCAGGCCTGCCCGGAGGTGGAAGAAACCATGAAATGGAGCTTTCCACACTTCGACTACAAAGGGATGCTCTGCAGCATGGCGGCGTTCAAAGAGCACTGCGCCTTTGGAATCTGGAAGAGCAAGCTGGTGCTCGACCCTGCCGATAACAGATCGAAAGATGCTATGGGCCAATTCGGCCGCATCACGTCACTCAAGGAACTTCCTCCCCGTCGCGTGCTGATCGGCTACATCCATAGAGCCATGGAGTTGAACGATCAGGGAATCAAGGTGACACGGCCAAAGCCTGCCGGCGAGAAGAAAGAGCTGATTGTTCCCAGCTACTTCCTTTCGGCGGTGAAAAAGAACAAGAAGGCATTGACCACCTTTAACGGCTTTCCCTACAGCAAAAAGAAAGACTATGTCACGTGGGTGACTGAAGCCAAGAGCGAGGAAACGCGGAACAAACGCCTGGAGACTTCAGTAGAGTGGCTGGCGGAAGGGAAGTCTCGTAACTGGAAGTATGAAAAATGTTGAGCGCCTGTGAGACCCTCATTGCCCCGCCTGACGGCTGGGGCTATACTGCAACAACTTTGTCCAGAGCTGTCGTTAAAAGGAAAGGCACATGAAACGATTCTCTTTCGTGGCAGCAGTCCTGGCAGTTTTCTCACTTGGTGCATTTGCCGGTAAGAACCCTGCAAATTATCCCTTGAAAGTGCACATTCTCCAACAAGCGTGGGGATCACACAACGTGCGCTACAGCGAGTATCGCGCGACCGGTCGCGGCAATATCTGGAACGGCGATGACGTGCACGCCTTCGATTTCAGTTACGACTGCTCCTTTGGTGTACGCCGGACGGCCAGAAATCAACCGTATCCAGGCAAATGGAAGAAGCCGGACCAGCGTTTGGCTTTGCTCGCCTTCGACATCGGAAAACCTGAAAAGTATCACGAGTGCGACCTGAAGACCACGGTTCATCCCGGCGTTTATATCATGAGCGCAGGGGGCATCACAGAGATGTCACAGGCCGAGTATAAGGAATGGAAAAGCAAACGTTCGGCGCAACCTGACACGGCTTCCTCGGCTGTTTCACGGCTCTCCGTAGCGTCCACGCCGGACAGCGCGGAAATAGAGATTGATGGAGAGTTCATGGGCAACACTCCTTCTGTGCTTGATCTTGATCCCGGCGAGCACACGGTCACAGTACGCAAGGCAGGATATGCTCCGTGGGAAAGGAAGATGAAGCTGGCCGCCGGCGATGTGAAGCTGAACGCCGAACTGGAGCAGCAAGCTACCAACTGAGAAAGAATTGTTTCGCCGAGGCGGGCCTCACCAGCCCGCCTTATGCATTCTGGGATAGCATACTTGCTGCGAGGAACCGCTCCTTATGACGACACTCGTGCAAGATGTGCGTTACGCGTTGCGGGGCTTGCTGAAATCGCCGGCCTTTGCTGCCATTGCTGTTCTCACCCTTGCTCTTGGCATCAGTGCTAACACGGCGCTCTTCACCGTGGTCAATGGCGTACTGCTCAACCCGCTTCCTCATCCTCACGCCGATCAGCTTGTCGCTGTTTATGGAAAGGCGCCTGGAGTTGACCGAGCGCCTGCCTCGTATCTGAATTTCCTCGATTGGCAACGGGAAAACCAGAGTTTTTCATCGTTCGCCATGTACCGCAACCAGGATTACAACCTGACGGGCTCCAGCGAGGGAGAACGCCTGAGCGGCTATATGGTGTCGGCAGATTTCTTTTCCACGCTGGACACAAATCCGGTTGTGGGCCGGACGTTCCGCGCTGACGACGACCAGATTGGGGCGGCACCGGTAGTACTTCTGGGCGGCGGATTCTGGAAGCGAAAGTTCGGTTCTTCTGCTGACGTGATTGGAAAGTCGCTCATCTTGAACGGCAAGTCATACACAATTGTCGGCGTGCTCCCTGCGGGTTTCACCTTCTATGGTCAGGAACGAGACGTGTACACGGCCATCGGGCAATGGAATGATCCCTCTTTCCGCGACCGCCGCATTTCCGTCAGTGCTCGCGTGATTGGCCGGTTGAAACCCGGAGTTACCTTGGCCCAGGCTCAGGCTGATATGGATGTCGTCGCGCGCAACCTCGCGGCCGCGTACCCGGTGGCTGACCTGCAACTCGGCATCGCGCTGGTTTCCATGAAGCAGGACATTGTGGGCAACGTGCAGCCGTTGCTGCTGGTGCTTCTGGCTGCGGTCGGATTCCTGCTGCTGATTGCATGCGCCAATGTTGCGAACCTGTTGCTTGCGCGTTCTCTTGGCCGAACGCGTGAATTCGCGATTCGCACAGCGCTGGGCGCCAGGCAGATTCGCCTGATCCGCCAGTTGCTTACTGAAAGCGTTTTGCTCGCTGGCGTGGGCGGCGTTCTTGGTCTTCTGCTTGCGGTCTATGGTACCCGCACGGGACTTAAACTGCTGCCCGGGACCTTGCCGCGCGGCAATGAGATCACCGTGGACGGAAGCGTGCTGCTCTTTACCACAGCCATTACTTTATTCGCCGCATTACTGTTCGGCATTGCGCCGGCGCTGAAAGGTTCACAGGTGAATGTGCAGGAGGTGTTAAAAGAAGGAGGCCGAGGCGTCAGCGCGGCGCGTCAGCACCTGCAACGGATCTTTGTCGCGGGCGAAGTTGCCATGTCACTGGTTCTGCTGATCGGTGCAGGCCTCATGTTGCGCAGCCTGGCTGCGTTGTGGCGCGTAAACCCCGGATACAATCCCAGCCACGCCATCACCTTCACAGTTTCCATGCCTTCGTCACCAAACACCACATCCGCCGAGACGCGTGCGCGCCTGCGGCAGTTTGATGACAAGATGCGCTCCATTCCCGGCGTGCAGGCGGTTTCCGTCACCCTCGGTTCTCGGCCAATGATTCATGATTCATCGTTGCCATTCTGGATTGAAGGCCGGCCCAAACCCGCGAATGACAATGAGATGCCGCAGGCTATGTTTTACCTCGCCGAGGCCGGCTTCCAGCAGGCCATGGGACTGACGCTGGAGCGCGGCCGTTTTATCAGCACGCTGGATGATGAGCACTCCCCGGTGGTTATCGATATCGACGACGTTTTTGCCCGTACCTATTTTCCTCATGAGGATCCCATCGGCAAACGGGTGCATCTGGAGCAATTCAATGTTCAGGCAGAGATCGTAGGAGTTGTCGGGCACGTAAAGCAGTGGGGCCCGGGAGAAGATTCCAAATCCGCCATTGAGGCGCAATTTTTCTATCCCTTTATGCAGCTTCCAGAGCAGATCATGCCGCTGGCCGCCGATGCCGTGGCTGTGGTGCTGCGCACAGAGAGGGACCCCGTTGCGGCAATGGGAGCAATTCGCCGCGCGGTTGCGGAACTGGATTCGCGTGATGTGATCTACGCAGTTCAGACCATGGATGAGGTGCTGGCGCGGTCACTGGCAGCGCGCAGGCTTTCCATGCTCCTGCTCAGCGCCTTTGCGGCGCTGGCGCTGGTTCTTTCCTGCATTGGAATTTATGGCGTAATTTCTCACCTGGTTCGGCAGCGCACTCATGAAATTGGCGTGCGCATGGCTCTGGGTGCGCAGCCCGGCGACGTGATGCGTCTGGTTCTTGGACAGGGAGCGCGGATGGCGCTCCTGGGCGTTGTCATCGGTCTCGTTGCCGCTCTGGCGCTTACGCGACTGATGGCCAGCCAGCTTTTTGGTGTGACGGCACATGATCCTTTGACCTTTGTCTCGGTTGGTTTCCTGTTGCTGGCTGTGGCTTTGCTCGCCTGCTACGTGCCTGCACGCCGCGCTGTTCGTGTGGACCCGCTGATCGCGCTGAGATGCGAGTAGCCTGGAATTCTCCATCTTTGGCGTAAACAGCTGAGCCTGCAAGATCGGCTCAACGCTCCGTTCATCATATGTAAAGTTTTCTTTTTTGCGCGAAGGGCAATTCACCAAAGGAATGTGAAGACTCGCCGGCAACAACTTCTCGTGTTGTTGGGGTTCAATTAAACTAACTTAATTCGCCACCGCAAAATAGATTTGCATCTTATTTGGATCGTGAACTCACGGGCCTCATGGAGTCAGATGGAACAGGTTGAGATTGTAGAAAAACTTCCTTCCGTTCCGGCGTTGCCGGAGCGGTTCATTGCAAATACCCAGAATGGCCCACAACAATCCGACTGGGACATTTACCGCACTCATGAGACACCTGACTCCTGGGACTACGTTCTGTGCGTGACTGTGCTGGCTGGTCTGGCGCTGCTGATCTACGGCGCGATTGAATGGGACTGGTTCCAACCCATGATGCTGGACCTTGAAAGCAGCCGGTGGGCGCGGCTGATCATTCGTCCCGCGATTCTATGGAGCCTGATGGGTTCTTTGCTGCTGGCATTCCGCACCGTGCTCTGGTTCCGCTACAAAAGCTCTCCTTCAGCCACCATGGAAGATGCACCACCGCTCACCGTGATCATTCCCGCATATAACGAGGGCGCCATGGTGCGTAAATCCATTGAGTCCGTGATGCAGGCCAGTTATCCGCGCGACCGCCTGGAAGTGGTGGTGGTTGACGATGGCAGTACGGATGACACATGGTTTCATATCAAACAGGCAGCGGCACAATACCCTGGCCAGATTGTTACGCAGCGCCTGCCCGTCAACTGCGGCAAACGTGAGGCCCTGGCGACCGGCTTCCGGATGGCACGCGGAAAAGTTCTGGTCACGCTGGATTCTGACAGTGTGATTGAGACGGGATCACTGCTGTCGATCGCCGGACCGTTCCGCGACGCCCGTGTGGGGGCCGTTGCCGGCAAGGTGAAAGTTTACAACCGCCGGCAGGGAATTATCCCGCGCATGCTGCACGTGCGCTACATTCTTTCGTTCGATATGCTGCGCGCTTCCGAGTCTGGCTACGGAACCGTGTATTGCTGTCCCGGCGCACTCACGGCATATCGAGCCTCAGTGGTGCAGCAGGTGGTGAAGCGCTGGGTGGAACAAACCTTTCTGGGCACGCCCTGTACGGTAGGTGAAGACCGCTCGTTGACGAATTTGATTCTCTTCTGCGGCTATGACACGGTGTACCAAAGGTCTGCCATTGTGCACACTCTTACGCCTGTCTCCTACTCCAAGCTGTGCCGCATGCTGTTGCGCTGGGACCGCAGTTACGTCCGCGAAGAGCTGCTATTTCTAGGCATTGTATGGAAGCGCCCTCTGGCATCGCGCATTATCTCTATCTTTGACCGGCTGATCACCAACTTGCGCTATCCGGTGCACTATTCCTGTCTTGTCCTGTTGGCGCTTACCATGCCGTTCCATCCTGTCGCTCTGCTGCGGATGATGATTGTGATTGCCCTGGTCTCCGCCCTCAACTCGCTCTACTATCTGCGCAGTGAACGTTCGCCAGATTTCTTCTACGCCATTTTGTATTCTTATTACTCGTTGTTTGGGCTGTTCTGGATTTTCCCGTTTGCAGTGGTTACCGTGCGCTCGAGAGGCTGGCTCACGCGTTAGCCGGGGTTTCAGGACGCACGTAAAAGGCGATCAGAGCTAAGCAGATGCAGATTTCTGATCAGGCGCGTGTTGAGGCTGAGAGTGAGTATCAGCTCCGCGCGCGCACCCTCCTCGGGGGTGCGATAGCTTATCTCGCATTACTCGTTGTGCTTTGGTTCGTAGCACGGTTTTTTCATCTCAAAGCACTGGATGAATATCCGCTCTCCACCTTCCTGGCATTCGCGATACTGTTTGCGCCGTACTGGCTTTTTGGCTTTGGCCTGGCGCCTTTTTTGCGGCGATTGCTTGCCGGACGTGCGGAACGAATCGCGGCAGCGGCCTCTCTGGGCATTCCATATTTTGTGCTCGCTTTGCCGCGCGGGACGTTCCATTGGCAACTTGCTGCGGTGCTGGTTGCGATTCCGGTGTTTGTGACTCTGGTACTGCAGGCATGGCCGAGACCTGCGAACTGGGCCGACTTAGTGGTTCTCGCAACAATCGGGTTGGCCATTGATCTCGGCCTGCTGAGTCATGGATGGCCGTTTGGCTTGCATGATGCCGCGCTCTGGCCGGGCGGTCTTGGCGGATTTCCGAAAATGATGATGGCCAACGTAGCGCTTTACGGCTATCTCGTCATCAAGCCAGTTGAGGGTGTGGGCTACGAGCTGACACCACGACTGGGTGACTGGAAAATCGGCCTGCGCGAGTTTCTGTATTACGCCCCAATCGTGCTGAGTGTGGGTATTCTCCTGGGGTTCATTCACTGGCAGGGCCTGATGGCAAAGGCGCAGCAGTTTCCCGCGGCATGGATTTTTACTTTTATTTTTGTGGCGCTGCCAGAGGAGCTGTTCTTTCGCGGCCTGGCGCAGAACCTGCTGGAGCGCCACATGAATCGCCGCCGCGCGTTGCTGCTGGCTTCAGTGTTGTTTGGGCTATCCCATTTCAACAAGGGTGCCTCCTTCAACTGGCGTTATGTGATTCTGGCGACCATTGCTGGAATCTTTTACGGCCGAGCCTGGCGTGCTCAGCGCCGGCTGTTTGCATCATCGATTACCCATACCACCGTGGATGCCGTGTGGTCGATCTGGTGGAAGATTGCCACGAAAGGGTGAGATCGACTTTGCGCGTTGAGCCCCGCTGCAAGCAAGCGCCATTTATAAAGAAAGCTAATCACTATCCGTGAAGCGGTTTGGCGCGCAGCGACAGGACCATCAGTAACTCACATTATCAATTCTTAACCACCTCTGAAGAGTTCTTTCAGATATATATGGGACGTCATGGGTTACTTTCAGCAGACGGGGTAACCAACAAGTTAACCGTTGTTGCCCGCCGCATTTGGTATCAAAGGAAGTACGGGCCATGATGATGGAAAACAAAAAGAAAGCTTTTGAAACCTGGTTGCACGAGTACGGCAGCCACCTGGAACAACTCGCCGGAGCAAAGCTGAGCGGCCCAGAGCAGAAGGAACCGTCGCAGGACGTGCGCGATCCAGTTCGCGATGGAAAAAATGGCGCGGAACAAGGGCATTAAAGGTCTTTAAAGAAATGAATGCTTAACATCTGGCGGAAATGAGCAGCACGGGATTGTGCAACAATCCCGTGCTATTTGTGTTTAAAGCCGGAAGGCGTTCACTCGCTGCCGTGGCGCCTTGGAGATTTGGGTCCGGCAGCTCGGCTCGAAACGGGTAAAATAAACTCACTCCAGTCAGGTGATGACTATGCGTTGCAAACGCTTGTTTGTCGTAGTCGCAGGTGCTCTCTTCTGTACCTTTTTGGCAGGCTGTGGCGGATCCAGCAACAATCCAACTCCACAGGGCGGTTTCACAAACGCCAATCTCAATGGCACTTTTGCCATGTCATTTTCGGGAACTGACGCGAATGGCTTCTTTGCCGTTGCAAGCATGATTACAGTGGATGGTAACGGCCACATTACTTCAGGTGTGCTGGACATCAACGAGGCTCCCACACCGATCACTAATGCTTCCGTGACGGGCACGTACGTGGTACGGGCGGACGGAAGAGGCGTAATGGGGCTTACCGGCCCAGCCGGCAATTTCAACCTGGTATTTGTGATTGTGGCCAACAATCGCGCGCTGGTCACACGCTTTGAGCAATCCGCGGTGGGCAGTGGTTCGCTGGATCTCGTCAATTCTTCAGCATTCTCCACCGCCGCGCTGGCGGGGACGTTTGTGTTCAACCTCAGCGGCATTGATATCGCGCAAAATTCGCTTGCCACGGTTGGCTCAATTACCACCAACAGCACAGGCACGGTCACCAGCGGAGTGCAGGACCAGTCTGACAACGGCGCCATACTCACGAACAATCCCATCACTTCAGGGTCCATTCAGGTTGCGTCCAACGGACGCGGGACTGCTTCCATCACCACTGCGGCCGGCCCCCAGAACTTTGCCTTCTACGTGGTGGACGCCAATCACATCAAGCTGGTTGAGACTGATAGTTTGCCGGCGCTGGCAGGCGACGCCTTCCGCCAGAGCGGCACCATCAGCGCAGCATCACTGACCGGGCCGTTTGCTTTCACGGTGGCAGGCAATGATGTGGCCGCAGGGCCGTTCGCAGCCGGCGGCGTTTTCAGTTCCAACGGAAGTGGAACGATAACCAGTGGAATTGAAGACTTCAATGATGCCGGTTCACCGATACAAAATGTTGCTCTTGCCGGTACTTACTCCATTGACCCGAGCGGGCGCGGCACCGCCACCATTACCACGGCAACTGTAGGAACACTTACGTTTGCTTTTTATCCCACAACGAATGGCGTCCAGTTGATTGAGACTGACACTGGGCTTGTGGTAAGTGGAGCAGCCTTCCCGCAGACTGGGGCCCTTTCTACCGCAACCCTCCAGGGCGCTTATGGGCTGAACTATACCGCGGCCACACTCAACGGCGAGCTGGATACCGTTGCTTCTATAAACGCCAATGGGACCGGCCATCTTACTGGAATCATGGATGCGAACAATGTAGGCTCCACGTCCACCGGAACCGCACTTAACGGCAACTACACTATCGATGCCACCGGCCACGGGCCGCTCACACTTACCAGTGGCCTGGGCCAGCAGAACATGGCGATTTACGCGATCAGCAACACTCGCGCATTGTTTGTGGAACTCGATACCGACATTGTCGCGGCTGGATCGGTTGAACATCAGTAGACTCACCGGTAAGCGCCGAAATAAAAAGCGGAGCGCGCTTTGCGTGCTCCGCTTTTGCTCTCGAGAGATTAACGTCAATACTTTGGGTTAGCGCCAAATATTGAATTAGCGCCGGTCTCCATCGTGGTCCCAATCGCGGTGATTTCTCCAGCGCCAGTTATCGCGATCGCGGTATCGCCGGTCATCGCGGTCTCTCCAGCGCCAGTCATCCTGGTCATAATATCCATTGTTGTAGTAGCCTCGGTCGTAATAACCGTAGACTCGGCGGTCGCGGTCCCGATCGCGATCATGGTCCCGGTCTCGATCGTGATTCCTGTAGCCGTAGTTCCAGTTTTGTGGCAGAGGCTGGGCTGAGGCCAGGGCGGAAGCTCCCGTAATCATCGCCGCACCCATTACCAATGCTCTCAAAGATCTCATGTGTTCCTCCATTTGCCCGGTCCGCCCCGGCGTCAACCGATTCACGTCCAAGCCTGTATAACGTTCATAAGAGAAAACCCGGCAGAGCAGGAAATGTCGGATAAGCACGATCTGGTTTTGTAAAGATAGGCTGAGTTCTTCCGTCGACATGAAAAATACTTAATCCTAAAGGCCACCATACTGCAGCCAGATGGCATCTCAAAGCAAACAAAGGGGGTACCGCATGGCAGAGACGTGTGCCTTGCCCGTGGACAGGCTGCTCCTGGAATTGCGCAGAGTTGAGGAGCGCCTGCGCTTCTGGGTTGATTCTTCTGAAGAAAACGCTGTCTTGTTTGTGCAGGACCCCGCTGCGGCGCTGCGGGCTGCTGATCTCGGTTTGGATGAAGAGCTCATCCGGGAGTTTGAAAGCGTCCTCAAGAGCATTGAATCCAGGTTAAGCAGCGTGGATTCAGTGGTTTGCCCCATTTCGAGCGTCGCTTAAAGAATTTTTGTAATTTTTCTGTTCCATCCGGGCCCTTCAGTTGTCTCAATTATCAGTAAAGGGGAAACAATGGCCTATTTCTCCGCACCGAACGACGACCGCATGCTGCAGGAGCTGAAACGTCATGAAAGGCGGCTCAATACCTGGCTTGATAGCTCCCCGGCCAACGTAATTTTGTTTATTGAAGATCCGGTGGCTGCCTTAAGAGCAGCCAATCTTGGAATCTCTGAAAGCATTCTTGGAGAGCTCCAGGAAACCATGAACGGCATCTTCCAGAAGCTGGCGTTCGCGTCTTAGGCGGCTAACGCAGCAAAAAGAGTTTTTCCGTCACCCCTTGGCACTCGAAGAAGAGAAGGCCCGGCATGATGAATGCCAGGCCTTCTTCTCGAGCAAGGGGGGTCAAGTCTCACTCGAAACGTAAAGCTTCAATCGGATCCAGCACGGCTGCTTTGCGCGCCGGATAGAAGCCGAAGAAAATTCCCACCGCCATGGAGAAGACTACAGCGGCGCCCATGGCTGCCGGCGAGATCAAGATATTCCATCCCAGCAGCTTGGTGATGGTGATGCTGGATGCCACGCCGAACAGAATTCCCACAATTCCTCCGGCCAGGCTCAGGACCACAGACTCACTCAGGAATTGCCGCAGGACGTCGCCTTCGGTTGCGCCAATCGCTATGCGAATTCCGATCTCGCGGGTCCGCTCCGTTACAGAAACCAGCATGATGTTCATGATTCCGATGCCGCCAACAATCAGAGACACACCGGCAATCGACGCCAGCAGCAGAGTCATGACCTTGGACGATTCGTCTGCCAGTTGGGCTACGTCAGCCAGGTTGCGGACGGTGAAATCATCATCCTGTCCCGGCCGGATGCGGTGACGGTCGCGCAGCAGGGAAGTGATCTGCCCCTGCGCTGCATAGCTCGCCGGCTGCGAGGTGGCGGAAGCCATGATGTATTGCAGCCAGTCCTGGCCGGTAATTTTCTTCTGCAGCGTGGTGATGGGGACGTAGACGCCGTCATCCTGGTCCTGGCCCAGGCCGGATTGGCCCTTTGCGGTAAGCACTCCAACAACCTGAAAAGGCAGCGTGCCAATGCGCACCGTCTGTCCAATGGGATCGGCATTGCCGAACAGGTTTTGCTGCACCGTTGCTCCCAGGACCACTACATTGGTTGCGCGGGTCACATCGTCCGGCGTGAAATTGCCGCCGCGAGCGAACGGCCAGTTGCGTATATCAAAATACTGCGGCTCGGTTCCGGTTACACGCGTATACCAGTTCTGGTTATCTGATACTACCTGCGCGCTGGTCCCTGCTCCCGGAGCGGCTTCAGCAATGGTTGGCACTTCCTGGACGATGGCCTTCATGTCGTCATTCACCAGGGTCTTGGTTGCGCCGCCACCCAGGCGGATTCCGCCCTTGTTTACGCTTCCCGAACTGATGTAAAGCAGGTTGGTTCCCATGGATGCGATCTGGTTCTGGACCTGCTCTTGTGCTCCCTGTCCCAGACCCACGGTTGCGATTACCGCGCCCACTCCGATGATGATGCCAAGCATCGTCAGCAGAGACCGCATCTTATTGCGCGCCAGCGCCCTGATTGCGATTCGTAAAATTGCCAGTAAATCCATAATGACCCCCGTCATCTCAAAAATTGCCAAAATCGCCGGAATTGCCAAAAAATGCCAAAATTGACAAACCGTATTAATCAAAGGAAGCAGTAAAGGTGAACTGCTTCAGTCCTCATCGATCGCTGGCAGCGTCTTGAGTACATCCGCTGCCCGCGGCCGTTTCTGTACCGGATCATCACGCCGGATCTTGCCATCGCGGAACACCACAATGCGTTTGGCGAATTCAGCGATGTCCGGTTCGTGCGTCACCAGCACAATGGTCAGCCCCTGGTCGTTGAGCGCCTGGAAAATCTGCATGATCTCCACAGAGGTCCGGCTGTCCAGGTTTCCGGTTGGTTCGTCAGCCAGCAGAATCGATGGCCGGTTAACCAGCGCTCGCGCAATGGCGACACGCTGCTGTTGTCCGCCGGAAAGTTGGGAAGGGAAGTGGTCCAGCCGTTCGCCAAGTCCCACGAGCGTCAGCACTTCTTTCGCCCGCTCCAGCCGCTGCTCTTTCTCCATCTTTGCGTACAGGGTCGGCAGCTCCACGTTTTCAAGCGCCGTGGTCCTGGAGAGCAGATTGAAGCCCTGAAAAACAAATCCGAGCTTCTTATTACGGATTGCCGCCAGGGCTTTCTTATCGAGCTGCGAAACGTCCGTTCCTTCCAGGAGATACTTGCCGCTGCTCGGCTTATCCAGGCAGCCCAGCATGTTCATGAATGTGGACTTGCCGCTGCCGCTGGATCCCATGATGGCGACAAACTCGCCCGGCTCAATCTTCAGATCTACTCCGCGCAGTGCGTGCACCTTGGTTTCTCCCAGGTTGTAATACTTGTGCACGTCTTCCGCTGCGATCACCGGCGTTGCTGCCTCATTCGCAAGTACTGGTACTGCGTTGAATTCGACTTGTGCTAACGTTGCCATAATCTTTCCCCTGTTCCCCGATGTTCTGAAACTCTCTGATATTTTTTCTTTCGGTGATTCCGCTTCTCTGTGGTGAGATCTCATAAGAGACTCACCACAGAGTTGACGGTTTTACCTGCCCATGCCTCTCATGCCACCGGAGCGCGAACCGCCCATTCCGGGTGCTGCGGTGGTCCCGCCCTTTTGCGATGAAACAGCTGCACCGGTCACAACCTGGTCGCCAGGGTTCAGAGAGCCCTTGAGTACCTGCGCCACTTCCGTATTGGTGTGGTCAGTGATGCCCAGCTTGATCTGCACCGGCTCAAGCGATTTCTTTGCACCCATCTTCCAGACAATCGCGGTCTGAGCTTGCTGCTGCGATTGCTGCTGGCCAGCCTGACCTCCTTTGCGCGTCCGGGTGGAATCAGCGGAGATTCCGGACTGCTGGAGCAATGCGGTGACCTGGGTTGCATTCAAATCGGGCTTGTAGCGCAGCGCGCCGTTCGGGACTTTCACCACGTTGTTTGCCGAAGCCACCGGGATGTTCACGTAAGCCGTCATGCCCGGGTAGAGCTTCATGTCCGGGTTGTTAAAATCAACCACCGTGGTGTACGTCACCACGTTCTGTACCGTGGTCGCATTCAAGCGGACGGCAGAAACTTTTCCATAGAAAGTCTGCGTCGGAAACGCGTCAACTTTGAAGTTGACGGTCTGTCCGGCCTGGATGGAGCCCACGTCACTCTCATCCGTGCTTACATAAACCTGCATCTTGGTCAGGTCCTGGGCAATGGTGAACAGAGTTGGCGCCTGCAGAGATGCCGCCACGGTCTGGCCCACATCGACGCTGCGGGCAACCACCGTGCCGTCAATCGGAGACTTGATGGTGGTGTTGTCCACATTGGTCTGCGCAACCGCAACGGCTGCCGACTTCTGCTGCACCTGCGCCGCCGCCTGCGTTACCTGCGCCTTGGCGGCGCTCACCGCGGCGATGTCGGTATCGTTGGTCGCCTTGGCGGTATCGAGTTGCTGCTGCGGAACCACGCCCTCTTTTGCCAGAGTGGTGTAGCGGTCAAAGTCCAGCTTGGCTTGTGCCGCGGCAGCGTCAGCCTTTTCCAGGTTTGCCTTAGCGGCAATCAGATTGGCCTGTGCGTCTGCCAGGTCAGCTTTCGCCTGCAGCAACGATCCTTTAAACAGAGAAGGATCAATCTGCGCGATCACCTGCCCCTTGCGGACGTGAGAATTGAAGTCCGCGTTGAGCGTCTGAATGGTGCCGGAAACCTGTGATCCCACTTGCACGGTGGTTACCGCGTTGATGGTGCCCGTGGCCTGTACCACGTCCTGGATGTCGCCCTGCTGCACTTTCTCGGTGTAGTACTGGGGCGCTTTTTTGGTCTGAAACTTGAACGCCGTTAATGCCGCTATTCCAACCAGCAGCACGGCGATAATGAGCCATTTGTTATGGATGAATTTCATTTTTTGACCCCCCGGCCGCTTTTCCGGCCTTCTGAAGTATTTGACCCAGCTCTGGCACGGAATATGGTTAAGACTGAAGGGACTGGAGTAAATATTTGTCAGGCCGGAGGCGATCAGGAGGGGAAGGAGTTAATGGAACTTAACACATTGCCAAAACTGCGAAGATTGCCATGATTGCCAAAATTGAAAGGGCATACGTTTACGGCGGAGTCCTCATGACCGAAGGTGTTCCCAAACGAGCATGAAAATGTTTTCTTATTGTCGCTTCGCCTCCGGCTCCGCTCCGGCCTACGGCAGTATGGCGTTGGTCTTGACGCTCCGCATACCCAGCGCTTATCCCTCGCTGCGCGTTGCGCAACTCGGGAACGCACTGGGCTATTATCTGTCGCGCCTGACGGCGCTCGGGCTTTCGCGCGTGACAGAACTTCGTGGCTTCCGGTTGCATTTTCGAGAGGCGCGGAGAAGCGGAGAAAGGCAAAAAACAAACCACAAACGGCAAAAAGACGACAAAGTAAGTAGCTTGGCCCGGCAGGGCACTTGATTCTCTGAAGTAGTAAAATAGGATGTTTAACTGACTCTCAAAGGACTCACTATGGCTACTGCCCTTGAAACTTCCCGTCCCGCCCTCCGCGTACCCTATGATCCGTTTCGCAACGAACCTTTGACGGACTTCACCAACCCGGAAAATGCCCGTAAAATGCGCGATGCGCTGGCGAAAGTGCGGGCTGAGCTGGGCCGGGAATATGACATGGTCATCGGCGATCAGATCATCAGGACCAAAGAGAAAATTACCTCTACCAATCCGGCCAATCCGTCGCAGGTTGTGGGGGTATTCCAGAGCGCGGGCCGCGAACACGTGGAACCGGCCATCCGGGCGGCTGCTGCCGCGTTTGAAACCTGGAAGTACACCAGCGTTGAGCAGCGTGCCTCGCTCATCCATCAGGTCGCAGGCATTCTTCGCGAGCGCAAATTCGAGTTTTCCGCCTGGATGGTCTATGAGGTGGGCAAGAACTGGGCTGAAGCGGACGCGGATATCGCCGAGACTATCGACTTCGCCGAGTTCTACTGCCGCGAAGCGTTGCGTCTGGCAAAGTCTGAAACTCCGGTTCAATTGCCCGGCGAGCACGACACGCTCATGTACATCCCACTCGGCGTGGCTGCGGTAATTCCGCCGTGGAATTTTCCCTGCGCAATTATGGCCGGCATGACCATGGCGGCCATCGTCACGGGAAATACGGTAGTGCTGAAGCCTTCGCATGACTCACCGGCCATTGCCGCTAAGTTCTTTGAAGTACTGCAGGAAGTCGGGATCCCGGATGGTGTGGTGAACTTCTGCCCGGGCTCAGGCTCCAGTTTCGGCGCCGGGCTGGTGGAGCATCCGCAGCTTCGTTTCATTGCCTTCACCGGATCCAAGGAAGTGGGGCTTGACATCAACCAACGCGCCGCTACACCCCGCACCGGCCAGAAGTGGATCAAGCGCACCATCCTTGAGATGGGCGGTAAAGATTCGATCATCGTGGATGCGGATGCCAATCTGGATGCAGCTGTAGAGGGTGTGGCGCAGGCCGCTTTCGGCTTCCAGGGCCAGAAATGCTCCGCCTGCTCCCGCGCGATTGTCGATGAGAAGGTTTATGACGTGTTTCTGGAGCGCCTCAAAGACCGCGTGAGCAAGATTACCGTGGGTGATCCGGTGGAAAACAAGCCGATGGGGCCGGTGGTGAGTGAGAAAGCGTACAAGAGCATTCTCAATTACATCGAGATCGGTAAGAAAGAAGGACGGGTGATCAACGGTGGCGGTGCGGCCAAAGAGGCCGGTGACGGATATTTTATCCAGCCAACCGTAATTGCCGATGTACCTCCGACAGCGCGCATTGCCCAGGAGGAAATATTTGGTCCAGTGCTCGCGGTGATCAAGGCGCGCAACTTTGATCATGCTCTGGAGATTGCCAACAATACGGAATTCGGCCTGACCGGCGCAGTTTACTCAACTTCCAGAGAGAAGCTGGAGCGGGCACGCAACGAGTTCTTTACGGGCAATCTTTATTTCAACCGCAAGTGCACCGGCGCTATTGTGGGAGCGCACCCGTTTGGAGGCTTCAACATGTCCGGTACGGACTCGAAGGCCGGCGGCCCCGACTACCTGCTGCTCTTCACGCAGGCCAAATCGGTTGCGGAGAAGGTTGGCGATGCCGGTCCTCTCAGCCAGAAGATGACGTCAAGAAGCGAGCCGTCGCGATAAGCCAAGACTTGTCCCACGGATGCAGCAGCTTTTAACAAGCTGCTGCATTTGTTTTTTAGGTTGCGTGCGTTCTACTCAGATGGGTTTTCGGCCGGTGCAGCAAATCCATGTTTTACTGGGTTCCGCCGTCACCTGGATGTCTAAGTATCCTGCATTAGCAAACAGTTCGCGGTGTTCATCGACGGTCAAGAGCTTCATTCCTGATAATGCGATGTGCTTCTCCACGAACTCTGATTTCCTGCTATTGCCCTGCTTATAGATTTCCGCCACAATCGCCAAGGTTCCGCCTGGCTTCAGGACGCGCAGGATTTCTTTCATCCCCGCAGGCAGGTCAGGCCACCAGAAGTGTGTCTCCACTGCGGTTACCACGTCGAACATGTTGTCAGAAAACGGCAACTGAGATACGGATGCTTCCTCAATTTCGACCCGGCCTGTCGTGACGCGTTCGCGGTTCGTTTTGCGAGCGAAAGCGACACTATCCTGGGAGTAGTCAACACCGTAAACTTTTCCTTCACTGGCGAGAGCTGCTAGTTTGGCAATAGTCCTGCCGCCGCCGCAACCGACGTCCAGAATGGTGTCGCTATTCCCGATGGAGACATGAGATAAGGCCCAGTCGGTAAGCCTGGAGTGACTGGAATTCATGGTCCATAGGACGAACCGTCCCAGCAGTCCTCTCGGCTTTTGGCATTGCGGTACCCAGGCCGTTCTCCTTTTCATCTGTTTTCGCTCCGCTTTCAGAAGTAATTCAGAACACGAACGGCACCAGCGCCCAGGTATCGCGCCGGTAATCCTCGTATTCTTTGCTGAAGGTCTGCGCGAGTATCTGGTCTTCCAGGTGGCTCTTGCGCAGATAAGCCAGTACCAGTATGGCCACTCCAAGCAGCGCGTGGTACTGGCTGGATGCAATTGCCGTTCCCAAAAACATCCCCAGCATTGCAGTGTAAATGGGATGGCGCAGGAATCTGTATGGCCCGCTGCGCACCAGTTGATGACCTACTCCTATCCTGACTTCAGCACTCCAGTTTCGTCCCAGGTGACGGCGCGCCCAGACGGCGAGAAGAAGAAAGCTTGCCTGGATAATAGCTCCCGCGGCGACCAGAAAATGGAAGCCCTGAGGCAAAAACCATCCTGTAAGCCCGGGCGCTGGAATGAATAGGAGCAGCATCGCGCCTCCCAACAGAACCTGATGGAAGACAGTGGAAAGTGATGACTCTGAGTGACTGGTTTCCGCGGACTTCCGCGAAGCGATAGCCCAGTACAAGCTGAAGACGACCCACAGCAGCATTGCGTAGGCGAGCCGGTTGGATTCGACGTCGTAATTCAAATGCCTGATATTAGTTGAGACCAGCGCTGGTGGATGCCAGCCCATTCTTGTAACCAGCAATTTCCCCACCGCCGCTCCCACAAGCAATGCCACATATACTTTGAGTTTGCTGCCGGAAGTTTTTTCGCGTTGGGCCATATTGATTCCTCTTTCGGTTGACAGGATCTTCATTTTGAAATCTTCCCCGTTGTACTTTGAATACTGCTGCCGGACGAAACGCCTGCTGCGTTTCCGCTCTGCGGCAGGACGCCTTCATGGTCATGTTCGCTTCCGCCCGTCCTTGTCTCTAACGTTGTTTCCGACGAGCAAGGTCGAGAGACAGTGTTTGCGGCAACGGGAGCAACGGGCCGCGTGCCGGTGTTGAGCAGGCAAATGGCCGGAAGCAGCATGAGCAGAATGAAGACAAAGCTCTCCCATCTCGTTTTCATCGAGTCTCTCCTTCGCCGTAGTGTCGGTGGTTATTTCGCTAGTGGGCTATCTGCAGCAGCGCAAACAGTGCAATTAATCCGGCCAAATAAGCGGCACCGAATTGCGTGAGCCTGTTGGCCAGGTTCAGGGCGTAGCCATGAGCACCTTTGATCAGCAACATGGGGGTCGCGGGCTGATAGCACAAGAGCCGCCCTGAACTCTCTACGCGCGAAAACTCAGGCATCTTCATCGGCCGGGCACGAAGATTGGCTTTTACCACGGCCAGTCTTCCTTTCTCGTGCCAGATGGCGAGAGCCATTGACCCTATAAGCAGCATTACCCAATACCCACTTATCACTTTCATTCGGAGTGCCGGTGCGATGGCAAGCACGGTCGCGAACAAAGCTATCTCCAGGGTAATGAGAATGCGGCACCAGTCGCACACCTTGAGATGAAGCTTTCTGGCCTCCTCCCGCGCCCGCATATGCTCTTCTGCCTGCGCATGAGGAATCGGCGTACGCCAGGCCACGATGCCGTATTTCACGAATAGAAAGCCCAGCTGCTGGTAAAGCAAGAGCACCGGCACACCAGCCGCCACACGTAGACTGAGTGCTCCGGTTGAGTGAAGGTAAAGTCGAAGCAGCCAGGAGAATGCAGCCAGAGAAACAACGACGATGAATCCTTCCACCGCTGGATTACTGTAATCGCGCAGTCGGCGCGGTTTTAGAGAAAGGACCATGGCGCAGGCGGGTCGCTCGGCCTCCGGCTCCGCGAACTTGCGCGCCTGCTGCTCTGCCCGGTCCACATTGAAGAGATGATTGAGGTGAATCGCCGCCGAAATTCCCAGGATCAGCCAGGCCAGATAAAACAGCCGGCCGGAAATGAAAATTTCCACGGCAAGAGCTGCTTCCAGCGCAACAGGCAGCAGCATGCGGAGCCGATAGTGACGGAGAAGCTTTCGTCCGGGGCCAGTGTAAAAATACTGTTGCACCGAGACGTTGAAAAACCACTGCGGACCCCGAAGCAGCGGCTGCCGCCAGCGGCGGAAGCATCCGCGAATGCGAGCGCCGGCACAAAAAATCAACATGGCAACCAGCATCTGGTTAGGCGACATTTATCTGCTTCCTTTCGTTACCAGGCGCAGCTCCTGAATCACGATCTTCAGGATCCGGCTCGGCTTGAGTCCGGCCAGCACTAATTCCGTCAACGCTGCCCGTAAGGGGCGCAGGAGGTCATTCTGGTCGCGCTCCGTGGCCGTTCGCGAAGCAACAACCGAACCCGACCCGTGCCTGACCGTGATCAATCCATCTTTTTGCAGTTCGCGATACGCGGTTGCAATGGTATTGAGATTCACGCCCAAGTCCCCAGCCAGTTGCCGCACCGGCGGTAGAGCCGTGCCTTCCGCAAGCTCTCCACGGGCAATCAGTTCCTTAATGCCGTCCATCACCTGCTGGTAAATGGGCCGATCGTCATTGGTGTGGATGGTCAGGAACATTCAATGTATTGTGTATGTATACTCCATACACTTTCCCCAGTCAAGCACAACGGGAATTTTTAGTGGCGTTGCATGCGCTTTAAATTGAGTTGAGTGGAGAGGGATGGGTTTTCGTGTCTCATGCTCCGGCAACGCGTGCTTTTACCAGTTTCCTGATCAATGCAGTGGGAACCGCCTTATCCAGAGGGAACTGGATGGTCCCTTTAGAGCTTGTGTATCCCTTCAGGTCGTCTTTGAATTGTTCGATCACTGCCGCAGTGGGGAACAAGCTCCAGTGGTTTGCAAATGCGGCGTACCAGACCAGCACTCTTGTCTGCTTAAAGGCGGGAACACCGTAGCTGATGATCTCTGTTGTACCTGCGGGCACAACGGAGCGGATTAGCGCACGAACCTGCTGCAGCTTGCCTTGCGCAGGTTCGGGCAGGAGAGCCATGTATTCATCCACAGTTCTCAGAGCGCCTTTCGCTTTTCTGGTGCGCACGGCCTTTGCGGGTAGCTGGCGCTTCTCCACGCGCGCTGCTCTTTTCATGTGATCGATCTTAAGAGGTTTGCCGTTTCGAGTCCATCATCGTGGTCTGTTGAGGGTATGGACGCAGAGAACACTTGCTGACAGCAGAAAAAACGCGGTCCGAAGACCGCGTTTAATGTGTGTTGAGTTCCGGCCGATCAGGAGATCGCCGCGGCAGGAACTATGATTTCGGCGCTGTTTTTGCCTTGAGCACGTCGATAGCCTTCTTGAGCTGATCATCCTCTTTGGGCTTTTCTTTTTCCGGCTGGTCAGGATTTGTGACCGTGTTGTCGTCATCGTCGGTGATAATGGCCACGTCATCAGAGGAGGCCACCCGCACGGTGGGGTTAATTCCGGTGTCCTGAATCACATTGCCTTTTGGCGTGTAGTACTTGGCTACGGAGAGGATCAGGGCTGCGCCGTCTTCCATGGGAAGCGTCTTCTGCACAGATCCGTCACCAAAGGTCTTGTTGCCCACCACATCACCACGGCTGTCATCTTCCACCGCGCCAGCCACAATCTCAGCCGGGCCGGCGGTGCCACGGTTCACCAGCACAGCCAGAGGCAGGTCAGTGACTTTCTTTTGCGGATCAGCGTTGAAGGTTTGCGAATCATACTTCTGGCCCTTCAGGCTGGCGATCTGACCGTTGCCGATAAAGAGGTTGGCCACAGCCACGCCTTCGTCTTCATCGCCGGAAGAATCGTCGCGCAGATCAAGCACAATTTTTTTGGCGCCTTTGGCCTGCAGCGCCTTGATCTTCGACGCGATCTCCTGAGCCTTGCCCTTGTTGAGCGAGAGGGCTTTGATGTATCCCACGTCGCCCATCAGCTGGTCAGTCACGGCGGGCGCATTCACAATTTCACGGACAATGGTGATCTTCTGCGGTTCAATTTTGCGTGTGCGGATAATGGTGGCTTCCAGACGCGAGCCCTGGTCGCCGCGCAGCTTGGCGCGGACGGCGGCCAATGAAAGGTCATGCGTGCTCTGGCCATCAACGGTCTCAAGGATGTCACCGCTGTTGATGCCGGCTTTATCGGCAGGACCATTGGGGATCACGGAAACCACGGCGGCGTACCCGAAGCGCTTGGAAACGGTGGCGCCGATATCAGCCTTGCCGTTCACGGTGAGCGCCTGGTACTGCTTGAATTCGCTGGGACTCAGGTAACTGGAGTTGGCATCCAGGGATTCCAGTAAACCGTGCAACGCGCCGTTGGTCACGTTGCGCATATTGGGCTCTTCCACGTATTCAGTGCGTATGCGGTGGAGCACCTCGCTGTACACCTCCATATGGGTGTAAGCGTTGTCTGCACTGGAGTTATTGCTGTCGGCAGCATGTACGCCGAGGCCGCCTATGAGAGCAAATACGATGACGAGCATGGAGCTCGAGAGAACGATGACTTGGACCTTTTTTGACATCTTCACAAAATCCGTTCTTTGGCTATGGTGCGCCCTGCTGGCAGAACGCTTGTCCGTTCCTTGTATTGCACGCTTTCTGCACCTGCGCGCCCATGGGTAAGACGACCGGGGGACAGAAATGTGAGTTACTACCTCTTATTATAACTACCTTCAGTTTGGATGCAGCCCGGAATTGCTGCGAGGCAGGAAATCTGCTTGCAAAGATTGGCAAATTGACGCGGACTGGATGTTCAATTTTGGCAATACTGGCAATTTGTGGCAATTTTGGCAGTTGTTTTTCAGTTTCTTGCCGCTGCCCGGTTGTTGAGCAACCACAGGATGTCACGCAGGCCCTGGCGAAGGTGTTTAAGCTCGGTCATATTAGCCTCTGACTGGACCAGGAAAGGAAGAGGCGCCTGCTTCTTCTTGCTTTCCGCCTTGAGCTGGGCACGGGCTCCCGCAATGGTGAAGCCTTCGTCATAGAGCAGCTTCTTAATTCTGACTACGTTTTCCACGTCTGCCCGGCGGTAGGTGCGCTGGCCGGTGTTGCTCTTGGGCGGTTTCAGCTGCGGAAATTCAGTCTCCCAGAAGCGTAGGACGTATGTAGGCAGGCCACAAAGGCGGCTGACTTCGCCGATACGGAAGTAGAGCTTGTCGGGGATAACTATCTCGACCGAGTTTTTGCGCGCGGTATTCTTGGCAGGTTTATGCATGAGCCACACAGACGAAGAGCGGCTGAGCGGATATTAAGTCTGATAATGGAGCAACGTCAATCGAAATAACAGCGAATTCGGCAACTTAGCGGCGATTTTTAGAGGAAAGGAGAATTCCCTGAAGATCTCACTGCGGAAGTGAAGATTTGAACCGAGAACCCAAAAACCAAGCCGAACCGCGAAATGCAGACTGCAGCGAAGTCGCAATTGCAACGGTGCCGACGATCGACTGACCTACATGCCTTTCTGATGTTTCCGAAATGCCTGCAGGGTCTCTTCCGCTTTTTGGCGCAGCTTCCTGCCGCGTTCGATCAGGTTATGTGATAGGGCGACCTGCCGTCGTGCTTCCTGGATCAGCTCCCGCGCGACCAGCGCGTTAACTTGATTGTTGAGAGCTTCGCGACGAGAGACGGTCATGGGGCTCTCCCGGATCGGAAGCAACTTGGAAGTCTGAGTGCCAGATTGAGCCATGGTGCAAGGATACAACGGAAGAACTGGGCGTCTGTGATGAATCTCACACACATTGCGCCAGGAAGCGCCAATGGGAGTTGCTGAATCAGGACTGGACTGAAAGCTATGCGCGGAGACGTTTTCGTTCAAGTCTGGCCAGACTCTTCTCGCGAATTAATCTCGCATCATTCGACAGCTTCCGCGCCTGTTCAGTGGCACGCTGAGCTTTCTTTCCCAGAGCAACCGATTCCCGGACCAAAGCCCGCGCCTTGTCGCGAATCTCTTCGACTTTGACGTTCACTAGTTACTATTTGACGCGGGAGGGGGCAAAAGTCCAAGCGTCAACTCATGCCGCCGGCTACTGCGGAGGTGGCGTTGGCGAAGGCTTGGTCTTGTCGTCTACTTTGTTTGCGCCTTTGCTGGTGGCGTGTGCGCCCTTATGCACAACCTTCTTGGTACCTTTTTTGATCTTGTGTCCGGTCTTCTTGGCGGCCTGACCGGTGGAATGAGCAGCATCTTTGGTGTCCTGTTTAACGCCGCTGTCACTCTGGGCAAAGCCGACCGGAGCAAGACTGAAAGCCATCAGCAGTATGGTTGCGAGTCTCAGTTTCATATGCCCTCAATCAGATTCCCGCAACGTGCAGGTGAGTTGCCAATGGGTACAGTTTGCCTCATGTCTTTGCCCCTGCCGCAGAAGTATGGCAACTCCGTTACGTTTGAGTCCTTCTTAATTGAACATAAGAGATTGGCGGGACGGATCGAACTCTAAGAAACAAAATCTGTTTTCCAGGCTGGCGGTGCTCTCCCCTGAAGCATGATGCGGCTGAAGTCCCATGCGCAATCAGGAGGAACTATGCGACGTATTCTTGCCGCGCTTCTGCCACTCGCGGCCTTGCTGGCTGTGGGTTGTTCAACTCATCATGTATCCACAACCGCCAACGGAAAAACCGTCTACGGCGAACAGGCGCAGGTCATTGAACGGCTGCGCAATTCCGGCGAAGACCTGAAACAATTGATGAACGCTCCGGATTCATCCATTCCCCAGAACGTTCTGGCGGACGCAAAATGCATTGCCGTGATACCGGACATGGTCAAAGGCGGTTTCGTCATCGGCGGCAATCATGGCCGCGGCGTTGCCACCTGCCGGCTGCCCAATGGCGGCTGGAGCCAGCCCGCATTCATGGCCATCACCGGCGGAAGCTGGGGAGCGCAGATAGGACTTGAGTCAGTGGATCTGGTCATGGTCTTCCTGGGCGATGCCGGAGCACAACAGCTGCTTACTTCTCAATTCAAGCTGGGCGCGGACGCCGGTGTTGCAGCAGGTCCGCTGGGTCGTGAAGCCCAGGCCAGCACAGACTGGAAGATGAAGAACAAGATTCTGGTCTATTCGCGGGCCAAGGGACTGTTTGCCGGACTGGATCTCAGCGGCGCAGCAGTAAAGCCGGACGACGATTCCACTCGCACCTATTACGGCAACCTGGTTCCTTTCAACCAGATTCTTACCGGAAAAGCGCCTGCGAATTCCAACTCCAAGCTCTTCCTGGCGGACGTGCGGGAAGCGTTCCACCAGTCAAACGTGAATAAACAGGAGAAGGCTGGTCCCGGTTACTAAGCTTTAAACTGCCACTCGTCGAGGCAATACGGCGCACCTTTTTTGGGTGCGCCGTTTTTATGTCAGAAAGGTTTCTGCAAAGCCTGCAACTGCTGGCGGTAGCCGCGGCTCAAGGTGAGTTGCTTGCCCGAGACCAGAGTGACCAAATAGTTGCCGGTAAGTAAGCGTCGCAACTCGTAGATCAGATTTCGATTCACGATCACAGAACGATGAATACGCACAAAATCGCTGCTGGGCAGCCTGCTTTCAAAGCTGCTCAGCTTCTCTCGTACCAGGTATTGTTCACCGCCCGCGTGTACACGAACATAGTTCCCTGAAGCTTCAAAATATTCGACATCGCCCAGCGGAACAAACACAGTCCTCCCCGTTTCTTTCAGAGGCAGCCGTCCGCTGGTTGTCATTACTTCGGCTGTACTCATACACCTTGCCCCTGGACCGAACTTATGTATTTAGACGACAGGCGGCAGAAACTGTCATCTTCAAAGCGCTGTTTCACAGAATCGCAGATGAGTGCTGGGTGTTCGGCGAATCATTATATTTATCTAATCTTGGCAACAGCACTTCTTGAGTTCCAGATTGTGTATCTCTCCTGAACTGTTTCTTCCGAAAACCAGAGAATGCCCGCACGCGCGGCGAAGGAGGCTTGAATGAAGAGTTCCGCTGCTGCGTACCACTCATCACTTTTCTGAAACCGCTCGTCACTTGAGAGTAGCGTGCTGTCACACTGCGCGCTTTTATCCAATCCACGGTTCTTATGCTGGAACAGTGATTGCTTTATTGCTCCGTCATCAGGGGCTTCCGCGCTGTTTTTTCGACTTGCACAAAGCGCAGCCCCGTTATGAGGAGATAGAGATGAACAGGTATCACGTTCCTCCAATCCATCGATTGGTGTTTACTCTTGCGCTCTTAATCACGTTCCTGTCAGTGGCGTCCCTTGCGCAGGTCTTGAAAGGATCCATATCAGGATCCGCCGTTGACCCGCAGGGGGCGTTGGTGGCAGGCGCGCAAGTGAAGGCTACGAATCTTGCCACCAACACAACTCTTACCACCACCACAGATAGCTCCGGACTCTTTCACTTCAACCTTATCCCAGTGGGCGACTACAAAGTTGAAGTGGCCGCTCAGGGCTTTCGTACCGCGGTGCAGAGCAACATTGTGGTTGCTGCCGGCCGCGACAGCGGCCTGGGCGCAATTCACCTGACCGTGGGCGAAATCAGCGCCGAGGTAGAAGTGAATGCGGCCGCTCCGCTGATTGAAACAACTCAATCACAGGTCACCAACACATTTTCCGGCACCCAGCTCACCACCTTCGCCGGAATCAATGAGAACGAGGGGCTCGACAGCCTGGCACTCTTTGTTCCCGGCGTTGTAGCCGCGCGCGATAACGGCTTCTCCAACACCAACGGCGGGACCGGATTTGCCGTGAACGGCCTGCGCGGGCGCAACAATGACCAGCAGATTGACGGCCAGAACAACAATGACAACAGTGTCGCCGGCCCGGGACTCTTTGTTTCAGACACCGAGTTTGTACAGCAGTACGTTCTCATCACCAACCAGTTCGGGCCGGAATATGGCCGTAATGCGGGCTCGGTGGTGAACATCATCACCAAGTCAGGTTCCAACGCCTGGCATGGCAGCATTTACGAGCATGAGAACAACACCGTCATGAATTCCATGACGAATTTCCAGAAGCGCTTTGGCACGGACGCTGCCGGAAATCCGCTCACCTCCATTCCGCGCGCGAACGATGAATTTGGCGGTTTCACCATTGGCGGCCCGGTGGTGAAAAACAAGCTGTTTTTCTTTGGCGGCTTCAACCAGCAAATCATTTCGCAGAATTCGCTGTATACCAGCGCCGGTCTCACGCCTACTCCGGCGGGCATTGCAGCACTCTCGGCCTGCTTCCCAGGAAGCACCAGCATGGCGGCTCTCTCCCAGTTCGGGCCTTACGGCGTTTCCGCCGGCAACCCGACTCCTGTTGGCACTCCTGTGGATGTTCCATTCAGCAATCCTGCCTGCGGCACCTATCAGCTGGCCGGAGTGGAACGTACGCTGCCTACGCATACGCACAATTTCAACTGGGTTTCGCGCATGGACTGGCAGCGCGGCAATGACACCGTCATGGCGCGTTACCTTTTCAATCGTGGCAACAACTTCAACCTTGATTTCGGCGACGCAGCCGGAGGTCTTCCTGTGAGCGTGCCCGCGCTCAGCCAGGCCATCCTGCTGGGAGAAACACACAACTTCGGCACTCACATAGTGAATGAAGCACGCGTTGGCTTCAATCGTTTGAACGTTGTCTTCGCCACCAACACCCTTGGCACGGTGCCGTCTGACGTTGGCGTCGATCAGGCCATCACTCGCGTTACGTTCAGTGATACCAGCCTCTATTCCTTCGGCTTGAACGGTGCGTTCCCTGAAGGCCGCATTGTGAACACCTGGCAGGCACAGGACAACCTGAACTGGGTGGTAGGCAAGCACACCTTCAAAGCCGGCGTGAATTACACCTACCAGCGCTCGCCCAACACCTTCCTGCCCAATTTGAACGGGGCCTTCCGCTTCAATGACTGGGAAGCCTTTGCCGCCAACACACCAAACCGTGTCCGCATTGCGGCAGGCACTCCGGTGCTTGATTTCCGCGAGCATGACACCTTCCTCTATGCCGGTGACGACTGGAAGATCGGCCAGAACCTGACGTTGAACCTTGGTTTGACCTGGACCTACTATGGCCAGCCGGCAAACCTGTTCAATGATCTGACGACCGGCCGCGAGAGCGATCCTGCAACCGCATTCTGGCGCCAGGACATTCCTCTTTCTGCCCGGACGTCGCCGCAGTTTGACGCGCCCAAAACCAGCTTCGGTCCCAGCGTGGGCTTTGCCTACTCGCCGCAGGGCGGAGGCTTCCTCACCGGACACGGCAAGACGGTTATCCGCGGTGGCTACCGCATGCTCTACGATCCGCCGTTCTACAACATCTATCTCAACATCGCCAACTCTGCGCCGGTGGTCTTCCTGAACACGTTTACCGGCTCGCAGATCACTCCCAGCATGACTGTGCCAGCGCATCCTTTCGGTCCGGATGTGCGCGCCGCACTCTCACCGCAATTGCAGCGTCTGGCCTTTGATCCGCGCAGCTTTGCCGCCGGTGAAACCACCATCTCGCCCAACTTTGGACCCGACAAAGTGCAAAGCTGGAACTTCGGGATTGAACGCCAGCTCACCGCCAATTCAGCGGTCGAACTGCGTTATGTCGGCAACCATGCTTACGATCTGTTCCAGACCGTGAACGGCAACCCGATTGTCACCGGCAACTCAACGGCGCCCGCGGGCCTGACCGGTTGCACCAGCCCACAAGTGCTGCTGGGACCGGGACAGACTTCCAATCCGGCGCTGGGCCGCGCAGATTGCTCCCAGGGAATTGTCCTGGAGCGCAATAACGGCGGCTACTCCAACTATCACGGATTGCAGGCCGAGTACCGCGCCAACAATCTGTTCAAGCAGCTCACTCTGCGCGGCAGTTATACCTACAGCCGCACGCTCGATAACGTGAGCGAAATCTTCAGCTCATTCGTCGGCGGCAACACGCTGGCCTTTGCGCAAAATCCCTGGAATACCGGGAGCGGTGAATACTCCTTCTCAGCTCTCGATATTCCGCACCAGTTCTCCATCGCGGCCACGGAACAACTGCCCTTCTTCCGCGAGCAGCACGGATTCGTGGGCCACGTGTTCGGCGGATGGGCGCTTTCCGGCAACTACGTCTGGGCCACCGGCCAGCGCTACACACCGGTGCAAGGACTCGCCGAAGCAGCGCTGGGAGCTTCCAGTGACAACTACGACCTCGGATTCATCGCCGGCGTCGTAGGCGTGGATACTGCTCGTCCGTTCGTCGGCAGCCTCAGCGCACCAGCCACCAGCGTTGGCATCTTTGCCGGCGATGCGTGCTCCAACTTTGGCAGCGCCTGCGCCCTGCCGGCCACTACGCTCATCTCCTTCGATAATGACGTGCTGAACGGCATTTCGTCCGGAAACAGCGTACAGCCCGGCGCAGTTCGCTACATCATCAACTCCACCACGTCACAGGCCGTGTTTGGAACTCCCTTTGGCGCGCGACGCAACCTCTCGCAGGATGCGCCCAGCAACATCGCCAATGCGGCCATCTTTAAGAACATGAAGCTTAACGAGCGCGCTTCACTTGAGTTCAACACCGCGCTCCTCAACGTTTTCAACCATGCCAACTTCCAGAGCGTTGATCCCTTCCTTGAGAACGCCGGAATCCCCCTGGACCAGCAGCAGCCATTCGTTGGTTTCGGCGATCCCAGGGTCAGCAATACCGTGGTCGGCAATGCTCTGGGCAACCGCATTATCAAGGTTGGACTGACTTTCCGGTTCTAAACCGTTTTCTTTTCGCGCAGTTTACGGTTCAGGAACCCTTACGCAGCCGGCGCATCCCTGGTGGGTGCGCCGGTTTTTTTTAACAGATGCGGTGACGTTGTTTCCGATCCGCGTGAATCCGCGTTGATCAGCGGTAAGGTTTTTGGCTTTGGTTTCCGATGTCGCGCGATTCCTTTTGCCGGTTTTCAATCACCAATCTTTGGCAATGTTGGCAATTCCGGCAATAGGTTCACCCGCCCCACCCCCACCCCGGTCAACCCCGAAAAATATAGACTTAGCGGAATCAACCCCGGAGTTGATTTTTCGCTTTTCGGCGTCGGCGTTTGAAGTAGGATGTCGCCGAATTTACTACTCGGTTAACCCCTCCAGCACGGGCCATTTGCTAATTGCCATTTGCTATTTGCCATGTTTTCAAAGATCAAGTTCCCATCCGCCCTGGGGCGTGGAGATTTGGAGAGCAGTCAGCAGTTTCTGCCAGCAGCTTTAGCCAAAAGCTACTCACGTTAGCATGCTTCCCTCAGCGAATCAATTGCGAATAAGGGCAATGGAATTGCGAGCTTTTGCTAAGTGCCAAAGGCCAATGGCTAAAGGCCGGTTTTTGTTACGTACATGTCTTTTCTGACCCACTGCTGTTAACGGGGTCATGTCCACCTGTCAAAAGCAAGCGCATATCTGTTCATCGTCCTGCGCTTTTTGTAAACGCACGCCGCCCCATGTCATCTCGACCGAGCTCCGAAGGAGCTTGCGACCTGAGGAGGAGTGGAGAGATCCCGAGGATGTGTCCGCTGCCATGCTGATTCAGGGAATTCTCACGATGCTCTATCCCCGAAACCGCATTTCCTGGCACCAGTTTTCGGTCCAGATCCTCTCAGCGTGGATTGAGCTTATCAATCGGGAAAATCTTCCTTTCCCACTGCCATCCATCACCGGCTCTGCGCCGTCTGACCACGCCGGCCCTCGTCATCTCAACCGAACTCCGAAAGTTCCACCACGCACGTCGCCTCTCGTCATCTCAACCGAACTCCGAAAGTTTCACCACGCACGTCGCCTCTTGTCATCTCGACCGAACTCCGAAGGAGCTTGCGATCTGAGGAGGAGTGGAGAGATCCCGAGGATGTGTCAGCTGCCATGCTGATGCAAGGCGTTCTTTCCAAACTGCCGGGATGCTATCCTCTTCCCCTGCGTATGCGTGACGGTTTCTATTACAAATTCTGGGTTTATATCCTCTCCAGCCGGTCCGGAACACTTTACGTGGGAATCACCGGATATTTGAATCGACGCATCACGCAGCACAAGATAGACACCATTGAAGGCTTCACAAAGAAGCATCAGTGCCATCGTCTGGTCTATTACGAAAGCTACCAGGACGTACTGGTGGCCATTGCGCGTGAGAAGCAACTCAAGCGCTGGCGGCGGGAAAAGAAGATTGCGTTAATCGAGAAGCTCAATCCACGCTGGCAAGACCTGGCAGAAAGCTGGGGACGGGAAATGCGGTTTCGGGGACAGAGCCTCGCAAAAATTCCCTGAGTCTGCAATGGCAGGGGAGACATCCTCGGGATCTCTCCACTCCTCCTCAGGTCACAAGTTCCTTCGGAGTCGGTCGAGATGACAGCCGTTTAGACGGTCGGTCGGTTTGCGGTATGAGTTCGCCCCCGCAACACGCCGAAGCTTTCACCACGCACTCCGCCCCTT
>DATEJX010000073.1:0-8662 GCA_035277785.1 Candidatus Angelobacter sp. | reverse complement strand
CACAACGGGCAGCGTCCGATGGCTTAAACACCGAACGCGCCCTAACCACACCACCTGCGGAGGCAGGCAAATATGGCTAGTAATAAAGCTAACACGCTCCATCCACCTCAGAGTCTCAACTCCCAACTGGCAACCGGCCCCATGCCGGTAAAGGCCCACATTTACCACTCCCTTGCCGAACTGAACGCCGCATTTGACACGCTCATCAACGAATTCGGCAACCTGAAGCAAATCAACTATATCTGTTCCGAACCGCTCACCGCCATGTACCACCAGCTCTTGCGGATTCGTGCCCAGGCCAACCGCGAGTTCACCACCGTCCTGCACGAACGCGAAACCGCCAACGCAAATCATTTTGAGAACCTCTACGGACAGAGCTCTTTGCCCTCTCCGCAAACAGACACGCAGTAACTCATGTACCACGGGGCATCGCATAGCGGTGCCCTTTTCCTTCGTGCCCCTTTGTGGTTTATTTTTTGTTTTTTCTGCGCGCTCTGCGTTCTCTGCTGTTAAGCCCCCGTTGTTCCGTTGCGGCCTTTGCGACCGTTGCGGTAAATGTTGCGCTCCCGATCACGGCGATCACGTCGATTCGCCCCTCCGCTTCCTCCATTCCTCTGTGTTTCAAAGGTTTTGGGTTTTATCCGCGTTGATCTGCGTAAATCTGCGGTAAGCTTTTCCGACGCTCATGCCCGACACCCCCACCCTCGAACAGGCCAGCCTGCGCAAAGAACTCGGCCTCGGCGACCTGGTGATGGCACAAGTCTTGTGCGTGGTGGGCTCCACATGGGTCGGCATCGCGGCCAAACTCGGACGCGCGCACATGGCGTTCTGGCTTGGTTCCATGCTGCTGTATTACGTGCCGCTCGCGATCGTCGTCATCTACCTGAACCGCATGATGCCGCTGGAAGGCGGCCTCTACCAATGGGCCAAAGCCGGTTTCGGCGAGATGGCCGGTTTTCTCACAGCGTGGAACCTGTGGGTTTACGCCGTCATCGTCACCGGCGCAATCATCTTTGTTGTACCCACGGACACGTCATATATTCTTGGACCTGCCGCAGCCTGGCTGCCCGCAAGCAAACTCGCTACTCTGGTGATGACCGGAAGCGTAATGGCTGGAATAACACTCGTCGCTATCCGCGGCCTCGATATCGGCAAGTGGCTGCACAACATCGGTAGCATCGGAATCATGACGGCCTATGTGATTCTGCTGGCTCTGCCCGTCTGGGCGCTACTGCATCACTCCATCCAGCACTACGAGCCTGTGCCCTGGCAAATGCCTCGGGCATCCTGGTTCAGCCTCGCCATCTTCGGACAGATAACAGTGGGCGGACTGAGCGGATTTGAATACGTCGCCATCCTCGCCGGAGAAACCCGTAGCGCCGGCCGCACCATTGGCCAGTCCGTTGCGATTTCAGCGCCCATCATCGCTCTCATGTTCATCCTGGGAACAAGCTCAGTCGTGACTTTTGTTGGCGACCAACCCATCAACGTGATCGGCCCCATTCCCCAAACCATGCGGCTTGCCTTTGGCGCAGCAAGTTGGGTCGCGCCCATTGCCATCTCTTTGCTCATGATGCGAGCGCTGGCCAGCGCCAGCCTGATCTTCACCGGGCTCACGCGCCTGCCCATGACCGCCGGCTGGGACGACCTGGTGCCTCGCTGGTTTGCTCGTCTCCATCCCCGCCGTAAGACTCCGGTCAATTCGATTCTCTTTGTCACCGTTCTGGTGATGGCGCTCATCTTTCTCAGCATGTTGGGCGTGCACGAGCAGGAAGCCAGCCAGCTTCTGGCTGGTGCGTCCATTGCTCTCTATGCGATTGCTTACGTAGCGCTTTTCGCGTTGCCGCTCTTCGGCAGCCGTGCCCTGCGAAGCGCACTGCCCGCGTGGGTGAAAGTAGCCGCTGTAGCAGGTCTGATCTCGAGCCTGATCTCTCTGGTGATCGCGGTCTATCCCATTGTGAACGTGACCAGCCGCCTGGAATACGCGCTAAAAATTTCCGCGGTGGTGGTGCTGGCCAACGTGGCGGGTGTGGTGATTTATCGCGTGGGCCGTAAGCGCGCTGCTCGGCTAGCGCTCGCCGCTTCTACATCAGACAAACCAAATCAAATCAGTTCAATCAGCGTTAATCAGCGGTAAGGTTTTTGGTTCTTAATTTGGATTTTTTGGCAATTTTGGCATTTCTGGCACTTCTATTTGGTCCTCCGTCTCATGGTGAGTGGTCAGTTCACTCAACCACTTCTCCATCTGCCGGAATCGTCACCTTCACTCCCGCCGCATGCGCCGCATGCGCCACATCATCGCGCGTGACCAGGCAATGATTGATCGCCTCCATGTGGACGGCAATTACCTGGCCCCAGTGCGCGGCCCGGCAGGCGTGCACCACGTCTTCGGCCGTCATGGTAATGGGATCGCCTTGCAAAAATCTTGCTCCGCCGGCGTTCACCACAACGATCTCAGGATGAAAATGGTGGATTGCTCCTGAAATTTCCGGGCACCAGATGCAGTCTCCCGCAATGTACAGCGTAGGCTCGCCTTCGGCCCGCAAAACATAGCCGCTGGCAGGAGCCATGGCTTTTCCGATGTCGCCCGTGCCGTGCTGCGCGTGAGTGCGCGTGATGCAGATCTTGCTCCAGTGGCGCTCGTCGTGGACGGCTGCCACGTTGAGGAAATGTGTGTCCTCCATCTTCTTGAGGTCTTCCGGCTGGCAGAAGAGAGGCAGGTCTTTGGGCACAAGTTGAATGGCCGCGTCGTCCCAGTGGTCGCGATGTGTATGCGTCACCAGCACCGCCTGTACTCCGTCGAGCACTTCATCAACCGGGCACGGCAGCGGAACCAGAGGATTGTTTCGCGGCTGCGGAGAGTTCTGGATCGGGGCCATGGCTCCGGCATCGCTCAGCATGGGATCAACCAGAATGCGCATGCCGGCATACTGGAGCAGCAGCGTGGCGTGGCGGACGAGTTGAATTAACATTACTTGAACCTCTGCCCGTAGCCGCTTTGGGATAGAATCTCCTCCGGCGACTGCATTACCATAATCGTTTTCAGCGCCTGCTGTTTGTCGGAATGGATTTCGTAATAGGACTGGCAGATTTTGTATCCCATGTAATATCCCAGATCGCGTGGCTCTCCGTTAGTTGGATTAAAGACACCCATCCAGTTCCCGATTTCGGCTCGGCTTTTGATATCGTGTTGAAGGCGCTGCCAGAGCTCCTGTTCATGTGAGTCGCCGTATGGTTTATTGGCTTCGTTGATGTGACGACCTGTAACCAATTCAGCTACAAAGTCAGCTCCACCTTCCCGCATGGCATTGTTGAAGAGATCATTTTTCGAATGATCTTTCTGCTGAAAGTGCGCGGACTCGTGAATCACCATGGGAACTACATCTGACATCTGCACGAAATAGTTCGGGCCATTGCCGAACATCTCAGACCCAATGATGAGCGCTTCTGCTGAACTCGTGCCGCCCGAGTTCTGCGCCCCAATCACAAAGTAAACCGCCGGAAAGGCTGCATCAGGATAGAGCTTCTTCAACCTGAGAAAATACTTTCTGATCTCAGGAATGAAATTTTCCATCTGTTCCGTGTTGTGGCGGACTGACTCATAATAACTGCGCTGATTTAGAACCACTTTGGCAAGATAATCGGCGCTCCTGATTCTGCCGGGAACAAACTCCTTGAGCCCCTGCGAGCCTTTGTCCAGGTATTCATGCTGGAGCACCTCAGCTAGTTTTTCCGGAGCGCCGTGTTCGCGAGTGCTCCACAGGTCATATGCAGACCAGAACAGCCGCACGTCGTTGGCGCTGATCAAGGCTTTATCGGGATCGTGGTTCAGTTGGGGTGTGGCAGTCCGTTGTGGGTTAGCGATTGTCGGAAACAGAGTACAGACAGCAGCAAGGAATGTCAGCAGTCGAATCGATCTCATTTACTCTCCGGAGCACAATAGAGTTCGTTTGCCGCGATGACTGTGTTGCAATGGATGGTTACCGTGTCCATGACTTGGCGGGCGTAGCCGCCGGCATAGGTCACCATCACCGGCACTCGGCGTTCTTTGGCCACGCGCAGCACCAGGTCGTCACGCTTTTTGAGTCCTTCGATAGTCAGCGCCAGCCCGCCCAACTGGTCTTCTTTGTAAGGATCTGCGCCCGCGATGTAGCAAAGCAGCTCCGGTTCAAATTGGCGGAAGGCTGAACTCAGCGCCTGGTCCAGCCATCCCAGATACTCATCGTCATGCGTGCCGTCCGGCAGGTGTACATCAATGGAAGATGGTGGTTTCACCGCGGGATAGTTGTGTGCCTGGTGCAGTGAGATGGTGAACACTTCCAGTTCGCCGTCGCTCGCGCCCAGCGCTTCCAGAGCGCCGCCACCGCTGCGTCGCACATCATGGCGAACCGCTCCAGCACTCGGCAGCGGACTGCCCGGTTTCTTTTTGGGCGGAAAGATGGCTGCCGTACCGTTGCCGTCATGGACATCAAGGTCCACCGTCATGGCGCGAGTGATCTTTCCGTCCTTGTGCATGCGCTTGATGGCCACGGCCACGTCATGCACCACGCAGAATCCCTCGCCGTGATCAGGAAAGGCATGATGGAATCCGCCGCCGATGTTGAAGGCCGCGCCGTAGCGCAGAGCAAGATCAGCGGCCAGAATGGATCCGCCCGCCGCCAGCCAAAAGGCTTTTACCAGCTCCGGCGAGTAGGGAACTTCCATCTGCAGCTCTTCCATGGGAGAAAGCGTTCCCGTTTTCAGCTTCTGCACGTATTCGCTCGTGTGCACCAGCAGGACGTCTTCATCGCTGGCCGGCTTGGGTTCAACAAAGTCAGCGGGCTCAGCGATTCCACTCTCCAGCAACCGCCGCTGGATCAGCCGGTATTTTTCCGCCGGGAAGACGTGCGCGCCGATGGGGAGATAGTAGTCGTCACTGTAAACCAGCTTGAAAGGGAGCATAAACGCAGGATTAGGTTAACGCGGGCAGCCAAGCGCCGCAAACGAAACGGCCGCAGTTGGCAACGCAAGCTTCACCTTCTGCAGCATCTCTGCTCTTTTGTTAAAATCTATGAGTAATAAGCAAGAACTTCCCGTCTCAGAAATTCCCGGACCTTTCAAGAACTTGAGCAATTCAGTACGGGCGAGGAGTGTGCATTCGCGTGAAGCGTAGTAAGACAGCAGTAATTGTCGGCGCTCAATGGGGCGACGAGGGCAAAGGCAAAATTGTGGACGTGCTCTCCCACAGCTTTTCTGTGGTGGCGCGCTATGCCGGCGGCCATAATGCCGGCCATACGGTGGTAATCAGCGGCAAGAAGTTTGTGCTGCAGCTTGTGCCCTGCGGAGTGCTCCGCAAAGGCTGCCGCGCCGTGATTGGCAACGGTGTGGTACTGGATCCGCTGGCCTTCCTCAAGGAAGTGGGTATGCTGCGCCAGGCCGGCGTAAAGATTGATGGCAATCTCTTTGTCTCCAATCGCGCTCACGTAATCCTGCCTTACCACCGCATGATTGAGATGGGCGCGGAGAACGCTCCCGGGCGAGTGAAGATCGGCACCACATCGCGCGGCATCGGCCCGGCATATGAAGACAAGATGGGACGCCGCGGGCTGCGCGTGGCTGATCTGCTGGATTCGCGCCTGCTCAAAACCACCATTGAGAATGCCTGCCGCGAGAAAAACATGATCGCGCACGCGCTGTTCAACTCTGAACCGCTCGATGCTGACAGCATGTATCGCGAGTACGCCGACGCGGCGGAGAAGATTGCGCCCTTTGTCGCGGATACGGCTCTGCTGCTGAACCAGGCGGTGGCCGCGGGCGAGTCAGTGATGTTTGAAGGCGCCCAGGCCACAATGCTCGATATCGACCACGGAACGTATCCGTTTGTCACTTCCTCCAGCGCCAGCGCCGGGGGAGCTGTGATCGGCACTGGCGTGCCGCCGAATGCAATCCAGAGCGTGGTGGGCGTGACCAAGGCTTACTGCACGCGCGTGGGCAGCGGACCATTTCCCACGGAAGTGGATGGCGCAATCGCTGACGAACTGCGCGCCCGCGGGAACGAATACGGAGCAGTTACGGGACGTCCGCGTCGCTGCGGCTGGGTGGACCTGGTCCTGCTGCGTTACGCGCAGATGATCAACGGCGTGAACTGGTGGGTGGTGACAAAGCTTGACGTGCTCGATCAGCTTGACGAAATTCCAGTGTGCGTGGCCTACAAGGTGAATGGCAAGAAGACAGACTCAGTCCCCGCGCTGGCGACAGGCTTTGAAACCGTGGAATGCGTCTACGAAAACCTTCCGGGTTGGAAGACCTCCACTGAAGGCATTACTGGCTTTGACAAGCTGCCGAAGAAAGCCCAGCAGTACTTACGCTTTCTGGAAAAGGAAACCGGGGCAAAGATCGGCATGGTTTCCACCGGGCCGGAGCGCGACCAGACTATCTTTATGCCGGACTTTGAGGCTGAGCTGGTCTCGGCCCCGCAAAAGATCGCGAGGGCAAAATGATTGTTCTGAAAGTCGACATTGTGGTGAAGCCGGGCACGGAAGAGCAATGCAGGGAGATCATTCGCATTCTCCACGAGCATTCGCGCAAAGAACCGGGATGTGTGTATTACGTCGGACACCAATCGATGGAAGACCCGCGCCGTTTCCTCTTTTACGAGGAATATAAGGATCAGGCCGCGCTCCAGGCGCACCGTGACGCTCCTTATTACAAGCAATATGTCGAGGGTGGGCTGGGTGCCATTGTGGAGTCGCGCAGCCGGGAACTTTATCGCGCCATCGACTGAAATCAGCAACTTTCTGCGCAACATTTCGTGTTTGTAACGGTTTGACCTTTGCAAGCACTACTTTCTGAGGAACAAGCCCAAAATTGAGGGGCAGTGGCAGTTGAGGTGTATCTATGTCCGGAGCAGGTGAAACAAGAGCCAAAGAGTTTGAGGGGATCAGCAGCGAGGCGGGAAGTAATTTTGCTTCGGGCAGTGCCGGCGTGCGCATGTACTGGAGAAAAGGAATGCTTTGGACCGTCTACCGCACAGGTGCAACAGAGCCTCGTGGCTGGAGCGGAGTCTCGCGCAGGATGTCAGCCCGCCTTCGGGCTATGGGCGAAAGCATCATGCGCTTTCTCATCCAGCCCTGGCCGTGAGTTTTCGCTGTAGCCTGCGGACCAGATCCGCTTGGGCACGGAGTGAAGAAACCCCACGCACAAAAATGAGGGAGCCGGCATCGGCTCCCTCGCTGTTTTAACAGCGCACCTTACTTGATGCTCAGCTTGTGGACCTGCGATTGGGATGCTGCATAGTTGGCATCTCCGTTGTATCTGGCGGTAATCGTGTGTGATCCCACAGCCAGGGTGGTGGTGGTAAAACTGGCCGAGCCGTTGCTTACCGGCACGGGCTGCGATATTTGGGTGTCTCCGTCAAAGAAGAAGACGATCCCGGTTGCAGCATTGGGAGTAATGTTGGCGATGAACGTCAACGGAGTTCCGGCGGTAAACCCCGTGGTGTTTACTGACAGCTCAAGGTCCACTTCCGTGGCAATTTTCGCCACATTCTGAACCAGCGCGTTGGAAGTGGAGCCATTAAACGTTGCATCGCCGCTGTACTGGGCGGTGATGGTGTGGGTTCCCCCTCCGAGTGTACTGGTCACGAATGTTGCCGCGCCGCTGCTGAGTGGGATATTGCCTGAAATGGCTACGCTCCCATCAAAGAAGACGACGATTCCAGTAGCCGATGCCGGCGCAACCGTGGCTGTGAATGTCAATGAGTTCCCGAAAACCGAAGGGTTCGTTCCGGCACTCAAGGCCAGGCTGACGACCGGAGTAGGTTTCGGGGAGTTTACGGTTTGCTGCAATGGCGCGGAAATACCAAAGTTGAAGGTAGCATCGCCGCTGTATTGCGCGGTGATTGCGTGAGTTCCAATCGGCAGGGTCGCAATGTTCAAGCTCGCGGAACCACTCACGAGCGGCACTGCGTCGGAGATTGGGTTTGATCCATCCAGGAATGTCACAGTTCCGGTGGCCGAACTGGGGCTGACCGTTGCTGTGAAGGTAAGTGAATCGCCGAATACCGCAGGATTCGAACCTGCAGTCAAGCCTACGTTCACCGTGGTATTTCCCTTGGACACGGTCTCAACCAGTGCGGTGCTTGCTGAGCCGCTACGCTGGTTATCTCCTGTGTAGCGCGCGGTGATTGAGTGGCTGCCCAGGGCGAGTGCTGAAGTGGTGAAGGAAGCGCTGCCGTTGTTTAAGGGAATGCTGGCGGAAATGGGCTCTCCTCCATCAAGGAACTGCACTGAGCCATTTCCGGCAGGAGTAACCGTGGCGGTAAAGACCAGAGTGTCTCCAACCACTGCAGGATTTGCTCCTGACGTCAAAGTGACTGCAAGCGTTGACGCTGAGGTCCTTAACAGCACGGAACTATTTCGCGGGTTCTGGAAAATCATGGGCCAATCAAGCTGTGCGGGATTGAACGGCGCATGCGTGTCCAGGATTGTTACCAATCCGGGGTTATCTCCGGAAATTGCCGAAAGCTGATACGCAACTGCGATATCGGTAGTCCCATCCTGATTGAAATCGCCGAGAACTGGGGCGACATTATCAACATCCAATCCCAACCCATTGCTGCCGGGAAGCAGCCAGGATTTCTTAACCGCCCCGCTGCTACTGAGTGCCAGCAACTGCGCGCCGG
>DATEJX010000072.1:0-4401 GCA_035277785.1 Candidatus Angelobacter sp. | reverse complement strand
TTCATAAACCAGTTTGGCTGTCACCAGATCTTCCAGAGCACAACCTACGCTCTTAAACAGGGTAATGTCATCGGCGCCGGTGCGTACCCATTTTTTTCCGCTGAGCATCTCATGCAGGTCAGCCATGACGTCACTTTTCTGGATGGCGCCTTCTCTGAGTGGAATCAGCAGGTCCCCAGCCTCAGCCCATGCTCCCTCGTATGTATCCACCACCACGCGCGAGCACAGCACTGTTTCGCTATCAACTTCGCGCGATTCAGGCTGAAAAGCGCCAATCAAGTTCAGGTGCATGCCTCGCTTGAGCCAACTGCCACGAAGAACAGGGACGCGTGAAGTGGTGCAGGTGCAGACCACATCAGATTGGCGGACACAGCTCTCAGCATCAGCTGGATCGACTTGCATCTTGTAGCGATCACTCATGGTTCGGCAGAACTGCTGCAGGTTACTGCTTCCCGATCCGCAAACGCGAATGCGGGTGAAATTTCTTACATGCTGTAGAACTGCAATGTGCGCCTCCGCCTGCCGCCCTGTACCAAAAACTCCCAGGGTGCGAGCATCGGAGCGCGCCAGCACGCTGGTGACCACCGCGGACGTGGCCGCAGTTCGAAGATCCGTAAGCCAGTTTGCTTCCATGCGTGCCAGCGTCATGCCGCTCGAGGGATCCAGCAGTTCATAGCTTGCTTTTACGCGGGTGGAGCTTGTAACAGTTACCTGTTTGACTCCTGCCAGACCGAGAATACTGTCATAGGCTGGCATCAAAAGAAGCACGCCGTTGTTTGGCAAGCGAAGGGAAGAGCGAACGGGCATTTCCAGCGTTTGAGAGAAATCGCGGGCAAAGGCCGTCCGCAGCGCTTCAATCACCACGTCCACGTTGGCCAGTTGTCTTACCTGATCTTCAGTGAGCGATAGCATTACGTTCTGTGGCAGGCGCGGCAGGCGCCTCAAACTCTGCGCGGTACCACTCCACGGTACGGCGCAGCCCTTCCTTGAAATTAACCAGTGTCTTGTATCCCATTGCGGACTCCGCCCGCGAAGTATCCGCCAGCGAGTCGCGTACATCGCCGGCCCGCGAAGGGGCAAATAACGGCGGTTTCCTGAAACCAGTGAGGTCCTTGAGCAGTTCGTACATTTCCAGCAGGCTGAACTTTTCTCCTGCAGCAATGTTGAACGCTTTGCCGTTCACGCGTTCAGCGGGGGCGGCGCAAGCCAGCAGATTGGCTGAAATTACATTCTCAATATAAGTGAAGTCCCGGCTCTGCCGGCCATCGCCCAAAATTGTGGGCTGTTCGTTGTGCATCATCGAGCGAATAAACCTGGGAATCACCGCTGCATATTCTGACGTGGGATGCTGGCGTGGCCCAAACACGTTGAAGTACCGGAGAGAGACAGTCTCCAGCTCGAGCACTCGGCAAAAGCTCTGAGCGTAGAGTTCGCCCGCATATTTGGAAACGGCATAGGGCGATATCGGGTTTGCCGGCATGTCTTCATGCTTTGGCAACGTGGGGGTATCGCCATAAATTGAAGAAGAGCTTGCGTATACCACGCGCTTGATCCCGGATCGCCGAGCGGCCTCCAGCACATTTAACGTTCCCACCACGTTGGCATGATTGCTGGCCAGCGGGTTTGAAATGGACCTGGGTACAGATCCCAGGGCAGCCTGATGGAGCACGTAATCCACTCCCCGGCAGGCGGACCGCACCGATTCGCTGTCTGTAATATCTGCTTCCAGAAGTTCAATTTTTTCGGTAATCCCGGCCAGGTTTTCCCGGCGACCGTGACTGAAGTTGTCAATGCCGCGAACTTCCTCTCCTCGCGCGACCAGCGCGTGGATCAGATTTGATCCAATGAAGCCTGCGGCTCCGGTGACAAGATACTTGGCCATGGACTAGAGAATAACAGGCAGGTTCTGCTGCTGAAAATTTTGTATTCGGGTTCCTCAAATCCATCAGGATTGAAACCCAGTTCTTGCGCCAGGCTTATTTTTTCGATTTGCCTGCTTTTGCCAGAACTCTCCGCACCTTTTTGGGCGACACCTTCAGCACCTTTGCCACCCGCGAGACCTTTCTACCTTCCTGTTCCCACACTCGAGGGATTACCAACTCGGCGAATTCTTCAGTAAGTTTTTGGAAGGTTTTGCCGTCCGTAACGCCCTGGGTCCACGCGCGCAGGCGAGGATCCACGCTGCCTCGCGACGTGACTTTTTGTTTAAGCACCTGCAGTTCATTGGCTACATCTTCATCCTGCGCGAGGGCCATGAACGCCGTGGCTTTGTCGAGGCAGTGGCGCGCATCTTCAAGGTCGTGAATGGCTGGGTGGCAGGCGATTAGTCCGCGCCAGATATATGCGCGCGACAGCAGTCGCTGGTTCTGTGTATGCGTGGCCGCCTCAGCGGCCTCGCGCGCGTAGTCGCGTGCCGCCTGCACGTGCTCCCAGGTCCGTGTACTGCCCTCGATTTCTTCTTCCAGTTGTGCGTGCTCTACTTTGCACTGCAGCAGCCGCGCCCGCGCCATCACAATGGCGTCATTTTCTTCCTTCCCCACAACATACGCACGCGCGCCTTCCTGGGCAGCCAGATCCAGTTCGCCGCTGTCAAGATGCAGCAGCCCGCGATTTTCCAGGACATTGCCGATGCCGTGATGATGGTTGTGGTGGCGGTAAATCTTCTCTGCCTGCTCCAGGTTAGTGAATGCACTGGCCCTCAGTTCCTCATACTGGCGGCGCGCATCCGCACTTCGCCTGGGCTGGCCGGCAGCATCTTTTGCCCTGCCGCGACGTTTGCGGCTCCGCTCCGCTGCAGTATCCATCTGCCGGATGATCTGGGCCGCAATCAAGCGCTGCACATACGCAATGTTGGCCAGCGAACGAGCAAGGTTCCGGTGCTGCGGGCTGCGTTTGCGGAAATGCTCGATCGCGCGAGTAAATAATGTTAGAGCCTGCTTGTATTGCCCCTGACGGCGGATCATGCGGCCATGCGCGGAATAAATATTGCCCAGGGTAATGTCGTCATCGGTGTTGCGCAGCACAGACTCCGCCTGGTCCAGGATGCGCGTTGCTTCCCGCAGATGACCCTTTTGGAAGAGCAACCAGCTTTCCAGCACGCGCATGACGGCTGCCATTCCCGGAAAGCCGAGCGCCGTTGCAAGTTCGCGGCCTACTCCTGAACGCTTTAGCGCTTCGTCGTATTCACCTTTTTTGCGGTGACAACGGGCATTCCAGAAATGAGCAATGGCTATAACTTCCTTGTCTTCAATCTCTTCCTGCAGCGTCAAGACAAGATCAAAGTGCCGCAGGGCCTCATCAGAATGGTCACCTAAGAGGGCCAGCAACCCCTCGGCCATGCGCAGGTGGACGTAGTCCGCGACTGAAAGCTTTCCTCGCTGCTCACGAGGGAATCTTTGCAGGAGTTGTTCCAGCAACTCCGGTCCGCTGTAGCCGATATCAATCCATTGGGCCACCGCTCCCACCAGCGCGGCTGCATTGCGCTGTGCCGGATCAAGAAGGGCAAAAATGTGCGCATTTGCATCGAGCAGGGCTATTCCATTGGAAACCTGGCGGGTGACCAGAAATCCTCGCAGCTCTTGAAGAAGAGAATCGGGAATCTCATTCGCAGGGCGAATTCGCGGGCTGATTGCCACCCGGCCATCATAGCCGGAGTAACGAAAAGGGACAATATGGACGTGTCGTTCCAAACGGTGCCTTCCAGGCTTCCGGGGACGAATGCCGGCCATTAAGGTCAAAATCGATGTAACATGGTAAAAATCGCACTCTTGTGCACATGTGGTGGTCAGGGTGGCGGCAAAACTCCGTTTCCTGCCGTTTTGTCCAACTAGTCCGAATCGGACTACCCCGTTTGTGCTGTCCCTCTCTCCTGACATCTAATGACTTCGGCGAACAAAGAACCGGTTTCGCCCACCAAACAGCAGGAGAACGCCCGTGCAACAGATGAATCAACCGCAACTGGAAATGTTTTGGAACAATGACGCGCGCTGGAAAGGCATTACGCGCCCTTACACCGCCAAAGATGTGGTGCGGCTGCGCGGCACCGTACAAATTGAATACACGCTGGCCCGCATTGGAGCTGAGCGCCTGTGGAAGCTGTTTCATCAGGACGAGTTCGTTTCCGCACTGGGCGCATTGACCGGCAACCAGGCCCTTCAGCAGGTGCAGGCGGGTCTGAAGTCGATCTACCTGAGCGGCTGGCAAGTGGCCGGCGACGCCAATCTCGCAGGTCAAATGTATCCCGACCAAAGCCTTTATCCGTCCAACAGCGTTCCTGCCGTGGTGAAAGAAATCAACAATGCCTTCCTTCGCGCCGACCAGATTAATTGTGCTGAAGGGAAGAATGGAACCTACTGGTTCGCTCCCATTGTGGCCGACGCAGAAGCTGGTTTCGGCGGATCT
>DATEJX010000071.1:0-3099 GCA_035277785.1 Candidatus Angelobacter sp. | reverse complement strand
CCAATGCGGTCGCCTTCAGAAACTGTGAACCGGATTCGCTCAAAGAGCGGCACAGCTCCAAAGCGTTTGCTGATGTCCTGGGCGTTAATGATGGGAGGCATAGCTGGACTGATTTCAGGATAGCAGAGCGATTGTTTGGTCCATCGGAGTACCCTCGAATCGATTGCTCATGTTTCGTTCTATCCGTCTATAATCGCTGGGGCAACGGGACCGACCGCTAATCCTGCTACGGTCCAGGAATGACGACCTCATGGCAACAGCAGCCATCGAACCACACAAAGCAACGGGAAACGGAACCGCGCCGGTCCTTCTTTACATGGTTGCGCCGCTGGTGCTTTGGACCGTGCGCTGGTTGCTGCTGGCGGAGCTTGTGAAGGCGCCTGTTGGGCAACTGATCGTGGAAGCGCAATAACTCATCGCGTCTACCCTGTTTGCTTTCCTCCTGGCGCTCTATGCTTCCCAGGTAAATCGGACCCGCGACTGGCGTGCTTTCAGCAGATGGTTTGGCGCGTTTGCCTTGCTGAATCCCATCGTGCAACCGATCTCGTTTTCTTTATTAGTGTTTGAGATCTTCGAAATCGCTAAAAGAAGAGTGCGCGCCCATCCAGTACTCGCCAATTCTTAGCATTCAGGTGCCTCATGGAATAAAATCCCAAGAGCACATGTCTGACTCAACTCTCGCCCAGGCCAAACCGAACGAGCAAGAGAACAGGAACGGAGTGAATGCCGGTCCGCAGGTGAACGTCTTTGCTGTGCACGGCGTGGATCCGGAAGTCCAGGCCTATGCCATGGCCAAGTACTCGCGTTCTGCGCTCTCCATGAAGGAGTCGCTCAAGGAAATCAGCGAGCAAAAGGCCGAGCAATTCCTGAACACTTTTTATTTCCAGTATGGTCATCGGTCCATTGCCGACCTGGCACACATTGCGCTGGCGGTGGAGAAGCTTTCCATCCTGGCGGCCATCGTGCTGGTGGACGAGCAGCGTTGGGACGGGCAGGAACGCTCCACGCGCTACCAGAACTTTAAGAAGAGCGGCTATTACCTTCCTGATTTTGGAACGGGAGCGCAGCAGGAAACTCTGCGCAAGCAATACACGGCGGCCGCGGATTTCCTCTTTGCCGAATATGAGGCCCTTACCCGGGAGATGCTGGCCTGGTACACCAGCAAGGTTCCTCGACCGGCTGAAATGCAGGAAGATGCCTACACGCGCACCTTGCGTGCGCGCGCATTTGATGTTGCGCGTTATCTTCTGCCGCTGGCCACGAACACTTCTTTGGGGCAGATTGTGAATGCGCGGACGCTGGAAACCCAGATTGCTCGCCTGCTCTCCAGCCCGTATCACGAAGTTCGTCACCTGGGCGAGTTGCTGAAGCAAGCCGCGCGGCAGCCGGCGTACAACGCGCAGTCTGAGTGGCTGCGTGGGCTGGTGGAGGAGATCAAGCAGGCCAATCCGGAGATCGGGGCGCGGGCTGAGCAGCAATTGCTGCGGCCGGTAAAAGTCGCGCCAACGCTGGTGAAGTACGCCAACCGAAACGAATACGAGATCAACACTCGAGAGGAATTGGCGCAAGCTGCCGCCGAAATCATGCAGGGCGCTCCGATGGCTGAGGCTCCGCTGGTGGACTTAATAGAAGAAGGGCCGGTGGAGGTTGAGTTGGCAGCCACGCTGCTCTATTCGGCGTGCCATTATCCTTATCGGCAGGTGCGTGAGCGGGTGCAGTCCATGACCGCCACTCAGCGCGATGAAATTGTCGACATGGGGCTGCGGCATCGCGGACCGCACGACGAGCTTCTGCGCTCATTTCATGCCGGGCAAGGCTTTTGCTTTGACATCCTGATGGACATTGGCGGGTTCAGGGACATGCATCGACATCGCCGCTGTACGCAGATAGAGCAGGTTTTCACAGCGCTTCACGGCTATGACACTCCTGACGATCTGGTATCTGCCGGCCTCAGGCAGCGCTACGAAGCAGCCATGCAGCAGATTATGGACGTGCAAAATCGCTTGAACCAGGCGGGCAGCAGTGAAGCAGCGCTGTACCTTTCACCCATGGCTTTCCGTAAACGCACTTTGTTCAAGATGGATTTTGCTGAAGCTCTTTACATTTCTGAACTGCGCAGTGGCCCTGCTGGACATTTCTCCTATCGCTCCGTAGCCTATGCAATCTATGAGGCGGTGGCGAAGAAACATCCAGGGCTGGCCCGTTATTTCCGTGTTACCGATATCAAGGAGCCGGTGGATTTGTTGCGCCGATGACGCTCAAAAAAACCTTCTGCGGTGGTTTTGGTTGGCTTTAGCGGCACATGGTCCCTCTATTGTCCTTTTTCCCATTTAAGCACTAGGCACTTTCGTGCTATGGCTACCTACTTCCGTGTGCCTTTGATTCGCTGTAAAATTTCAGATAATACAACGCCACTGGCCGAGCTCTCACCCCCTCTGGCACGCTAACGTTCGTTTCGCGTCCGGGAGCCCGCATGGTTTTGACTGTCAACACGGAGACATCGGTTCATTGCTTGAATCAATGCAAAAGATCGCCATTTTGTATGACGCCAGCCAGGCGATTCTGTCTACGTTTGACCTGGACGAAGTCTTAAACCAGATCCTCAGTATTATTCGCGATTATTTCCAGCTTCAAAATGGCGCCGTCCTACTGCTCGATAAGCACAAATCCGAGCTCTACATCCGCGCTCATCTGGGATACATGGGGGTTGAAGGGCTGCGAATTCCACTGGGCAAAGGATTGAGCGGGCATGCTGCCCAGCTCAAGCGGCCAATCTATTCTCCTGACGTCAAGAAGGACCCGCGCTACCTGAACGTGATCCCCACCACAGGTTCTGAAGTGGCCATCCCGCTTATGGTGCGGGACGAAGTGGTGGGCGTGCTTGATTTCCAGAGTGAGCACCTCAACTTCTTTGATTCAGAAATGATTGACCTGCTCACGCTGTTTTCCACCCAGGCTTCTCTCGCACTGGAGAACGCGCGGCTCTACTCGCTTGAGCGCCGCCGCGCTGAACAGCTTGAGGCCATCAACGCGGTGGCACGCCAGACCACGGCAGTGCTGGACCTTGATGAACTCCTCACTGTGGTATGCCGTCTTCTG
>DATEJX010000070.1:0-8383 GCA_035277785.1 Candidatus Angelobacter sp. | reverse complement strand
GCCTGAGGAAAAACATAGTCGCTGTTTTGGTGGGCTGTGTTGAAGAACGGTGCGGCTTCGCGGTCAGAGCTCTCATGCACCACAATCGTTCCCGCCACAAAGTCGCCCAGGCGGCGGTTCTTTCTGTTCAGCAACATGGTAACCACCCCGATGCCATAGAAGCCGGGCAGGTAGTCGACGAAGCGCACCAGATTGCGGGCGATCGCCTCGAAGGTGTTGATTGGGCGTCCTGAATCTTTGATCACTCGAATACCGGCCCAGCGCTTCCCCGGCGTTTGTCCTTTCCATACCGCCTCAAACGTTGCGTAGTAGCCCCACATGATGCTGAAGAGAACGAAAATCATCAGGGCCAACACCCACATGGGAGAACGGCTAAAAAGCGGCACAGCGGCAAACAAGGCAGCGACAAAAACAACCAGAAGCAGAATGACGGCCTGAATTATGGAATCGAGAAGAGCCGCCATGAACCGGCTGCCGATGCCCGCGAGCACAAACTCAAGGTGCACCTGCTCCGGAGTGTCAATGATAAGCTTGTCCACGTATGATCTCTGCTCACTGGCTCGCGAAACGCCAAAGCCATTGGGACCGCCTGGAACGTTTACTCGACCAGACCAGCAGGCAGGGTCTAGGCTCCCTGACCCGGCTTGAGCTTCAGGAACTCGGGCTGCTTTACCGGCAGGCTGCGGCAGATCTCTCTACTCTGCGCGAAGACGCGAGTGGTAGATCGTATGCACGCTCATTGAACCTTCTGCTTTCCCGCGCTCACAATACCATCTATTCCGGACAAAAATCGAGCCCCCGCGGCATCATTCACTTTTACCGCCTTACCTGGCCCAGAGTGTTCCGCCGCAATCTGGGGCTAATCAACGCCGCATTTCTGCTGTTCATCCTCGGCGGTGTCGCTGGCCTGCTGCTTTCCATTACTCGGCCGGACTTCATGCGCCTCTTTCTCGGTCCGCAGATGATTGAAACTATCGAACGGCACAAGATGTGGACGGAATCCGTAGTCGCCGTGAAACCTTTGGCCTCCAGCGCCATCATGACCAATAACATGAGCGTCACCTTCATGGCCTTCGCCTGGGGCATCAGCTTTGGCCTCGGCACCGTGTACATGATGGTCTTCAACGGCATACTGATCGGTGTGGTCGGTGCGGCATGCTGGCTGGGAGGCATGAGTTTATCTCTGTGGAGCTTTGTCGCCCCTCATGGAGTGCTGGAGCTTCCGGCCATATTTATCGGCGGAGGAGCAGGGCTTCGCATCGCGCAGGGCATGCTGTTCCCCGGCATGCGTCCATGGGGGCAGTCCATCGCTCGCGCCGGAGGTGAAGCAGTTCGTCTGCTGCTTGGCGTAATTCCAATTCTCATCCTCGCTGGCACCATTGAAGGCTTTGTCTCGCCCTCGCCAAACATCCCATGGCAGTGGAAGTTTGCTCTGGCCGGAGCAATTGCCGCAGTGTTCTTCAGTTATCTAACTTTCTGTGCTCGTGGCAGGCTGAGCGAAGGTGAGATGGAGTGACAGCTCTGGCCTGCTTTGGTTTTACCGTCTGAACCACCACTCAAAAAGAAACCCTCTAAACATCGTAGCCATCTTAGTTCCAAGAGGTGCGTGATGGTCCGTTTTCAATGCGATACCTGCGGAAGGCTCAAAGAAAGTGACGAAGCCTGGATTCTGGGCTTTGCCGCTGAAAATATCGGTGTCACTTCCGCTCGCCGCGAAGTCTCAATTTCAGGAACGTGGGACCGTCCGCGGGCAGTGGAGCCTCTGGCTGTACACTTCTGCTCGGACGAATGCCGGGCTGAGTACATGAATGCTCTCTTCGGTGAGACACCATCAACCCGCGAGGGAGAAATCACAGTTACGAAGCGGCGTATGAAGCGAGTGGTTCCGGGTGGTGTGGTGGATACCGTCGTAGCGGAGAGGCCTGGTCCAACCATTGTGAAAAGGACTGTGGTGCGGAAGAAACGGGCCTCGTGAACCTCATCACAAATTCTGTGATTTTTTAGATCAGCCCCCGCTCTTTCACTTCCAGATACCGGTTCACCAGCACCGTGGTTAGCGCGTCCGGAGAAATCTCCAGCGCCAGCGCTCCTTTACCTCGAACCCGGCCAATCAGTGTCTCTCGGCGATGGACCAGTTCCTGCGCCGCCATGATCTCGAACATCCGCTCCGGATTTTCCGGATACTTGTTGGCCAATTCGAGAAGGTCAGTCTGCGCAATCACCGCAAACAAAAGAAGGTGCTTTGAGAGAATCTGCGACGCGCTCTCAATCACCTCCGGAGTCATGGACGTGTCGGCAAGATCTGTGATCCATACAATCAGCGAACGCTGCTTCTGCATTTGGAGCAGCGCTGCAGCAGCATAGAGATGATCTGCTTCTGATGGCTCCTCGTGCGCGGAAGCGAGCGCCTCCAGGATGGCGCGCATATGACCCAGGCCGCGGCCAAGTCCCACGCGTTGCTGAACCTTGCGGCCGTACACCAGAAGTCCGGTGCGATCGCCAGAGTAGAGAGCAATCTGGGCCAGAGACAGTGCCGCATTCACTGAAAGATCAAGCTTGCTCAGTTCACCCACTCGCGTCCGCAGCAGACGCCCCGCATCCATAACGATCCATATTGCCTGGCTGCGTTCCACCTGATGTAGCTTGGTCACGTGCTTGCCCCGTCTCGCCGTGGCAGTCCAGCAAATGTCGCGAAATTCGTCTCCAGGCTGGTATTCACGCAGGCTTTCAAACTCGCGACCGGTTCCGCGTTGCCGGATTAAGCGCTTTTCAAGCTCGATCTGTCGCGCACGCGAAAGGTAGATGTTATGCCTGCGGACCTGTTCCAGATCAGGAAAAACCCGAACCGTCTGCCCGACATCAGCAAACGCCCATCGCTCGGCAAAATGTGCCGTACTTTGATAGCGCAACCAGGCGCCTGCCAGCTTGATGTCACCCCGCTCAAGAGGCTTTGCCGTATATGAGGCTGATGTGCTGCTGCGAGCACCGGTCCTGATGGAAAGGTCCGGAGGTTCAGAGCGTAACGCGGCGGGGATGTCGTCGAGAATCCTGCATTGGAGAGACACTCCGCTGAGATTTTGGATTTCGAGCGTCACCTCTACTTCGTTGCTCAGAGATGCCGCACCACCCCACGAGCGCCGCACGACCAATTGGTGAGGTTCTGGCAAATGGTTCAAGTCAACTGCCCAGGCCACAACGGCGCAAACGTCCCAGATGGCCATGAGGAGCAGAAACCGCATATCCCAGAATGCCGGTATCGTCCAAACAACGCCGATCCCAATCAGCAGAAAGAAACGCCGGCCAAACCCAAACGGGAAGCTTTTGTTCGAGCGTGCGGCAGCTTGAACGGTTGCGGGAACCAGCGCTTTGCGGCTTGAGTTCATGGTCTCGTATTGGGATCGCCGTTCGGTCATGGCCACTCCGTGGTGAGAATCTCCGTTTATTTCGGCACTTCCACCGAGTTCACAATCTCTTTCAGCACCTGATCGCTATCCTGGCCTTCCAACTCTGCCTCGGGCTTCATCATTACGCGGTGTCGAAGCACCGGCGGCACGGAAGATTTCACGTCGTCCGGGATCAGGTAATCGCGTTCTTCCAGCGCAGCGGCTGCCTTTGCCACCATCAGCAGGCTGATGGCCGCGCGCGGACTCGCGCCTAGCGCAAGCGATGGCCATTCACGCGTGCGCCGTACCAGTTCCACCATGTAGCGAAACAACGCCGGCTCAACTGTGGTGCGCCTGACTTCTTCTCGCGCCTGTTGCAGGACTTCTGTCGACAGGGAAGCAATCCCAACTGCCTCCAGCTGATGAGAATCGAAGCCGTGATGGTGGTTCTCCAGAATTTTTATCTCCTGGTCAGAATCCGGATAAGTGATTTTGATTTTCAACAGAAATCGGTCGAGTTGTGCCTCAGGCAACGGATAGGTGCCTTCAAACTCAATCGGGTTCTGTGTGGCGAACACCGTGAAGAATTCAGAGAGATGATGGGGAACGCCGTCAATCGTGATCTGCCGCTCTTCCATGGCTTCCAGCAGGGCGGCCTGCGTGCGCGGAGGCATGCGGTTTACTTCGTCTGCCAGAAGCATGTCTGTGAAGAGCGGGCCGCGGTGAAGGGCAAAAGTGCTGGTCGCAAGATTGAGCACGTTGCTGCCGATGATGTCTGCCGGCATCAGGTCAGAAGTGCACTGGACGCGCCGAAACTCGAGATCAAACAGGCGAGAGAAGCACTTGATGACCAGAGTCTTGGCGATGCCGGGCACGCCCTCGAGCAGGGCATGCCCGCCGCAAAGGATCGTGAGAAGACACTGATTAACCAGCTCTTCCTGCCCAACAATGACTTTTCCCAATTCATTTCGCCCGTGCTTCAGCACCCGGGACACGTTCTCCATGAGGAATGCTCTCCTGTAAGAGTTTCAAGTTCTGCATATGATGGTTAAGTTCCTGGGCCAGGTCCAGAACAACCTGTTCGCCGGGTTCATCCTGCGCCAGAGTGGCCTCAATTCTACGCAACATCTCCGTCAAGCTATTGTCTTTATAGGCCAGGCGCTTTCGCACTGAGCGCGCCAGATCATCGGCGGAGATGTCAGTTCTCAGGCCCAGCCGCCGCGTCACGATTGTACGAAATCGCATGTAGGGGACCTCCAGCGCGGCGTGGGTCGCTTTGGCGCGATGGTACAAACCGCCGAGCGTCTCTACAAATTCCAGCGGCGAAAGACGCGAGTTCTCCTGCAGCGGATGAATTGGCAAACTGCGTCGTGAGAATGTGAGCACCACTACCAGCAGCAGAAGAACGCCTTGCAGTAATCCGAACATCAGCGGCGGCTCAGAAAAATAGGCGCCCAGCGTCTGCCGGTAACCGTGAAAATATTCGTCCCAAAGAATGTGAACGTCCCCATTTCCGAGCGAATTCAGCAGCAGAGCCAGATTGCCGGCAGCGCTGATGCCGGCGTTCGTTAGCGGGATTGAAGACGCCCACCAGATGACCTCTCCCTTGCCCACTTTGTAGGAGACCACCACCGGCCTCTCTCCGTCAGCGTAATGCACCAGGCAAAACGCATGGGAGCTCTTCCAATAAGCACTAGGCGACATACGAATTGTGCCTGCGCGTGTGAGAGGCGAGACCAGTTGTGGTTCAAAGGACTTCCAGGCGGGCCCGGCAAGCATCTCAGGCAAACTGTCAGCCTGGGGCAGAAAAAGCGACGCAATGTAACCTGTGGCGAGAATTCTGCCGCCGCGACTTAGAAAGAGCTGAAGGGAGATTTTTTCCTGTTTGCTGGGGGGATTAAACGGAGATGCCAGGACCAGCGTAGTGTTGGCGACATCAGCCGGAAGCTGGTTGGGCGATTGCTCCCAGCGCTCCACCTTGTAGCCCTGCTGCTGCAGGAGCATGAAAGCTGCTTTTGCGCCGGCAGAGTCCGCTGAGTAGGAAGTTGTAACCTCGGATTCCTGCTGGCTCGATGAAAAAACCGCAAGTGCAATTACCAGTACGGTGACAATCACCGCCGCCCAAAGCAGAAGCCGGCGGTCACTGCTGGAGAGGTTCATCGGCATCCCAGCTTCTCCAGCTGTCCCAATGAGTCCTCAAAATCCTGCTGCAAGGCCGGGCGATCACCGTACCAGATCACCTCAAATTTCTTTGTGAGGTTCGAAAGTGGGGGATAGCTCGGATTACGACTGCTCAACAGGCGCAGGTACTCGCGCGGGGTCCGCGCACGGTTGGGCTTCCAGGCGCCGCCTGATTCCAGAAAAGATATGGCCGCCCAATACGCCAGATGAATGGCATTGCGCCAGTCCTGCTTTTCTGCACTTTCACGCGCTTCCTCCAGCCAGACTCGCCAGCTTCTGGCGGAAGGCGCAAAGGGCAAGATTTCCCGTGGAGGTGGCTCTTCTTTCTTGCGTCGCAGGCGGTTGATGGTCCAAAAGAGCAGAAGGAGCAAGGCACAGGCGACCAGAGCGTACACCACAAACTGCAATACATCAAAGGAAGCGTTGCCGCGAACATGAAACTTGCTGAGCAGCCAGGCAAGCCATTTGTACAACTTTGAGAGCCACGTCTCCCTTACCCCCGGGCCGTGGACTTTTCTGAACTCGGATTGAGAAAGAATTTGCCCGAGTTTCTGCCGCGAAGCCGTGAGATCTTCAGAGCTTTGGGGATATTCGCTCGCCGCAGTTTCCAGTCCAACAATGTAGTTCTTGATCTGTTCCAGACGGTGAGGCTTGGCGGTGCGCTCGGCCTTGTCAAACTCCGTCAGATCGTTCTTCAGCGGATGATAATTAACTGTAACCTCTCCGCTTCCTGTATTGACTATCGTTTGGTCCGGTATTGAAGCAATCACTTTGCCTGCCTGCTCCGGATGATCATCCAGGGAGTGAACACGTGCCTCAATCTCTGTGAGTTGCTGACGATATTTGCCCAGGGGAACGCTGGCGTCCGCCGCAAGCAGCCCGCAAAAGAGCAGAGCAAAAATCAGCGCACGAAGGATGGGGCTTCGGGTGCTCATCCGATAGTCGAGGAAGCGCCTGGAGTGGCTTCTCCCTGCAGAGGCGGCGGTTGCGGCTGGCTCATGGCTTCCATCATCAATTGCAGATCAAACGCTTCTTTGCGAACTCGTTCATCATAGTAAATGAGCGAAATGGCTATGGTTGCAATGGGAAAGGCTATGCTGCGTGCGAGGAAGTCGCCGATATATTGCCAGATGATGAAAGGCACCATGGCAGCCGGACTTTTCTTTGTAATAGCAAGGGCAATTCCAATGAAGTAGGGAACGGAAAGCACGGCGGAAAGAGCAAAGCTGATGATGGCGGCAAGTATGTTTACCAGAATCAGTCGCAACACTGAACCCTGCGCCAGCGACCAGCTTCGCTTCAGGCTCTCTATAACTCCCAGGCGTTCCACCACGGCCGAGGGCACGGCAAGAGAGAGCCTGGCCGAGACATAGAACACCGCACAAAGAACAGCCGGGACGAGCAAGAAAATGGCAATTGCCGGGAGCAGCGCCACCGCCAGCTGTTGGCTTTTGAGCGCGAAGCCAATTGCGAGGAAAGGAAGACCAATCACCGCTGCCACGGCAATAACTGCACCTGCCAAAACCAGGAACGCCAGCACCACGATACCCAGCACTGTTCCGGTGTAGGGGAACATCAGTTTGTAAGCTTCAGCAATGCTGGTCTTATGACCGAGGTGTACGCGAGTGACGGCATAGACGGATGCGCCAGTGCACAGGGCATAGCCGAAAATCCAGAGGGCCATGAGAGCCATTCCGGTCAGCACAGCAGCCACGATTGCCGCAACCTGCAATCCAGCGCGCCCGGAAAGCACTGAAAGAGTGCCGGCGCCCACGAATCCCAACTGTCCCAACAGCAGCAATGCCGGAGGAAGAGCGGCGATGCCGGCGAACAGCAGGAAGTTCTGCCGGTAAAGACTGAAGGTCCTATCCAGCACCTGCGAGGTGCTCATGGGACGCAAAACCGTATCCATTCAGGTCTCCTGGGCAGATATTCGATTTAGGCCGATGTTGCAGCCGTGCTCACGGCTGGTTGCAGCGAATCCATCATCAACTGCAAATCAAAGGCTTCTATCCGAACGCGTTGATCATAGTAGACCAGCGCCATGGCAATAGTGGAAATGGGCCCGGCGAGCATTGTGCCGATGAATTCAGCTCCATACAGCCATGCAAGCCAGCCGGCATTAAGGTGCATCCCATGCATGGAGAACATTCCTGTCCCAATGTATGCCGGAGCCTGCAAAACACTTTTGAATGCAACCGCAATCAAGCCGGTCAGCAGGTATACGCAGAAAATGCGTCCCATGCTTCCGCGGGTGAGAAACTTGCTGCGAATCATGGAGAATTTCACTGGAAGGTTCTCTATTGCGCAGGCAGGCACGGCCAGAGCATAACGGCAGAAGATGTAAACCATCCAGACGATCCCGCCGGTGATGCCAAAGAATCCAACAAAAAAGCCCACTCCTGCGCCAAGGATTGCGCTGGCGTCCGGTCCGCCTTTCATTTTTCCCAGGACAAAAATCATCACGCTGAAGAGAACGGCGTAGGCCAGGATGAGCGGGCCGGCTGCAACGGCAAAAATTCCGACCACCAGGGCCAGGATCCGCCCATAGAGTGGCTTGATTCGGCTGTACGCTTCCTGAATGGTTGTGGATTTGCCCAGATGCAGCATGGAAACTGCATAAACCGTCGCGCCCGAGGCAATTGAATAGCCCACCACATAAGCCGCCAAACCCACGATCATACCTATGGCGCCGCGAGTGAGCATGTCCTGGAACATCAGGCGCATCATCTCAGGATCCATTTTGGTTGGATCGGGAGTGGTTGGGATTCCAAGCATCCAGACCTGTAAGAGGCCGGCAATCAAGGTAAGGGCCGGCG
>DATEJX010000069.1:0-4350 GCA_035277785.1 Candidatus Angelobacter sp. | reverse complement strand
CGCCCGATTGATGTATCCGGGCGTGAACTTCTGCACAAAAGGCGCGACCGCGGTTTGGCCGTGTGGTTTCGGTGTGGCCTGGCGAACGCCTTTGCGGTCCATCAGGTTGAGCAGCCGGCAGACATAATTACAGATCAGGTCTGCCTTCAGCGTCCATGAGGCATTGATGTAACCGAAAACGGAAGCAAAATTCGGCACGCCGGACATCATCACGCCCTTGTAAGCGAGCACTTTGCTTAACTCCACGCGCTCGCCGTCAACCGCCAGCTCGGCACCGCCACAGGCCTGCATCACCAGCCCTGTGGCAGTCACAATGATGTCGGCCTCCAGTTCTTTGCCTGATTTCAGGAGAACGCCTTTTTCCGTGAAGGTTTCAATCTGGTCTGTGATTACACTGGCGCGGCCGCTCTTGATCGCTCCAAACAAGTCGCCGTCCGGAACCAGGCACATGCGCTGCTCCCATGGCCGGTAGCGCGGGGTGAAGTGCGTTTCCACGTCGAAATCCCCGCCCAGTTGCTTCTGCGCCTTTTTGACTAGCGCCTTTTTCACGAAGTTAGGAAAGCGCTGTGAAAACTGGTACACATACGTCATGTAGCCCACGTTTTTCCAGCGGCTGAGCTTGTAGGCCCACATGGCAGGCATGATGTGGCGGAGAAAGTTTGCAATCCGGTCCTTTTCCGGAGCTGAAATTACATAGGTTGGCGAGCGCTGCAGCATCGTCACGTGGCCTGCGGTCTTCGCCATGGCAGGCAGGAGCGTAACGGCTGTGGCTCCGCTGCCGATGATCAAAACTTTTTTCCCCACATAATCCAGATCTTCCGGCCACGCCTGCGGATGAATGATGCCTCCCTTGAACTTCTCCGTGTTAGGGAATTCCGGCAGATATCCTCCTGAATAGCGGTAATAACCCGCGCATGAGAATAAGAAGTTGCAGGTAAGAGTCACAGGCTCTTCGCCGCACTCAGTTTGCCGTACGGCCTCAATTGTCCATCTTGCATCTTCAGACGACCATGATGCGCGCTTTATCTGGTGCCGGAAGCGGATGTGCCGGTCAATGCCTTCGTCGCGGGCGGTGGCTGTAATGTATTCGCGGATATCTTCGCCGGGCGAGATGGATCGAGGAAGGGTCCATGGCCGAAATGAGTAGCCCATGGTCAACATGTCGGAGTCGGACCGAATTCCCGGATAGCGGAACAGGTCCCAGGTCCCGCCGATGCGCTCACGCTGCTCCAGAATGACGTAGGTCTTGCGAGGGCAGAACTTTTTCAAGTGGTAAGCGGCATCGATGCCGGAAAGTCCCGCACCGATAATCAGCACGTCAAAGTGTTCCGAACCCTTTGTTGTTGACGCCGATGTTTCCGCGGCCATTTGGTGACTCCACAGCGTGGCTTGTTTCAGTCACGAACATAGCATAGTCGCGGCAGAGATCGACTAAAAAGCGCCGGAGCTGTCCGGCGCTTTTTGCATGAAGGTTGGAATTTGAGTCTTACAAATCAGTCGTGGGTCACATCGTTAGTGATAACGTGCGTGAAGGCGAAGGTCTGGTTTTGCCCGCCTCTGACCTGTGCTACTTCTTCTTTGCTAAGATTACGGGCGCCCTCCCGGCCCAGGACTCTCGGATTTTCAGATGGCCTCGAATTTGACATACGTTCTCCTTTCTACTCAGCGCCGCAGGCTAGCGCGAGGAGCCTCAAAAAATCAAACCTAAACCCGCGTTTTGCGCTCAAAATAAACACCGTGATTCCCACTCTGGGAATGGAAGTCCGGAGTTGAGAAACTCTACATGGTTTTTGCCACGATCACGATGTCCGTAGGTGCGTTCGCCCCTTCCATAACAGGGAATCCCGAGAGTGGTGAGAGCGCGCCGGTGGCTGAATTTACCGCGAATCCGGAAACCGTATTATCGACTTTGTTCACCACATAGAGAAACTGTCCACTCGGATCTAAAGCGAGCCCGAAAGGGTGCGCGCCCGCCGGAGTTTCCGCGATCGCCGTGAGATTTCCATTATTGATATTGAACGAGGATACCGTCCCATTCTGCACGTTGGTCCAGTAGATGAACCGGTCCGCCGGATCCACTGCTAGCCGCAGCGGATTGTGATGGCATGACGTTCCGCAACTGCTTGCCGGAGTGGGCAGCGGCGATACGGGAGTCAAAGCGCCGTTCGCGGAGTTAACGCTGAATGAGACCACACTCTCCGCCATGTGGTCCGCAGCGAAGACGAATTTGCCGCTGGGATCGGCTAGCAGACCGATTACAGAAGCGAAACCGCTCAAGGAATTGGCATCAGGAAAAGGTGAGCCGGAAACCGGGCTGAGCGTCCCGCTGGCACTGATGGAAAACGCCGAAACCGTATTGAGGTCTGACACCATGGAATCAGGAAAATTGCTGGCATACAGAACCGTGCCTGAAGGATTAACGCTCAGGCCATAAGGACTCGCGGCAGGGAAGGGTGAACCAGCAATCGAAATGAGCGAACCGCCAGCACCAACGCTGAAAACCGAAATGCTGTTGGCCGCCTGATTTGCGACAAAGACGAACCTTCCCGCCGGATCCACCGCAACCGCCGTGGGGCGAGATCCTGTTGCAAACGGAGAACCCGAAACCGGCGTCAGCATGCCTGTCGCTGTGTTTACTGAAAAATCAGAAAGCGTGTTTGCGCCCTGATTGCTGACGAACAGCACCTTGTGGACGGAATCAAAGGCCATGAATTCGGTGCCGCTGCCGGCTGCGAATGGAGAACCCGCGACGATCGATAAACTTCCGGTGCTGCTCACGGCGAACGCAGAGACCGTGCCTGAGCCTGAGTTGCTGATAAACGCAAACGCCATGGTTTGTCCCGGCGCGCCGGGCGGATTGCCCATCATGCCGTTGCAGCCGTCAAGCATGATCAATCCGGAGATCATCAATGCTGAAAGCAGGAAAAGCAGAGCCGGAAGCGGTCGGGCGGAATAGGTGCGAGCCGGTGAGGTCATGGGCGAATCTCCACAACTTGGCTGAAACGCCACAAAGATTATAAGCCTCTGCAAGGCCGCAATACGCTTTGCGAATGCAATTCTGGAGCGAACTCAGGAAGATCAGACAGTTTCATTTCCCTGCTGGTTCGCGTAGACTTCGGCTAGCGTTTCCCTGACAGAGGCTCTTATCCCATGGCCCGGTGCAAGTCCTGCGGTACGGAAGTTTTATCCACTGCGCGATTCTGTTCTTCCTGTGGCGCTACTTTGCCATCGGCCGATGTTGCCACGTTGGTTTCTAACGAGACGGCGCTCGGCATGGAAGACCGGCCGGTAGCCAGGACGCCATCGGCAGCCACAGCTGCCAAATCAGTTCGGAGCGGCACTAAGTCCAGCCACTCTGCTTCTTCCAGCGCACTGCTCAATGCAGGCAGGTTTCTGCCTGGATCACTTCTGGCGGAACGCTATCGCATTGTGGCCCTTCTGGGGCGAGGCGGCATGGGAGAGGTATATCGCGCTGACGACCTCACGCTGGGCCAGCCCGTAGCCCTGAAGTTCCTTCCAGAAGAAGCGGCAAAAGATCCGGCGCTGCTGGAGCGCTTTCGCGGTGAGGTTCGGATCTCGCGCAAGGTTTCTCATCCCAACGTGTGCCGCGTGTATGACGTGGGAGAAGTGGATGGCCAGACCTTCTTCACCATGGAATATGTTGATGGCGAGGATCTGGCCTCGCTACTTCGGCGCATTGGCCGCCTCCCGAACGACAAAGCCATCGACATTGCGCGCCAGCTATGTGGCGGACTTGCCGCCGCACACGCAAAAGGCGTGCTGCATCGTGACCTCAAGCCAGCGAACATCATGCTGGATGGGCGTGGCCAGGCCGTGATCACCGACTTCGGACTCGCTGCCCTCAAGGACCAAACGCAGGGCGCGGAGGTACGCAGCGGCACACCGGCTTACATGGCGCCCGAACAACTCGCAGGCAAAGAGGTCACCGAGCGCAGTGACATTTACTCGCTTGGACTTGTGCTGTATGAAATCTTCACCGGCAAAAGGGCTTTTAGCGCCGACAACCTGAGCGAGCTGTTACGCTCGCGCAACGCGGGCACGGTCAGCCGGCCGTCGTCTTTCGTCAAGGACATGGACCCGCTGGTGGAGCGGGTGATCATGCACTGTCTTGAAGCCGATCCGGGGCTTCGACCTGCAAGTGCGTTGGCTGTGGCCGCCGCACTTCCCGGAGGAGATCCGCTGGCTGCCGCGCTGGCTGCAGGCGAGACGCCTTCACCTCAAATGGTGGCTGCGGCAGGGCAGATAGAGGGCATGAAGCCAAGGCTGGCTCTGCTTTGCCTGGGCGCTTGTGTTCTAGGTGTGCTGGCGACCATCATCCTGATTGGAGGG
>DATEJX010000068.1:0-2285 GCA_035277785.1 Candidatus Angelobacter sp. | reverse complement strand
TGAGGTTGTCTTTTTTGGCATAAAACTCAAGTGGAGCGTTCTTGGGCTTGGGCGGGATGCCGGTGAAGCGGGCTTTGCCTTCTGGACTGGAATACACGCTCATGTCGAGCTTGTGGAACCCGCCGAATCCATAGGCCACGTGGACACTGATGAGAGCAGACGATATCGGCTTGCCTGCGGTATCAATCACATTCAGATCGATTGCGCAGGGACCGGCTGCTCCATCCATTAGATAAGAATTGGGATTTTGCCCCGACTGAGTTGGCGCTGTTGACGGAACTTGCGTGGACTGATTGGTGAGTTCAGTAGGGGGAGGAGCCGTTTTTACCTCCGCGCGCGAGAGCAGCCCCAGACAAAGGCAGGCCACTGCCAAGCCCAGCAGAGAAATCAGATAAGACAGCGAATGATGGCGTCGAGTCATCCCAAAAATCACAAATAGCAATAGAAATCCAGCTGATCTCAATTATACGGTGTGTAGCTGAAATGCGCACCTTTCGGGCCGCTTCAGCCCAGGTTACGGCGTGCGTTAAAATCTGGGATGTGGCCACTCCCACTGACAATAAAGCGATTGCCAACATTCTTTACGAAACCGCTGATTTAATGGAAGTTGCGGCAGAAGATCCGTTCCGCATACGCTCCTACCGGCGGGCCGCTGAGGCCATTGAATCGCTGGACCAGCCACTCTCAGAAATTTATCAGGACCAGAAGGCGCTGCTTGCCATACCGGGAATCGGCAAAGGCATGGCAAGCAACATCCGGGAGATTTTCACCGAAGGGAAGCTGGCCATGCATGAGCAGATGCTCCAAAAGTACCGGCCATCCATGCTGGACCTGCTCAAAATTTCCGGGCTGGGACCAAAGACTATTGCGCTTATCTGGGATGCCTTCCAGGTTTGCGACGTGGAAGGCGTGGCCAGGCTGGCGCAGGAAGGCAAGCTGCGCACGCTGCCTCGGTTGAGCGAGAAATCTGAACAGAAGATCCTGAAGTCCATTGAGAGCTACCGCCAGATTACCGGCCGGTTCCATCTTGACGTGGCCGATGAGATCGCCCGCAAGATGATCGGTCTGCTGGAGCATCTGCCCGGAGTGGACAAAGTGACGCCGGCGGGCTCACTGCGCCGCGGGCGGGAAACTGTGGGCGACCTTGATCTGCTGGTCACCGGCAAGTGCTGCGGCAGCGAGTCGCAGCGCAACAAGGTTATCGACCAGATCCTGAATTTTCCCGGGATCATGGAAGTACTGGCGAAAGGAGAGAACAAGGTAAGCGTAAAGCTGCGCAGCGGCATGCAGGTGGATGTCCGGCTGCTCCCGCCGGAATCTTTTGGGGCCGCGATGCAGTACTTTACCGGATCAAAGAACCACAACGTCTCCCTGCGCCAGCGCGCCCTGAAGCTGGGCTACACCCTGAACGAGTACGGCCTGGTACGCATGGAAGATGAGAAGCGCGTAGCCGGCAAGACCGAGGACGAGATCTACAAGACACTCGGGCTTGACTGGATTCCACCTGAGCTGCGAGAGAACAACGGCGAGATAGAAGCCGCGGAAAAACATACGCTTCCCGAACTGATCACTGAGGCGGATATCCAGGGCGATGTCCACATGCATACCGTGGAAACGGACGGCAAGTGCACGATTGAAGAAATGGCGCTGGCTGCCCGTGAGCGTGGCTACCAATACATGGCCATCACAGACCACTCCAAGAACCTGGCCTTCGCCAACGGGCTCGATGACAAGAGGGCCGAGGAGCACATCAAGCGTATCCGCAAAGCCGCAGAGAAAATCGACGGCATCAGGGTTTTTGCCGGGATTGAGGTGGACATACTGGCGGAAGGCGAACTGGACCTTTCCGATTCAGTACTTGAGCAGATGGACCTGGTGATCGCCAGTGTTCATTCGCATTTCAACCAGGATTCGGCGCAGATGACGGACCGGCTTTTGCGCGCCATCGAAAATCCCCATACATCCATCATCGGTCATCCCACGGGAAGACTGCTATTGCGTCGCGAAGGCTACAACTTTGATTGTGACAAGGTGTTTGCGGCGGCGGCCAAAGCGGGAGTGGCCATGGAGCACAATGCGTATCCTGACCGGCTTGACCTGCGCGACCTGCACCTGCGAATGGCCCGGGCCAAGGGAGTGAAGTTCGTCATCAATACTGACGCACATCACACGTCTCACATGGAGAAGATTCGGTTTGGCGTGTTGCAGCTTCGCCGCGCCTGGCTGACTCGGGCAGACGTGCTGAACACGCTGCCTGCGGCTGAGTTCGCCAGGAACATGCGCCG
>DATEJX010000067.1:0-16808 GCA_035277785.1 Candidatus Angelobacter sp. | reverse complement strand
ATGCGTCAGTTCGTTGCGGAATACTTTGCCTCGTGACATCACAAACTGCACCTTTTCCAGAACGGTAATGTCTTTCAGCGGATCGCCCGTCACTGCGATTAAGTCGGCGGCTTTTCCCTTTTCAATACTGCCGAGATGATTGGCACCAATCAGGTCGGCCGCATTGATCGTGGCTGCCTGAATAATCTGTAGAGGAGGCATACCGGACTGGGCATAGGACTCTAGCGGCTTGAGGCTCGCTTGTCCTCGTGTCAGCCCTGGGATGTCATAGTATTCGTCCGAGCCGAAGGCAATCGGCACGCCGGCAGCGATGGCCCGACGCAGCCGGCCCTGGTTGTTTTTTGCAAATCCGCGCAACTGCTCTTCAAATTGCTTCTGCTTGTCGGCAGGCTGCTGCGTGGCGCGGAACATCATGAGATAGGTCTCTGCCGGGTAATCTGTGGGCACCAGATAGATGTGTTTGGCTGCCATGATTTTGAGCACGTCGTCGGGAATGACGTAGCCATGTTCAATCGAATCGACTCCGGCCTCTGCTGCTATGCGGGTTGCAGCATCTCCAATGGCGTGCGCCGCCACTTTGCGTTTGACCCGGTGGGCTTCCTCGACAATCGCCTTCATCGTGTCGGGCGCGATGAGGCGTGGGCCGGTATTCACAATCACTTTAATCAGGTCAGCGCCATCATAGAAGGCTTGTTGAACAGCGGCGCGCGCGGCATCAGGATAAGCCACCACCACGTACTCCTGCGCAACCAGAGATTGGGCCCCGCTCTGCAATTCGCCAAATTGTCCGCCGGCAGCGGCAAGGGCCCTGGTGCTCACAGCCATGCGCGGTCCATCCACCCATCCGGCGCGAATGGCGTCTCGCAGCGCCACGTCCCCATTCACGCCTGAGTTGCCCACGTCACGCACTGCCGTGATTCCCGCTTCCAAATCCTGCCGCCCCATCTGCACGCCTAACAGCGCCCGCGATGCCGTGCTCATACCTGAGACGGTGAGCGCCATGTTGGGGTCATCGCCAGCCAGCTTGCCGTCATAGTTCTGCAGCAGGTGCGTATGGCAGTCAATGAGTCCGGGCAGGAGCGTAGAAGATCCCAGGTCGACCACCTGCGCGTCTGGCACCTCAGCCTTTAATTTTGAAAAAACATCAATCGACTCGATATCGCCATTGCGGACCAGCACTGCCTGGTTCTCCAGATACTTGCCAGCTTTCACGTCGAGCACGCGCGCAGCTTTCACAATAGTTGCGCTTGCAGGCGGGCTGCTTTGCGGGTAGACAAGGGCTGATATCGAGAGGATGGCTAGCAGAAATGCGCGTTTCATTGCGGCGGCAGTATAGCAGGAGAGACTGAAAAATCGGTGATTGCTGTTTCCTGCTCCCAGATGGCACAATCACTTGTTCCCCATGGCATTCAGGCAGATCACAATCATCGGCACGGGGCTGATAGGCGGCTCTCTTGGCCTGGCCTTCAAAGCGGCCGGCTTTGGCGGCAAAATCGTCGGCTGCGACCGGCAGGCAGTGCTGGATCGCGCGCGACCCATGCGTGCCATCGATCTGGGCACGGAAGATCCAGTTGAAGCCATTCAGGGCAGCGATCTGATTGTGCTGGCTACGCCTGTAGGGGCGATCATTGATTTGATTGAACGCATTGGTCCTCTTGCCTCTCCAAATGCATTGATCACTGATGTTGGCAGCACGAAGAAAGAAATTGTCGATCGGGCCCGCGCTGTATTCGGCGAAAATGCAGCACGCAGATTTATCGGCGGTCATCCCATGGCAGGTAAAGAACATGGGGGTCTGGAGAACGCCGAGTCGCGCCTGTTCGCCAATGCTGTGTGGCTCATGGTGCCGCAGGCCGGGCAGGATCTTGATTCGGGAAAGATTAAGGACCTTCGCGATCTGCTCGAAGGCACAGGAGCGCGGATCATTCGCATGGATGCGGAGCGGCACGACCGGCTGTGTGCGTGGATCAGCCACTTGCCGCAAATGATATCCACAGCGCTGGCTGGAGCGCTGGTGGAGGAGTTTGGGCAAAATCCTGATGTGCATGCCATAGGGGGAAGAGCTTTGCGTGAGATGACGCGCATTGCTTCCAGCCCGTATTCCATGTGGCGCGATATCGCATACACCAATGCCGGCAACATCGAACATGCTTTGCATCAATTGGAACAACAGCTGGCTCACATTCGCGAGAACCTGAAGTCTCCCGCATTGCGGGAGGAGTTTGACCGCGGCAATAGTTTTGAGATCGGCAAAAAAGACGTAGCGGCAACGGTGCTGGTGATTCCTGGTTGGCAGAACTCTGGTCCGCGGCACTGGCAGACGTTGTGGGAGCAGCAGAATCCCATCTTTTTGCGCGTGCAGCAGCGCGACTGGGAACGGCCGCATCGTTCCTGGTGGATGGAACGCATCACGGAAGAAGTGAAGCAGGCCCCGGCGCCAATTGTTTTTGCCGCGCACAGCCTGGGCTGCGTGGCTGTGGCTCATTGGTGCCAGGCAGCACCGGAACTCGCAGGCAAGATTAAAGGTGCGTTGCTGGTTGCCCCCGCAGATGTTGACCGCAAGGACTCGCCGGTGCAGATCAAAGACTTTCATCCCGTACCGAAGAGGCTGCTGCCGTTTCCTTCAGTTGTGGTGGCCAGCAACAACGATCCATTTCTTACCATGGAGCGCGCACGGGAGATTGCCCGCACGTGGGGAAGCCGGTTTGTTGATATCGGCGCCGCTGGACATGTAAACGGAGATTCCGGCTTGGGCGACTGGCCGGAAGGGAAGCGGCTGCTGAGATTGCTGATTGAAGGGGAATGAAAGAATCGCCGTGATCGCGCGTGATCGCCGTCATCGCACGTGATCGGAACACCACGAAGCTTCCTCACTCTCCTGATGCATCGCTTCCTCAGCAGGATCAGCGTAAGAAGTCATCAATGGCAAATCGCCGTTTGCAGGGCTCGTACCGGGGTATTTAGAATCGTCTGTTTATGAATAAGGTCATTGGCAATGCAGATGAGGCAGTCCGCGATGTACAGGATGGCGCAGTTATTATGGTCGGCGGGTTTGGGCTATGCGGAATCCCAGAAGAGCTGATTGAAGCGCTGGCCCGTAAGGGCGTGAAAAACCTCACTACGATTTCCAACAACGCCGGCGTGGACGATTATGGCCTGGGCAAGCTGCTGGGTACTGGCCAGATCAAGAAGCACATTGGCTCGTACGTCGGCGAGAACAAAGCCTTTGAGCAGATGGTGCTCACTGGAAAAGTGGTGCTGGAATTGAACCCGCAGGGCACACTCGCCGAGCGTATACGTGCGGGAGGGGCGGGCATTCCGGCATTCTTCACTCCCACTGGCGCGGGGACGACAGTGGCGGAGGGCAAGGAGCAGCGCGAGTTTAACGGGCGGCTGCATGTTCTGGAAAGTGCTCTGAAAGCCGATTTTGCGCTGATCCATGCCTGGAAAGGGGACCGCTGGGGCAATCTGGTGTTCCATAAGACGGCGCGCAATTTCAATCCCGTGATGGCTACAGCTGCCAGGGTCACCATTGCTGAAGTGGAAGAACTGGTGGAGCCGGGAGAGCTGCCGCCAGATCAGGTCCACGTCCCCAGCATCTATGTAAAGCGAATCCTTCTGAGCACGCTCAAGGAAAAGCGGATTGAGAAACGAACCGTGAGGAAAAGCGCCTAGAGAAAGCGGCAAGCGCTGACACATAAAACATCATCTTAGAGATAGGGACCATGGCGACGACACCAGTAAGACCGGAAAAACAGAAAGACGTGGAAAAGCGCGAGCGCATCGTCAAACGGATTGCGCGAGATTTGCGGGACGGATTTTATGTGAATCTGGGCATCGGCATGCCGACACTTGTAGCGAACTACGTGCCGAAAGGAATGGAAGTGGTCCTGCAAAGCGAGAATGGGATGCTGGGCGTGGGACCGTTTCCATTGGAGGGCAGGGAAGATCCGGACCTGATCAACGCCGGCAAAGAAACCGTAACGGAAATCCCCGGCACGGCTTATTTTTCCAGCGCCGATTCCTTTGCCATGATTCGCGGCGGCCACATTGACCTGAGCGTGCTCGGCGCCATGGAAGTTGATGAGCAAGGTAATCTGGCCAACTGGATGATCCCCGGCAAAATGGTGAAGGGCATGGGCGGGGCCATGGACCTGGTGGCCGGCGCGCGCCGGGTGGTGATTGCCATGGAGCACACCACGAGGGAAGGCTCCGCCAAAATTTTGAAAAAATGTACACTGCCGCTTACCGGCGTGAAGGTGGTAAACACAATCGTTACGGAGATGGCATACATCCAGGTGACGCCGGAAGGGTTACTGTTGGAAGAAATCGCTCCGGGATTAACCCCCGAAGACGTGCAGAAGGCAACCGAAGCGCGGCTCATCGTCAGTCCTAAACTGAAGACGATGGAGTGTTGAAGTACCAAGTTGCTGTAAGGAGGACGCTATGCAGGCAGACCGTGTGGAACTCTCCTGGGACAACGCAAAATCAAAATGGCTGGTACGAATACAGGTGGGCGAAGAGGTAATCCGCCGCTTTTGTGACCTTCCAAGAAGTGCTGACGAGAGCTCACTGCAGCAGGCAGCCAAAAAGACGTTGACGGATGAGGGCTTTGAACCTGCTGAAGCGGTTCTTCAGCGGGCAGCTTCCTGAGCTTCTTTCTAAGCCGCAGCTGTCATCGAGAAATGGCCGTCGCTTCCGCCGAGAGCTCTCTCAATGATTGATCATAGGGCGCGCGTGCAAGGCCGCGCTCTGTGATAATCGCGGTCACGTACTTACTTGGCGTCACGTCAAACGCGGGATTCTCCACCCCGACTCCGTCCGGCGCCATCTGCTTGCCGCCGTGATGCGTGATTTCTTTCTGCGAGCGTTGCTCAATCGGAATTTGCTCGCCGGTGGGAGTATTCAGGTCCACCGTGGACAGCGGCGCTGCCACATAAAAAGGAATGTTGTGCTCTTTCGCCAGCACCGCGACTGAATACGTCCCAATCTTGTTGGCCACGTCACCGTTGGCGGCAATGCGGTCCGCACCGACTACCACGGCCTTGATTTTCCCCTGCCGCATCATCGCGCCGGCCATGTTGTCAGCGATGACCGTGGTAGAGATTCCGTCTTTCATTAGTTCCCACGCCGTCAGGCGCGCCCCCTGCAGGAACGGCCTGGTCTCGTCGGCAAAAACGTGAATTTGTTTGCCGCCTTCCACCGCAGCGCGAATCACTCCAAGTGCAGTGCCGTATCCGCACGTCGCCAACGCGCCGGCGTTGCAATGAGTGAGCACGCCTCCGGAACTGGGCAGCAGTGTGGCGCCGTGGCGTCCCATAGCTTCGTTGGCGGCAATGTCTTCCACCAGCATCTGCTGGGCTTCAGCAACCATTGCTGCTTTGACATGTTGTACGCCGTGGGTCGCTTCCGCCTCAAATTTCTGCTGCATGCGCCGAATTGCCCAGAATAGATTGACCGCCGTGGGGCGAGTTTCGCCCATCCTGCGGCAAATCTGCCCCAGTTCATTGCGCAAAGCGGAAATCTCGTGCGCCTGTGATTGCTTGATACCGAGCGCAATCCCCATGGCAGCCGCCACGCCAATTGCCGGCGCGCCGCGCACAATCATGTTGCGGATTGCATCGGCGACTTCCTGATAGTTCCGGCATACGACATACACTTCTTCCGTTGGAAGCTTTGTCTGGTCAATAAAGCGGACGCCGTCCGCGGTCCATTCAAGTGTTTTTATCATTTGGTAATTGAGTAATTTGGTAATTGGGTAATTTTTGATTCACTGGAAAATTCTCTCAAATCACCCAATTACCAACTTACTAAATTACCAAATGCCTTAGGGGCGGTGCGCCTCGCAACGCAATCCTGGCTCATTGGTGGTTGCCGGACGACCGCAGATTTCACACGCTCCAGAATAGGCGAAGGTGCGTGGCGTATGCTTAAGCTTCAGGTGCGCGGCCTTCACATCATTCGCTTTGAAAACAGAAATGAAAGGCGCTGGCGCGGCGGCTTTTTCCACCGCAGGACGCCCTCCGGCCTCTTCACGTTCCACGAGGCAGGCAACGCCAAGGATTTTGAACCCGAATTCGCGCGCGGCTTCTATGGCCTGGATAGTGGAACTTCCAGTGGTGCAGACATCGTCCACGATCACTACGTTTGCGCTTTTTTCCTGGAACCCTTCAATCCGCCTGCCCATGCCGTGGGCTTTCTCGGCTTTGCGGACGAGAAATCCATGCACCGGCGTTCCGGCTTGCGAACTGATGACGCCCACGGCCACCACGATTGGGTCGGCGCCCATCGTCAGCCCTCCGACAGCATCCGGTGACCAGCCTTGAGACCGGAATAGATCGAGGAAGACGCGGCCTGTGAGTTCCGCACCCTGCGCATGCAGCGTGGTAGTGCGGCAGTCAATGTAGTAGTCGCTCTTAATGCCGGAGGAAAGAGTGAAATCGCCGAGGCGGAAAGAGTTTGCGGCCAGTCGGTTGAGCAGTTGTTCGCGAGACTGATGGTCCATGCTGTTCCTGATTACGTTATCAGTTTTTCCGGGTGCCAACCAATCAGAGGCGCTCCATGTGGCGGAAGCCGCCGGTATGCAGAAAGACCACCAGGAAGAGCACCAGGTTGTATCCCATGTGCACGATCACGCAGGTGGCAACCGACCCTTTTAGCGCCCGGATCACGGTCAGCACACTTCCTACGACAAAGAGCACCAGAAGCGGAGCCCATGAATAGGCCAGTTGTGTGCCATGCAGAGCTGCGAAAGCCCCAGCGGTTATCACGATGGCAATGATCGAACCCGTCCAGCGCGCGAGGGCAGGGTAGAGAAAGCCTCGAAAGAACAGCTCTTCCACCAGGGGCGCAATCAGTACGCCGAAGCAGGCCAGCAGGTAACCTGATGACGGATTCTTGAAGAACTCTTCAATGGGGAGTGATTTGGGTATCCAGCGCTGAAGCAAGTTTTCCGCGAGCAGGGAAAACATTCCCAAAGCCGCGCCTCCTCCCAAAGCCGCAAGCGCAATTCTCTGCGACGGCATGTTCCAGTGGACCGCCTCAAACAGGCCCCGGTTGTGTCGTATCCACACCAGAAAGGCCATGAATCCAACGACAATCACGTAGGCACCAACTTCGGTGGGGATCACAAAGAAGGCATTGCTGGCAATTGCTTTGGGATCGGGGGTCTGAGGGTAATGAGCCAGGTAGAGAACAATGGTCCCAATCAAGCCGGCGAAAATCAGAGCAAAGATCGCGGCTATAAAAACCAGCAGAGCATCCACCAAGTCCACGCCAGAATTCCGGCGGGGCTCGGCCAGAACCACAGGAATTGGCGGTAGGGCCGTCTGTTCTGGCTGGGGCTGCTCAAAAACACCCGGATCGGTTGGCGGTGGAACACCCACGATACGAATTTACACCATTCAAACTTTTTGAGGAAAAAGTAAAAGGGGTAGCTTTGATTTGGAAGCCAAAGTGCGCTACCCCCTTCTTTGTGCCCAGGTATAAGGAGAAGGTTGAACACACTCTAAGCTTGATATCGGATTCCCAAACATACTCCCTGAGTTTGTTCTGAATCTGGAAAAAATCTCAGATTTTTCTTAATTATCACTCACTTGCGGACCCTGCGAAGGTGCTCCGCCAAAGCCTGACCGGTAAAAGATTTCTTGATTTTCGAAACCTGCTCGGGCGTCCCCTGGCCCACAATACGCCCACCATCCTCGCCCCCTTCAGGTCCCAGGTCGATGATCCAATCGGCATTCCGGATCACGTCAAGGTTGTGTTCTATGATGATGACCGAATTGCCCAGGTCTGTGAGCCTGTGGATTACCTCAAGTAATTTGCTCACATCATCAAAGTGCAGCCCAGTTGTGGGCTCATCGAGCAGGTACAGCGTGCGGCCAGTCTGCCGCTTGGAGAGTTCTTTGGCCAGCTTCATCCGTTGCGCTTCACCGCCGGAGAGCGTCACTGCGGACTGGCCCAGCTTGATGTAACCCAGGCCTACATCCTCCAGAGTCTGCAGGCGCTGGCGAATCTGAGGGATGTCTGCCAAAATCGGCAACGCGTCAGAAACCGAGGTCTCCAGCAGGTCGGCGATTGAGCGATCTTTGAACTTCACCGCCAAGGTTTCATGGTTGTAGCGTTTTCCGCCGCACACCTCACACAGCACATAAACATCGGGCAGAAAGTTCATCTCAATGCGGCGTTCGCCTTCGCCCTGGCAGTGCTCGCACCGTCCGCCTGACACGTTGAAGGAGAACCGGCCTGCTTTGTAACCACGCTCCCTCGATTCGGGCAGCATGGCGTAGAGATCGCGGATGTGCGTGAAGACGCCGGTGTAAGTTGCTGGATTGGAGCGTGGTGTCCGGCCGATGGGTGACTGATCAATTCGAATGACCTTGTCAACGTTCTCGGCGCCGGAGATTGCTTTGTGTTCACCAGCCTCCTCGCGCGAGCGATAAAGCTGGCGCGCCAGAGCTTTGTACAAAATGTCATTAACCAAAGTGGATTTACCCGATCCGGAAACGCCAGTGACCACCGTGATCACGCCGAGGGGAAACGTCACATCAATATTGCGCAAATTGTTTTCGCGCGCGCCCAGCACTGTAATTGCTTTGCCGTTGGGCGCGCGGGGTTCAAAACGGGCTTTGATGGCTCGAATTCCTGCTATGTATTGGCCGGTGAGCGATTCCGATTGGCTGGTGATTTCCTGCGGTGTGCCCGCGGCTACCAGCGCTCCGCCATTAAGTCCGGCTCCGGGGCCGAGATCAATGACATAATCCGCGCGCCGAATCGTCTCTTCATCGTGCTCGACTACGAGGACGGTGTTGCCAAGATCGCGCAGGGACTCGAGCGCGTGCAACAGCCGGTTGTTATCGCGATGATGGAGACCAATGGAGGGTTCATCCAACACATACAGCACCCCGCGAAGGCGTGAGCCAATCTGCGTTGCCAGACGGATACGCTGCCCTTCACCGCCTGAAAGCGTTGCAGCGGAGCGGTCGAGCGAAATGTAGCCGAGACCAACTGCATTTAGAAACTGCAAGCGTTCTTTGATTTCATGGAGCACGCGGCCCGCAATCAGCTTCTCGCGATCGTTTAACGAGATTTCGCCGGCAGTGCTTACAGCACGTGAAACCGGAAGAGCGGTAAAGTCGCCAATCGATAGGCCGTTTACCTTTATGGCCAGGCTTTCCGGACGCAAGCGGCGGCCATGACAAGCCGGACATGTTGTGGCGGACATATAGCCCAGAAGCCAGTCTCGATAGCCTTCTGACGTTGCCTCTTCCATGTTCTGTTTGAGAAATCCAAGCACGCCACGGAAGCCGAGCCTCGGCGCTTCCTTTTCCTCAGGCCCATAGAGCAAAAGCGTCTGAACTTTCGCCGGAAGTTTTTCAAACGGAATTGAGAGATCAAGTTTGTAGGCAGCGGCAACAATCTCAACCATGCGCTGCAAATAGCTCGATCCGGAGCCGGGTCCGAGTGCGCCGTCGAGCAGAGGTTTGGACCAGTCCACAATTACCTTGGCAGGATCAAAGTCGTATTTGCTGCCCAAACCATTGCACTCGCGGCAGGCTCCATAAATGCTGTTAAAGGAAAACGAGCGCGGCTCCAGTGCTGGAATGTCAATGCCACAATCCGGGCAAGCCATGCGTGACGAGTAGAGCTGTTCTGCTCCGCCCACCACTGCAACCTGGACTAATCCGTTCCCCAGCTTCATGGCTGTGGCCACGGACTGCTCCAGGCGCTTCTCAATTCCCGGTTTCACCAACAGGCGATCAATCACCACTTCAATGGTGTGGTTCTTTCGCTTATCAAGCTGGATATCGTCGAGTTCTTCATCGAGATGGCGAAGCTCGCCATCGATGCGCGCGCGAACGAAACCATGCTGCGCCAGTTTCGCCAGTTCCTGCTTGAACTCGCCCTTGCGGCCGCGCACGAGCGGAGCCATGACCATCACGCGGTCTTCAGGCTTGAGTTGCATTACGCGCTGCACAATCTGCTCCGCCGTCTGCCGGCTGATGGGCTTGCCGCATTGCGGGCAGTGGGGAACGCCAATTGACGCGTAAAGCAGGCGCAGGTAGTCGTAGATCTCCGTGATGGTTCCCACGGTGGAACGAGGGCTGCGAGAGGTGGTTTTTTGTTCGATGGAGATGGAAGGGCTCAGCCCGTCAATGGAATCAACATCCGGCCGCTCCATTTGATCGAGAAACTGACGCGCGTAAGCGGAGAGGGTTTCCACGTAGCGTCGCTGGCCCTCGGCGTAAATGGTGTCAAAGGCGAGCGAAGACTTTCCGGAGCCACTCAAACCCGTGATCACTGTGAATGAGTTGCGCGGAATCTCTACCGAAATGTTCTTGAGATTGTGCTGGCGCGCGCCCCGCACCGTTATCTTGCTGATCGCCATGAAAACTCGAATACCTGGGTAAGAACCTGGCTGTGCCGTTGGAAATCCCGTTTCCGGGGCTTCCTGAAGGGTCCGGAGAGGGCAACGCGCAGCTCTACTCCGTATGTTATTGGGGTCAACCGCTGACGGTCAAACTGCCCGTCCGGTATCTACTCAGTAAATATAAGGTTTTCCCTAATGACATCAGTCACTTGCGGACATAATAACCAAAGGGCATGATGGGGATTCGGCAGGGCAATGTCACTGGTAACGCAGACATTTTGAGCCGGTTGGAACAGAATCACCTTGCCGATTGAGAGACAAACCCGGCAGCTGGAATTGGACATCTTAGTAGAGTACCGAACCCGATGAGAACCGTATTGGCATCCACCACCGTCCTGTTAACTGTGTTTTTATCCCTTAGTTTTGGCATTGCCTGCGGATACGCTGTAATCTGCGGAATCCTTCACGCCCTGGGCCACAGGCCGGAAAAGCGTGAAGCCGCACCCGCTACGGCTGTAATCGCCACCAGCGTCAGCTCGCACTAGAGATACCCCCAACGCCTTCCTGCAAAGGCGCCAAGCCTTGTCCCTATTTAATTCTATTTCCCAATAAGCCGCTTCTTCGCCGCAGGGGCTAGTGTCTACCGTGGCGGCATCTTTCTTGGCACTGAGTTTGTATCCGGCGGCGGCTGACCCTGTTGCTGCTGCTGTTGCAGTTGCATCTGCTTTAACTCTTCCAGCAGTTGCTCTGGGGTTTTAGGCTGGTTGTTCTGCTGCTGGTTTTGCGCAGTCGGCGGCTCTTGCACTGGCGGCGGCTGAACGGGAGCGTCTTGCGGCTCCTGATCAGCAGCATCCTCCGGCGGCACGTCTTCATCGCCTTCCTGCTGAGCTTGCGCTTGCGCCTGAGGATTTTGCATTGGTTGCTGTGGCGGTTGACCTGCAACGGCGCCCGCTCCTCCGCGTGCTTTTGGCGTAAGTATGACGCGCTGCACCGTTCCCGGACTGTCAGGCCGCCCCAGGACAACGTAGTCAAACGTTGATCCGCTGAAGATGCCGGCCAGCACGTCGCCCTCGGGCGCCGGGCCAAGATTTACCACAACCCGTTCTGAAGAGTTCTGTGCGCCCTCGAATTCAATCCCGGTTTTAGCCCGGATCGCGCTTAATACGCTGGTCATGGTGGAGTTCACGGCGTTCACCGTGAGCATCCCGTTTCGATATGAGACCTGCGGCGGTACTGGCGGCATATCTGCCGGACGGCTGGGCTTGGGGATTTCTGGTGCAGGATACGGCGGCCCCATGGGGGGGAGTGTTGCCGCGGCCGGCGCGTTCGCCGCTGACGGATCTTTTTGGGGGGCAGCCGCTACAGACTGCGGTCTGGCGGTGGCAGATGGCGTGGGTCTTTGGGGACTTGTTGCCGGTCTGGTAATTGGCCGCGACGACTTTGCCGCCGCGCCTGGAGACCGAGGGACAACCTGCGTGCGGTATACCGGCGTACCGGGCTGTTGCCCGCCGGCGGCCGTTCCGGTACGGATTTGGGCCGGGTTCTGCATGCCTGGGGCGGAAAGGCCGAAGAGGATGCAGGTGCTGCAGATTGTCAGGGAAAATCGAAACATTGCGTTCTTAAGTATTTGGAATTCTTACTTGATTTTACTCCCGCTATGGTCAGAACGGCGGCGCAAAACATCTTTGCCAGATTAATTTCACTAATTGCTGTGCGTGATCTAGGTAGAACCTCGTAATAAACCCATGCGCGAAGTATGATTGGTGGGATGACGGCCCCCTGACATTCAGGGCTGCGGATGTACATCTGCCCGGAAACGCAACGCATCTTAAACAAAGGCCAGAGTAGTTCCGAATTTTCCTGGTTTGTTGAAGCACTATGAAATCCAAGATCCAAAATTTCTTTCTGGCAATGTTGCTGGCCGGAGGTTTGCCGATGTGGGCGCAATCCTGCCAGACACGTGAAGAAATGCCAGAACAGGCGCGGACCGCGTTGGACAACGCAGCCAAACAGACATTTGACCAGGCAGCGCGCGGAGACCTGAATTCGCTCCGCACGAACAGCATTCCCACGCTGAACTTCGACAGCGATGTGGCATCCCCGGTGAATGACAACAAGGCCGCTCTGCAGGGAGCAACGTCTCAGATTCGCACATCCTTCCTACTGGATACCGGCGCCACTCCTAGCGCTGAAGGGCGTTTTTACTGCGGGGTTTTCGGGGCCAACGGAATGGCGTCAAATGGAGCAGAATTCGATATTCCGAACCTTCCCGCCGGCAAGTATGGCGTAGTGTTTCAGGACTTCAATGGGTCTAAAGGACCTTACGTCCTGAGCACGATCTTTCAAGATATGGGTGGGTGGAAAATCGCGGATTTTCGCCTTCATCCCGAAGCAGCAGTAGGGCATGACGGTCTCTGGTATCTGGAGCAGGCGCGTCAATTCAAGACCAAGGGGCAGAACCACAACGCCTGGTTTTACTACGTGACTTCCTGGGATCTCCTGGCTCCGGTGCCATTTATGGAAAGCCGGCTGCTGAGCAAAATCCTTCAGGAATCGGGTTCCATTCAGCCGAAAGACGTACCCACAGGCGGCAAGCCGGTCAGCTACACCGCCAATGGCAAGACATACAACATCACAGAAATGAGCGTTCTGCGCCAGGACAACAGCTTCGATCTCACGTTGAAATACTCTGTGCCGAGTACAGCGGATTTCAACGCGACTCAAGCCGATGCCAGAAACCTGGCCAACGCATTGGTAACCCAATATCCGGAACTGAAAGAAGTCTTCAACCGCATCTGGGCCCATGCCGTGGATCCGAGCGGGGGTGATGTACCGGGATTGATCAACTTGAAGCCCTCGGCAACGGCCTCTGCCACCCCATGAGTTCAGAACCGGACCGGAGACTATGAGCTCTGATGCGGCAGGCCTTAAATTTTTCTGGTACAGGATCAAGTCGCCCGCGCTCTAGGTTTTGATTCACACCTCAGGTGTCCTCACAGGATTTGCCTGGCTCTGGACCACTCTCATCTGGCGCCCGTTGGTAGGCGAACTCTGATCCGTACGAGACAGACGTTAGTGGGTCCCTGTCGCAGCAACAGTTCAGCAAGGCTGCTGATGATGGAAAATGTGCACCATTTATGCGGGCAAAGAAAGAGGGAGTTGAGCAGCTTCGACATCGTCATCGCCTCTGGACGCGGGTTTCGCCCTCCGAAGCTTTCGTCAGCTCTAATCACAACGCTGTTAAGTCCCTGGATTAAGTCCTGGTTGCAACTCTTGATGCTGATTCTGCATTTTTTCCTCCAGCAGATGGCTCATGCACAGAGTTATTTGACCTGCAAGGTTGCGGCAGCAGAATGAGTAGTTTGACCGGAAGTTGCTGAGACCGTGATCGTATAAGTTCCCGGTGGGGTGGTGCCCGGCGGTGGCGTAACTATGCCGCTCCCGCCACCCCCGCAAGAGGCGATGAGCAGCATTAGAAGCACAACGAGTCCGGGTGCGTATTGAGAAACGGGTACCTTGGGGAATCGCGGCACTCTGTTCGCCACGAAAATGATGACTGCCAGCAACGTCACAAAGAACAAAGCGAGAACACCCTTTGGCCCAGTGTCGTTGGTTTGTTTTGGAAGCAGTTGGAATGCTGCGCTCGTCGTTTTCAGGCCGACAGTTACCGGAATTATGCCCGGGCTGCTCACATTGATACTTTGAGGTGTCAGGAAGCAAGTGGTTCCCTGCGGCAGTCCGCTGCAGGAGAGCGAGATTTGCCCGCCAAATCCGCCTACTGGCTCAATACTCAGCGTGTAGCTGGCGAGGCCTCCGGCGGTCACGCTTGCGGCGGAAGGACTGAAAGCAAGCAGGAAATCGGAGGCTGGAGTGGTGGGCGCTATCTTTTGCAGAAAAGCATCGCCGCCTGAGCCAGTGGCCTGCAGCGCTCCAAAAAGCGGAAAGTCCAGCGATTCTGTTTCACCACCAACCCAGATGTTCCCTGAAGGATCAATCGCCAGAGCATTTGCCTGGTCCGGTTTGGATCCTCCCAAAAACGTTGAAAATTGCAGAACGCCATTGCTGTCCAGCTTGGAGATGAAGGCATCCTGCCCGCCGCCTCCGGAAACCTGTTGCACGGGGTTGAGCGTTGGAAAATCCGCCGATTGAGTCAGCCCTGTTACATACGCATTTCCTGACGAGTCGACGGCAACCGCCAGTGCCGAGTCATCGCCGCCTCCGCCAAGATAGGTGGAATAAACCAGAGCATTCCCGGTTGCATTCAGTTTGGCTACGTAGGCGTTCGCTACCCCATGAAGGGTCGGCTGGAACGCGTTCACGATGGGAAAATTGCTTGAGAATGTCTGGCCGGCAATGTATGCGTTTCCGGCAGAATCGATCGCAAGTGCAGGAGTGAAGTCTTCGTTGCTGCCGCCTACGAATGTCGAATAGACCAGTGCGGAGCCGGTCGGATCCAGCTTTGTCACAAACGCATCGTTGATGTTAGAGGGCGAGGGGTTTCCGCAGGCAGTCTGGAACGCGCCGAGAGTCGTCGGGTAGGTCCCACACGCAGCGCCGGCGATGAATGCATTGCCGCCGGTGTCAACTGCAGCCGCAAAGCCCTCACCTGGCCCGAGGTATGTTGAATAGATGAGCGCCGATCCTGTTGGATTAATCTTGGCTGCAAACACGTCTTCGCCGCCGGGGTTGGCACGATTAAAAGCTCCCACCGTGGTTGGGAAATCGGTGGAGAATGCTCCGCCAGTCACGTAGGCATTGCCCAAAGTGTCCACCGCAATCCCGCCCGCCCGGTCGTCGTTGCTTCCACCAAGGAAGCTCGAGTAGACCAATTGTGACCCATCGCTGCTGAGTTTCGCCACGAAAGCGTCGGAATGAGAGCCTGCGGCACAAGTGCCATCGCCGTTACATTTTGTCTGAAACGCTCCTGGTGTGGTGGGGAAATCAGCGGAGTTTGTTTGTCCTGTTATGTACACGTTCCCAGAGCCATCCACCGCAATTGCATCAGCCTGCTCAGCGGCGCTCCCTCCGAGATAGGTCGAATAGATAGTTCCGGAACCGTCAGCCGCTATTTTGGTGATGAAAACGTCCTCAGTGCCTTTGAAGGTTGCTTGCTCTGCTTTTGCCACGGGAAAATCCGCGGAGAAAGTTCCACCGGTTACATAAACGTTCCCGGCGGCATCCACTGCAACACCCTTGATCCGGTCAAGACTGCTGCCGCCCAGATACGTCGAGATGGTCAGGACAGGGTCAATCACGAGGGGTTTGTTCGGATCATAGCTGGTTGCTCTGAACCCTACGCGGAGGCGGCTGGCATCAATGACACGATAATCCATGGAAACAGGCAGCTCATTTCCGGCGCGATCCACCTGATAGACCGTGGGTTTTTTCAGGCGAAGTTCCAGTCCGTGGTCCTGCATTATGAGATCTCCATCCCGAGCGAGACGAAGAGATCCCTGGTTTGAGTCGGTCGAGAACTCCCAGACAATATCGTCTATTCGCGCCCCGGCTGCGGCCCGGAGGTCGTATTCCAGATTCCCGTCTCTGTTGTAGTACATCAGGTCAATTCCCGGATAAACGCTTTGGTAGAGTACGCGCGCAAAATTGGCAACTTTCGTATTCCACTTCCGAGCAGTTGAGCCAAGCAGATAGTTAGTACGGATCGGCAGACGGTCGATTCCTGAAATCGCAGGTTCCGGACTTGAGCCGATCAGGCGCATTTGCACATGGCGGAATTTCCCATGGATACTCGTCGGCAGTGCGAACGAGACTCCTTGCGTCGTTAACGATGCAGCGACCTCTTGCCCGCGCACCGTAAACAGAACCTCCGGGCCGCGTTGACCCCGATTTTGTTCAAAGGCGAGGGCGAGTTTCGGCCTGCGCTGCAGGGAGTAAAAAGGAGTACGCTTGGCCTGCGAATTTCCTGCTAAAGATCCGAGTTGGGAGGTTTCCACGTTTTGGGAGATTGCATTTGCGTGCGTTTCACCGGCCCGGATTACCGCTTGCGAGAAGATCAGGACAAACGTGAGCAGAAGGGAAGCTTTCGATTTCGTCATGGATATGTGCGCTGATGGGGATGACGAGAAATCCCAACACCGCAAAAGCTCGATGTCAACTTAAATATCTCTTATTATGGCTCCCAAAAGCATCTTGCCTGTCTGCTGCTTTCAGTCCTGAACGCTCCAAGCCGACGCTACGACAACGCCAGAATTCATACCCAACCAGTCTTGTATCTTGGTCACTAGAAGGTTAAAATAATACTGTTTCAGTCTGATTTGCGTCCGGCGGGCCAGACGAGGATTTGTATGTTCCGACTCAACAAACTGACGGATTACGGCATTGTGCTGATGGCGCACGTGGCGCGCAGCTCTGAAGCGTGCCCCCACACGGCCCGAAGCCTCGCTAAGGCTACGCGGATACCCCTTCCCACGGTTGGCAAGCT
>DATEJX010000066.1:0-6565 GCA_035277785.1 Candidatus Angelobacter sp. | reverse complement strand
ACCTATGGCTGACACTGATTCTAGCAGTGCGCAAAAACCCCACTTTTACGATCTTCTCAACCATCTGAACGCTGCTTTTGGGCGCGTCCACCGCAATATGGCAGCACTGGAGCAAATCGGCATTTTCGATCCGCTGATGATACAGATGCTCAACCGGCAGTGTGAAGCACTCCGCGCAGGAGCCAATTCCCATCTGCTGGGAGCTATGCGGCGGATTGAAGAACGCGACCGGGAGCGGTTCTCGCAGCCGTCGAATGAGTTGAATTCTTAACCACAAAGAAAACCCTTTGGCCGCAGATTTGCGCTGATGCGCGCAGATGAAGTGATTCTTTCTTCTCTGCAAACATCGGTGCTCAATCTGCGGCCGAGTTTTTTGGTAACCACAAAGGGCACCATTCGACTCCCTTCGGTCGCTCAGGGCAGGCTGCGGAAGCACAAAGGCGGAGGGTTAGCCGCGAATGGACGCGAATCACTTGCAAACTCCCGCACCTTCAGAAGCCAGACTTCCCCGTTCTGCTATCCGAGATCAAGGCAAGACATTGAATTTTTGCGTGAATGTGCCCGTGAGCGGAGCGCCTGATTGTGAGGTGACTTTCAAGGTCATGGTAACGATGCCCGCTGCCTGTGAGTTTGTATTGATGCCAAAAGCAAATACCTGATTCGTGACCGGTCCGCTGGTGGTAAACGGAATGCCGGCGGCAGGAACCAATACCGTTTCCCAGTTTGGATTGTCGAATGTTGGATTGTGAAACAAGTAGTCTCCAGCATGACGGAACAAAATCAGAACGTTGTAGTTCATCAATATGCCCGGATGTGGGGTAGGTACCTGGAGAGAGCCTCCCTGGATTCCTCCCAAACTTGAATAACCAAGCTGAAAAATAATGGATGGTGGTGTCAGGTTTGCCATTTTGTTGTCTCCTTTCTTCTTGCGACAACAGCCGTCGGTCAACGGAACATCTCGACGTGGCGTGCAGCAGCTTTGTAGACATAGTGATCCGGAATCGCATTCCGTTACCAAGTGTCTCCTTGTTTTCCGGGGTGATGAGAACGCGTGAGCTGCCCTCATTCGAGGGAACGTGATTCAGCAACCCCCGCCTCAGTCGCTCCCTGAGCGTCGCTCAGAAATGATAGGTGTTAAGGGCGAGAAAGCAGGTCGCCACTGATTTACGCAGATGATTGCAGATTCAGCAGCGTGTCAATGCGGGCGCAGCACCTCATAGCGAGTGATGGTATAGCCGAGCGCTGCTCCCAGAAAAACGTCTGACGGGAAATGGGAGCTGGTGGTGACGCGGGAAAAACTGATGGCGGCGGCGAAGCCGTAAGCGAGCCAGGGAGCCCAGCGGTGGCGTTGATATCGGGTGGCCACGACGGTGGCAACGGAGAAAACTCCGGCGGCGTGTCCGGAGGGGAAGCTGCTGCCTTTGAAGGGAGATTTGCCTCCGCTGAAGAATGTGTCATCAAACTTTCCGCCGGGAGGAACGTCAGAAGGGCGCTTTCGTCGCGTGACCGCCTTCATGGCCAGGTCAACGACTGCGCTGTCAGCATATGCTTCTCCGGCAAGAATGGCTGTGCCGATCTCATGCTGGTCATGTCGCCAATATCCAGCCACCAGGAAAGCTACAGGAACGGCTGCGACTTCCGCGGTGGTGATGGTGCTGTCAAAGGTGTCATTCAGGTCGTCAAGATTTTGCGCGTGGCTCTGGAAGTACGGCATTACGTGCGGATCGGCGACGATGAGCGCGCCGGTTGTGGCGGCGATGGAAACAGTGGGCACCCAGTGACGGCCTTGAATGAGCTGCGTGGGAAAGAGCCAGATATCTTTCTGGTCATGAAGGAAGTCTTTGGGCAGCGAGCGCCAGGTGACCTCTTTATCTTCAACTGAGGTGTTGGTGTCAGGATGGCGATCCACCTGCTGCTGACCTGCGCTTTGAGACTGGGTTTGTTGGGCTGTGCCGGCTGAGGGCGCGATGATGATGGACGCGCAGAGTAATAATAAGAGAAGTGAGAGTTGTTCCCGTAAGAAGCTCATTTCCGTAGGTTCGATGCAGGTGCTGGCGGGCGGTATGCCGCAACAATGGAGAGAAGGAGCGAAGAAGTAGCAAAGAAAATAGCGTGGTTTGGGAGACGCGATGCCGCAGAAAGTGTGCAGAAATTGGCGAGGAGCAAGGGTTTAGGGGCGGCGGCAGCTTTCAAAAGTGTTCGAAAATGGGATAACCTCAGCTTACGAGCCGACTGCTGGCCCGTCCAAGTAATTGCAGGAAGAGAGGATTACTTAAGGACCAAAAAATGCCGGCCGAAACAGCGGTATTGAAGGCAGCGGTTGGCGCGAGCGGAGAAAGACGTTACTCCCAGTCATCGGGAGCTATGGTGAGTCAAGCACTAAGCCGAGTGAATGACAGTGACCTCATTCGCGCCGCTCAGCGCGGAGACCGTGCTGCGTTTGAATCTTTGGTGCGCCAGTATGACCAGGCAGTGCTGCGCCTGGCTTTGCACCTGACCGGGTCAGAGCCGGATGCGCGCGATATCTATCAGGAGGCCTTTCTCAAAGCCTACAGGCACATTGGGAACTTCCGCTTTGAATGTTCTTTCTATACCTGGATTTACCGTATTGTGACTAACCTTTGCCTCGACCACCTGCGCAAGCGGCAGACGCGCAAGGAGGATTCGGCGACGGTGATGGATTCAAGCGGCCAGGAAGTGGACCTGCTGGACCGCGTTTCTGATGATCGCTCAGGGGCGAATCCGGAACGCGATTTGATGGCCCGCGAACTGGGCGACAAGATTTCCGCGGCCTTGATGAAGCTGACTCCGCGGGAACGCATGGTTTTTGAGTTGAAACATTACCAGGGCCTGCGCCTGCGCACGATAGGTGAGATGTTGAATACGACGGAAGAGACAGCCAAGAACACGCTGTTCAGGGCGACACAGAAATTGCGGAGCGCGTTGGCGCCGATGAGATGAAAGAAGCTTGTAGCTACTAGCTGCTGGCTCCTAGCTTAGGTGGAATGCAGGATTTTTTATGAAATGTGAATGGACGAAAGAAAACGTTGTCCTGTACTTGTACGACGAATTGCCGGACGACGCCAAATTTGAATTCATGAGTCACGTTCAGCATTGCGACTCATGCCGGCAGGAGCTGGAAGCTGCACAGGCGTTCAGGACGGATATGTCTTCGCTGGCACAGCCGGAGGTTTCTCCGAACCTGCTGGCCGCAAGCCGCATGCAACTGCAGGAAGCGCTGGAGCACGCGGAACAGAACCGCAGTTTCTGGGGCATGTTTGTCTTTGACTTTGCCGGATGGATGCAGCAGATCAAGCTGGCTCCCGCGCTCACGGCGGCGCTGCTGATTGTAGGCTTTGCCGGAGGAAGTCTGACCACATGGCGGCTGGCGCAGAATGGTTCCAGCTCAGGCCCCGCGATCAGCGGGAATTCAAGCAGCAGCCAACCGGAATACAACATCGCCGGTATTGACTCCATCGCTACCGATCCAGCTTCTAATCGCGTCACCATCAAATATGACACTGTGCATCCGCAGACGATGGAGGGTTTGGCGACTGATCCGAAGATCCAGCAACTGCTGCTGCTGGCGGCCCGCAACAATCGCGATTCTGATGTGCGCCTGGATTCGATTGATCTGCTGAAGAGCAAAGCGCAGGACAATGACGTCCGCGATGCGCTGGTGTCAGCGCTGCGTTATGACAAGAATCCCGGTGTGCGGCTGAAGTCACTGGACGGTTTGAAGGGTTATGTAAAAGACGATATCCATGTGCGGGATGCGGTGTTGGAAGCGCTTCTGCATGACTCAAATCCGGGAGTGCGGTCAGAGGCCATCAGCCTGCTGGATCCGGTGAAGGCGGACAGCAGCGTGCGGGAAGCATTGCAGGTGCTGGCCCAGCATGATTCGAACCAGTACATCAAGGCGCAGTCACAGAAATATCTGGCAAGCACACCCCATCTTGACTAAGGCAACAGAAACGAACATGAAGAAGCAACTACAACTCGCGATACTGCTGATGGCCACAGGTCTGGCGGCGGTCGCGCAAACAGGTAATACGAAACTGTATCGCTCGTCGGGCAATGAGTGGATCCAGGAAGTTTCGGGAACGCTGCCTTCGGCCAAGGCGGTGCACGTGAAATCCAGCGCCGGCTCGATTAAGGTGCAGGGCGGGCAGCAGAACAACATTAAATATGTAATTCGCGAACACGTACGCGCCAGCTCTGAAGAGGCGGCGCGGCGCGAAATCAGCCGGATGAAGTTTACGACGCTTTCGTCAGGAGAAACGGTGCTGCTGAAGGCAGACTGCGAAGGTTACAACCGGGGATCAATCGATTTTGATGTTCAGCTTCCGCGACAGACGGCGGTGCTGAAGCTGGAAACGAACGGCGGGCAAGTAAGCGCGGAGAATCTGGCAGGCAAACTGGAAGCCAACACTGGCGGCGGAAATATCCATCTGGACAAGATCACCGGCGCAATCGCGGTGGCGAGCGGTGGCGGACAAATTGATATAGGTGATGTGGGCAGCGACGTCGCGGTCTCAACCGGTGGTGGAAATATTCATATAGGTTCGGCTGCTGGGCGCGTCGTGGCCAGCTCCGGCGGCGGCGATTTGAGAGTTGGTTCAGGCAAGCTGATGACCCTGGAGACCGGCGGTGGTTCCATCAAGGTGAACAAGTGCGAGGGTCAGATCAAAGCTGAGACCGGTGGCGGCACCATTGATCTAAGCGAAATTGGCGGACCAGCGGTAATTGAAAGCGGTGGCGGCGGAATCAAAGTGGCCGGAATTCGGAATGGGTTGCGCGCGGAGACCGGCAGCGGTCCCATTGTGGCTACCCTGACCCGCGGAACAAACTTCAGCGATTCCCGGCTGGAAACTTCCGTCGGCGACATCATTGTTTACGTTCCCGATGGTCTGGGAGTGACCATTCGCGCAGCAGTAGAAGTTGCCCGGGGCGATGGGATCCGCAGCGACTTTCCTGAATTGAAGATCACTCACTCAGGCAGCATTGGTCCGCGCGAAGTTTTTGCTGAAGGCAGCCTGAACGGCGGGGGCCCGGTCCTGCACGTCCACACAGCAACGGGCAATATTCAGTTCTTACGCACGAAATCGCAGTAAAGCCAAGGCAGATTCCCCGAACTAATTTTGGAGTAATTCTATGATGCGCACATTGATTACCGCCTTGCTGCTCGGGCTTCTGGCTCCTGCAGCAATGCGCCAGGCAAGCGCTGCCCAGCCGGAGGGCCAGCCCCAGCCCGGGCTGAACCCTGTTCCGGGGAGCCACTTTTACGCCGCCGGGCGCTCATATCTGGGAGTGGATATTCGCGACGTCACCAAAGACCGGATGGAGGCGCTGAAGCTGAAAGAGGAGCGCGGAGTTGAGATTACTGCGGTCGATCGCGATGCTCCGGCTGGCAAGGCCGGATTACGCGAGCACGATGTAATCCTCTCGTTCAATAACACTCCCGTGGCCAGTGAAGAACAGTTGCGGCGACTCATTCGCGAAACACCCCCGGGCCGCAACGTGACGCTGGGAGTCAGCCGTGATGGTGCTTCCTTGAATGTTCCGGTGCAGTTGGCTGATCACAATCAGATTTTTGGCAAGAATCGGGTCATCGAGATTCCTGACATGCCCGCGATGCCGGAAATCCCTGACATGGGCAATCGCTTTGATGTTCCTGGACCCAACATCTACGTGCTGCGCAACACATCCGCGATCCTCGGCGTTCAGACGGAAAATTTGACCAGCCAGTTGGGTGATTTCTTCGGCGTCAAGAATGGCGAAGGCGTACTGGTGCGCTCCGTGGAAAAAGGCAGCCCCGCGGAAAAGGGCGGCCTCAAAGCAGGCGATGTCATCGTGCGTATCGGTGACGAGAAGCTCTCAGATCGCAGCGACCTCGCCCGCCTCATGCGCAAGTACCGCAATGGCGGCAAGCTGAACCTGGGCGTGGTACGCGACAAACACGAACAGAACCTTTCCGTGGACCTCCCGCAACGCCGAAGCAGAGACTCATCCAGCGTCTATATCGACAATGAGGATTTTGAGACGCTGCTCAATGAGCTGGACGAATTGCGGCCGGAACTGGAATCAGACGGTGAGATTGCCTCTCTTGAACTTCGTGGCGAACTGAATAGCGCCATGAAGAGTTATCGTGACGGAATGTCCGAATACGGCAAAGCCATGCGGCAGTACAAAGGCCAGTTCAAAGACTTGCAAAAGCAGCTGGAGAAAGAGCAGAAAGAGTTCGATCGTTATCTTCATCCCATGTTGTGAACCTCCTTCATGCCCTTAGAGCGTGGCTGATTCAGCCACGCTCTTTTTTATTCTTCTCGTACGGCAACGCGAAGCAGTGCTGGCGTCACGCTGTAAAGCTCCTATCGAGAGTGATCTCTGAACAGGGTGAAAGTCTGCCGTAGGGACTTTACAGCAGATTTTTTTCGCTCGACCCGGCAACTTGGCAAAGCTCTGCTGAGTTCTACTCTTACTGGCAGAGCAACTCTGTCCAGGAGGCTGTCATGAGGAAAGTGCTTTGTATATTGGCAGTGCTGTTTGTTGCCAGTTGGGCTTC
>DATEJX010000065.1:0-4380 GCA_035277785.1 Candidatus Angelobacter sp. | reverse complement strand
CACCACCGGCTTTTCCTTCCACAGGCCTTCAGTCACGGTCAACCCGAAGCCCTCTTTCAGCGACTTCTGGATGATGATGGTGGAAGCGCGTTGCAGTGCGTTAATCTCCAGAGCCGACCATGGCGGCAGGTTCAGGATGATCACATCAGGATCGTCGCCCGCCGCGTCCATTACCTCCTGCAGCACCACAGCGCCTTCCGGATCGTCCGTTGCGCCGCCGCCGGCAAGCACAAGCTGGCAATCCACATATTTCTTCACCAGCTTGTAGGACTCAATTACCCCCACCGGATCTTTCAGACGGTCGAAGCGGGAAATCTGGCACAGAATGGGCCGTGAGCGATCAATACCGAAATCGTCACATACCTTGTCTATGTAGCTTTCTTCCAGCGCTCTGTTCTTTTCTGAAAGCGGGTCAATGGACGGATAGAAAAGATACTGTGGAACCGAGAGCTGCCGCGTGAACGCCGGGGCAGAGAAGATTGCCGCGTCGTACTGTTCTACCATCGGCTTCAGGAAATCCCATACGCCCTGGTGCGGGTTGGAGAGATCAATGTGGCAACGCCAGATCCACTTGCCACGCGTATCCGCTTTGGAACGAACCAACCCAACCGGCTGCGGATCATGTATGACGAACAGGTCTTCCGTAAACTGCATGCGCTGCCGGTTCTGTTCGTTGTATGACATGAACAGGTCAGTAATTTGCTTCGTCAGGTTGTAGTCGCCGCCGTGCAGCGCGTTGTGGAATCCCTTGGTCACCTCAAAGAAATCATTCCCGCCTGTAATCACTTCCCACCGGGTAATAATCTCAAGTTCGTTCATCAGCGGGATCAAACGATTCAGGATCTCTGCCACGCCCCCGCCCACGGCCGTGGAGTTAACCATCTTTACCGTCTTCCCCTGCAAATGCCGAGCCAGGAAACGGATTTCATCCAGCTCCGGTTTGCCGATGATCGGCCCGTAGTCATCCAGGCGTGGCGGGGCCGGCGGCGGTGGAGGCTGCGTTTGGATGCGGGGATGTTTTCTCCGCTCGATAAAATGCGGTGGCAAATTCGTGTCGCGGAAGCGGCGCTCCTTTTGGCCGGCCGGCGAGGCCTCAGGCGGAGCTTCAGTGGTAACCGCGGTTTCGGTTTTCCCGTTTCCGTTTTCCTGTCCGGAGTTGCTTTCTTCGTCGGGTGCTGCGGGTCCTTTTTTCTGTTCCAGGTTCTTGTCCTTCATTGCTCCACCATAGTGATTGCAGCCGCAGGCCTGAGCGGGAATTTTTTACGCACGCGCAATTTCCGCTTCCACCACTCGCAGAATCCCGCGGCGCACGCCTTCCAGAGTCGAGGTATAGATATCAATTCGATTCAGTCGTTCTGCGGCTGCGCCCAAATTCAGTTCCTGGTCCAGCCACACGGAAAAATCGTTTGTGTTCAACTTGAGCCTGAGGCGCGCGTCAATGAAGTGATAATAAATGCTGTGCACTGTGACTTTGCGCAGCCCTTCGGCAAACTCGTCCAGGTTTCTCCCCACGTACGGCGTCGGCACTACTACCAGGTCTGCAGCCATGAAATAAAACGGCTCCATGGCTGTGCGCGTGGCCGCGCGCGGGTTTTTCTGAAGATAATTGTCAATGATGTGCACCAGCCGTTCGCGCAGCGGTGTGATGGAAGTGAATTCACGAATGTCAATCGCCGCCAGGCGTTCCGCCAATTCAACCTCGTTGCACGCCGCAAACGCCCAGTGAGAAAAGTCGTTGGAAAAGCCTTCTGAAATGTAGTGGTGCTCCTCCAGCGTTTGGAACATGTGCTGGAAAATGGAAGCATCAGGGCAGGTGCGGACATTCGCTACCAGTTCCTGGAGATTGACTGCTTTCTCCCGACCTATCCGGTGCAAGTGTGAAGCCGAATTGAAATAAAACGGAGCCTTCGCCCATCGGGGATGGGTTGCAGGGCTCTGGGGCGCCGTGGCCATGACAGACTCCTGAAAAACGTCAGGATTCGACGTTCTGCGTATGCTGAAAAATTTTATGATGCCCCTGATCCAGAGGCTGTTGTTTCAGGAATGAGCGGCAACCCGGGGAAAATCTATTGCCGGTGCAATCCCGAAGTCGGCGGAGCGAATAGAAAAGAAAATGCCACACCAATCAGCAGCATCCATGCCAGGTTGGAGCGTGCTGAACTGTCCATGACGCTCAGGTTGCCGAGCGGCTGGAACAAAAATGCGGCAAAAATGGTGGCAGCCAGAACGGTTCCAAGAATACCGGCGCGGGAACCAAACAGCAGCGCAATCAAGAGCAGCACAATTGTAAAGGCCAGGGGCACCAAAGCCCGCCAGTGATAGGTTCCAGTCACAAGGCTCACGGCGCCGGCTCCAAGCCCGCTAACAAGGGCTCCGATGACCGCGCTTGCCCTGGCTGACAGGCAGAGCTTTCGCTCTTCTTTCGTGTTTTGATTGCGCTTAAACATCCCGAATGGAACTGACCTTCCCTGTTTTGCTTGACCGTTGGAGATAGCATGGCAGAAAGGAAGGTTGCTGTGGGAAAAATCGAGTGCTGCTCGTCGCCACTGCAGCCCTGAATTTCTAAAGCTGCCATGATCTGCCCGTGTCAGAGGCAGCCCCCGATTTTGCTGGCATCCCGCATCTGAACGTGTAAGGATTTTTAGTCGCCCAGACAAGTAACGAGCCGATGCATACTGCAGATCCATTCCTCTTTCAGCTGTTCTTCATCTTCGTTTGGGCGAAGCTCTTTGGAGAGGTTTTTGAACGTCTTCATGTACCTGCAGTGCTGGGTGAGATCCTGGCTGGTGTTCTGGTGGGTCCCTATGGCGCCGCTCTGGTGGTTCCCAGCGACGCAATCTACGCCGTTGCCCAGATCGGCGCAATCTTCCTCCTCTTTACCGTTGGACTTGAAACCAATCCCAAGGAGCTTTTGCAGGTCGGGCGAACTTCACTCTATGTCGCTCTGGCGGGAATAGCTGCACCTTTTGTACTCGGCTTTGGTTACATGATGCTGGTCCGAGGCTCCGCCCATGAAGCCACCTTTGTAGCTGCCGCCATGGTTGCCACCAGCGTGGGGGTTACGGCGCGCGTGCTCGGAGACATGCACGTACTGCAAACTCTGCCCGCCCGGATCATTCTTGGGGCCGCAGTCTTTGATGACATCCTCGGCATGATCCTGCTGGGCGTCGTAGTCGGTCTGGTCTCCACCGTCGGTCTTGCCTGGGCGCAGCTTGTGGTCACCGCGATAGAAGCCGTTGGTTTTGCCCTGGTCATGCTCTTCTACGCTCCGCGCATCGTCAAGCGCATGGAGCCCGGACTGGAACGAATGTCCACCCACGATGCGCCTCTGGTGATCGCCCTGGCCATCTGTATTGGACTTTCCTATGCTGCGGTAAAAATCGGAATGGCGGCTATCATCGGCGCATTCTTTGCCGGCCTGGCATTTGCCGAATACTCTCCGCGGTGGAACCTGCAGCCACGAGTCTCCGCCATCAATGAGTTTCTTGCGCCATTCTTCTTCTTCAGCATGGGTTCGCGCCTCAACTTGGCCGTCTTTGACCACAAGCTGATTCTGTCGGCCATTGTCATTTCCGTTCTTGCCATTTTCTCCAAACTGGCAGGTTGCGGATTGCCGGTGCTACGGGCAGGATGGAAGCATGCCCTGAAAGTCGGTGTTGGCATGGTTCCGCGCGGTGAGGTTGGTTTGATCGTTGCCCTGGTGGGATTGCAAATGACCGCCATTACGGAACAGGCCTATGCCCTGGTCATTTTCATGACGGCTATGACCACTCTGGTTGCTCCGCCGTTGCTGAAGGTCCTTTTCCGCGACGAAGTGATCACCCTTTCCGCCGCAATGCATCCCCAGGAAGAGCAGACTCCTGCGATGAAGTGAACAGTTCTGAATCAGCTGGTTTCGACCTGAGTCGTTATAATTTTGCGTTTACTGAATCGTGGAGGAGAAAACTGCATGCCGGGACTTTCAGGCCACGTTGCGCTTATCACGGGAGCATCGCAGGGAATCGGACGCGCATGCGCGCTTGCCCTTGCCGAATCGGGAGCGCAGATCGCTCTGGCAGCGCGCAATGAAGAGAAACTGGCCAGTGTAGTCAAGGAAATTGAAGGCAAGGGCGGCCAGGCCGGCGCGTTCGCCATGGACGTGAGTAATGAAGACAGCGTAAAGGCTGCGGTGAAATCGGCATTGGAGCGCTTTGGAAAAATCGATATTCTCGTCAACAACGCTGGAATCACCAAAGACACGCTGCTCATGCGCATGAAACGCGCTGACTGGGATTCCGTCCTCCAGACCAACTTGGGCGGAGCTTTCTTCTGCACGCAGGCCGTGATCAGTTCCATGCTCAAACAGCGCTGGGGGCGGATCATCAACGTGAGCAGCGTCTT
>DATEJX010000064.1:0-13418 GCA_035277785.1 Candidatus Angelobacter sp. | reverse complement strand
TGGAACTACCAATCACAGAAGGTCTGGAGCCATTTGTCATGAAAAACCAAAGACCAGCGTGATCACCCTCATCGCAATATCTCCAATCAAATGTGAATAACTTTTCAGCGATCTTTGGCGATGTCTTCTGGATTCCGCTGAGCCACAAGATATTGGCGGGTGTCACGCTCCCTTGAGCCATATTTTGTAGGTTGTCACCGTGAGAATTTTCGCCTTATATTCGTCTATAATCTCTGAGGTAATCAGCCCCAACCCCGGAGGTGCTCGCCCGTGATGCCCGCGTTACGGTGAGCCTGGTCGTTATGCTTTTCGGCTGCATTCATATACCTGATTTTCCGGTCCAGGCGGCCCTCCGGCATGAGAGCGCCCATATTTTTAAAACGAGCCCGGTGGTTGTATTGGACGGCCCTGATTCCCGGCAGAAGGTATTCGCGTGCAACGATGTTGCTCGGCGCGCGGGAATCGCCACCGGGACGACAAAGGCCCAGGTGAAAGTTCTGCCTGGGGTCGTCATTCGAAAAAGGCATTCCGAAAAAGAAGCAGAAGCGCAGGCAGCATTGATTGATTGTGGCCACGCATTGTCTTTCAAGGTGGAATCAACATGCCCGGGAACGGTGATTGTGGATCTTAGCGGGGCAGAACGGCTGATGGGATCACCACTTTCGATGGCTCGCCAATTTGTTCAGCTGGCAGCACAATGCAATCTACAAGGGCGGGTAGCAATCGCCGCAAATCCTGACGCTGCGCTGCATGCTGCGCGCGGTTTTGAACGAATCACAATCATCGCGGCCGGTACGGAGGCCGCCACGCTGGCATCGCTTCCCATCCAGGTCTTGAACCCCGATTCGGAAGCCCTGGACACTTTGCTGAACCTGGGAATCAGCGATTTCAAAGCATTGGCCGATCTTCCGGCAATCCCCCTCGTCCACCGCCTCGGACAAAAAGGTCTCTACCTGCAACAACTGGCATGCGGTAGCACCCATCGCGAGCTTGTTCCCTCAGTCCCCGCCGGACAATTCAAGGAAAGCATTGAGTTGGAAGAGTCGGTGGAGTTGCTTGAACCGCTCTCTTTTTTATTGAACCGTCTGCTCAATCAGTTGCTGGCCCGGCTCAGGGCGAGATCGCTGGCAACAGACCACATCCAGGTCAATCTTGGGCTTGAAGTTCATTCTGAACGACAACTGCAATCTGCTCCACCGCCTCTGGCCAAAGAATCCCTGGTTCACCAAAGAACATTGACATTACCGGTCCCAACGCAGGATGCACAGTTGTTTTTGAAATTGCTGCAACTGGATCTTGCCGCTCATCCGCCAAGGGCGGCGGTGAAGAAAATCACCATTGAAGCCTTCCCAGCGCGCCTCAGATTTAATCAGGGTGGACTGTTTCAACCGTCTGCACCCGAACCGGCAGAGCTGGAGGTAACACTTGCGAGATTACGAGCAGTCACCGGGGAGCGCGATGAAGAAGGCCGGCTGCGGGTAGGGTTCCCGGTGATCAGAGACACACATAAGCCGGACAGCTTTGATCTGAGGCAATCGAGTGCTTCAGACCGCAAAGAGCGAAGTTTGCAGGCATCTGAGCCAAACCTTGCCTTGCGCCTTCTTAGGCCACCCTTAAAGGTCCGTGTCGAGCTATCCGATGACGAGCCAAGTGCAGTCATCATTCATGGCAAACGCAAAAGAGTGATCCATGCTTCAGGGCCATGGAATAAGAATGGAGCGTGGTGGAATGGCAAAGAAGAATGGAGTTATGAACAATGGGACCTGGCGCTTGATGCGCAGGGGACGCTTCTTTATCAGGCTTTTCGAGATTGCCGGTCTGGAAGCTGGTTCTTAGCCGGGCTATATGAGTAATCAAAAGCACTCAGCAATCAGGGCTCGGTTAAAGTGCCCCTCGTGCCGCTACGAAAAAGGTGCAGCTGATTTCTTGCGTCGCTTACGGCACCGCTGAAGCCCTGCTCGTTCAAAGCAAGCCCTGTCCACCGCACTGCTTGTCTACAAAAATGTTATGGCCAGATGCCGCGTGACTCCGTCGCTTTGGCTACGCGATCAATGGCCAGAATGTACGCTCCAGTCCTCATGTCCACCTTATATTGTTTCGCCGAATCGTAAACATCGAGGAAAGCCTTGCCCATGATCTTCTCCATCTTGCGGTGGACTTCGTCCACATCCCAGAACAGCTCCTGCAGGTCCTGCACCCACTCAAAGTAAGATACGGTGACGCCACCGGCATTGGCGAGGATGTCAGGAAGCAGAAACACGCCCTTCTCATGCAGGATCTTGTCAGCGCCTGGAGTTGTGGGCCCATTGGCCGCCTCGGCAATGATCTTCGCTTTTACCTGGTGCGCGTTCGCCAGTGTGATCTGGTTTTCCAGCGCCGCGGGAACCAGCACATCGCACTTGAGTGCGAGCACCTCTTCGCCGCTAATGGGCTTTGCGCCGGGAAATTTCGCTACCGAACCGGTCTTGTTCTTGTACGCAACCACCTTTGGAATGTCGAGGCCCTTCGCATCAAAGATGCCGCCCCTGGAGTCAGTTACCGCAATCACTTTCATGCCGATTTTATGCAGCAGCTCAGCCGCGATGCTTCCCGCGTTGCCAAAACCCTGGATAGCTGCTGTCGCTCCTTGGTGGTCGATCCCCAGTACTTGGCAAGCGCACCGTATTACGTACACGCACCCGCGAGCTGTGGCCTCATGCCGGCCAAGTGAGCCGCCAAGATACACCGGCTTGCCCGTGACCACGCCTGGCACACTGTGACCGCGCGTCATGCTGTAAGTATCCATGATCCATGCCATTACCTGAGCATCGGTGTAAACATCAGGCGCAGGGATGTCGCGATCTGGGCCGATGAAATCTGAAATCTCGTACGCGTAGCGACGCGTAAGCCGCTCCAGTTCACCGCGTGAGAGCTGCCGGGGATCGCAAATGATTCCACCTTTTGCGCCGCCGAATGGAATGCTCACGGTGGCGCATTTCCATGTCATCCATGAGGCGAGCGCCTGCACCTCGTCGAACGTGACATTCGGGTGGTAACGTATACCGCCCTTACACGGTCCGCGCGAGTTGTTGTGCTGTACGCGGAAGCCCTGAAAGACCTTAATCGTCCCATCATCCATCCTGATGGGCAAAGAAAGCGAGAGTGCGCGGCGCGGAGAGCGCAGCACTTCACGCAATCCAGGATCGAGTTTTAGCTTGCCGGCAGCGTTGTCAAACTGATGTTGCGCGATGCGGAAAGGGTTTAAATCTTCGCTTGGGCGGGGTAGCGTCCTCACGGTGGCCATAAGAGCTGGACCTCCTTGAAATAAGGCAGACTAGACGCGAGTGGGAGTATACATCCGATATTGCTTCCAGCGCACCTCCACGCACCGGCCGGAACAGCGGATCCGATGATTGGCAGGCATTCAGCGCATGGCCGCACCCATTAAGAGTGCGGCCATTAAACGGTAGTGATCAAAGCCCCGGAAGGCGTTTCGATCAAAATCGCGGAGGATTGTAGCGCCAACAGAAGGTTCTCAGCAAACTGTTAAGAAAAACCAGTCTGCGCATCCGCTTCTCTCGATTACTTTTTGCTCGAGGGATCGAAATCCAGCTTCACAACCACCTTGGATTCCGTGTCCGCCGGCGAGTAACGCCATTTTCTGACGGCTTCAATTGCTGCTCGCGCGAGCACCGGGTTCCCGCCAAGCACATTCACTTGCTTCACGTGACCATCGGGTTTGACCACCAGCTCCAGACGAACCGCGCCTTTGATGCTGAATTCCTTCGCCAGATCCGGATACTCAGGCATAACTTTGCTTTTCAACTGGCGTTTGCCATCGGAAGGGTGAGTGGCATCCGCGGTCCCCAGAGCCATGGCTGAAGGAAGGACGAGCAGGCCAAACACACTGATTCTAAAAATCGCTGCTGCAATGCGATGCATTGGGGAGCTCCTCATACCGTTTCGACAACTTAAAACTTCACGTACACCTTGGGCTTTGCGGAAATCTTAGCCTTAAGTTCCCGTTCACTTGGAGAGTACGAAGGTAACTTCTGGAGGAGCAACCAGACTTGCGCCGGAAGATGAGGGTTACCCGCTAAGGCTCAACGATGAGCTGACCCTTCATGTGCCCATGTCCGAACCCGCAGTGGACACAGCACTTGAACGTGTACGTTCCTGGAGTGCGGGCAACAAATTCCACCACCATAGGGGAATTCTTTTCCAGCTTGACGCACTCCTGCCTAGTGGTGAAAACCAGTCCGGGATCACCCTTGGCTTTTGTTCCGTCAGGATACTGATCAATCTTGAACCCATGCGCCCGGTCCGTGGCCGTAATCTTCAACCGCACGGTGGCTCCTTGCTTCACATGGATGGGTGAAGGAGTGAAGTCGTACTTCTTAGCCGAGAGTTCTATGGTCTGTACATTCTGGTCTGTCTGCGCAGCATGCGACGAACCGGCATAGCTTGCGGCCACGGAAAAAATGACACCTATGAACACAGAGAAGATTCGTCTTACGTTTGGCAATTGCGTTACTCCTTTTCAGGATGAAGATTCTAAAACCTGCCGGGTTGCGACATCACCTTACGCGCCTAGAACTGTTGATCGAAAGTTTCGTTGATGCTCTTCTCGTTTCGGCGTGCGACTACACTCTCAACCCGGCGCCGTATCTTTTCGTTATCACGAAACACCGCCAACCCTGCAAGTACGTCCTTTGCCGTTGTCGTGCTGCACCCCGCCAGCAAGGCGAGCAGGAATTCAACCGCCGCATCTGACCGGATCATCCCGATGGCCAGGAGCACTATCTTCCGCAGCGGCCCGCCTGCTGTTCTCTCCCATCTGGCTTTGAGCAAATCGAGGGCCTCTGGCAGCCGCGATGATCCCAGGGCAAGCAGCGCCGCCTCAGCAACGCCTATCTCTTCAGAGGCGGCAAAACTTTCAATCAGCCGCAAAGATCTCTCCGTGGCAGCCGTCAAAAGTCCGGAAAAGCATTCGGCCAGGACGTCAGGCTCGCTCTCTCCCGTGAGTATTTTCAATTTCAGCAGCAAAGCGCCCGCCGGCCCGCCGTTTACAGCCAGCGCACGGACAGCGCCAATCCTCGCATCGGGCCACTCATCAACCAGCAGTGAAACAACTTCGTCCAGCGCGGCCGGGTACACTGTGCGCGCCAGGGCCAGCGCGCTGCTCGCTCTCAGCTTGGCCGCTGCATCCACTGGTGGACCAAACGATCCTTCCATCTGCACATGGTGAATGCCCTGCAGATAAATCTCCGGCTCCACATAGTCGAGTTCATAAAGAGCATTCACAATCTCGGTTGTGGCGGCACAGCCTTTATCCAGCTTGGCCGGGTTCTGCATCAGCCGATGAAATGTCGCCACCAGATCAGGAACCAACTCCGTGGCGCGTACGTGGGCAACGCCCTTCGCTGCCTTAGCTACCACCAGGTTGGAACGATTCTTGAGAAACGCCCTGAGTTCAGCGAACACCGAAGGCCCTGCCGCTTCATTTTTGAGCGCTGCAACGCGATCAAGTGCCTGTTCAACTGGATCAGCCTTTCTCAAAGCACTCACACTTTATCCCTGCTCTGCATTGACACTCAGCCTAAAACAGCTCGATGATTTCTGCATGCCCGAAACAGCAGCGAGCCGGCAGCAAGCATAAGCAAAGAAGCGCCGAGTCTTTCAGCCAGTACGACGTAGGCTGCGACGTAAGCGGAAAGATTGTGACGGCGCCGCCAGATCTCGGTCAGCAGCGGCACAGACATCGAGAACGATCACCGTGCTTCCCGCTCTTCCCGCACCATGCGAGCCGTATTGAGCTGTACTGGGACACGCTTGCGCTTGTGCAAACGTTCTCGCAACTCATCGAGCGTTGGCTGCTCGGCGATTCGTTTGATTTCTGCCAGCAGATAATCAGACAGGGACACTCCAGCCATTCCAGCCCGGGCCTTCAGGATGCTATGCAAAGCATCCGGCACATTTCGCAACTGAATCATCTTCGACATGCTGCAAACGTACTTTCATGCTTTCCACCTGTCAATCTGGCCGGGTTGGGCGCGGATGACCTCTCGATCGCCGGGTGATTTACTATCTCCCCATGCTTGCGACTGCTCCCCAGATGACTGCCGGGGACGTGCTGACTATGTTTCACCGTGACGCCCCGTACCTTTTCCTCGGCGCAGCTTTCATCTCCGTTGGTCTCATCTCTGCCGCTTATGCTGCACTGCGCCGCCGGTGGGACTCTCTGCTGATTTACTTCGCCCTGTTTGCCGCGATGTATGGACTGCGCTTGTGGATCCAATCAAGACTCCTGGCATTGACGATGGATGGCTCGGCCTTCTATTCGCATCTGCGCTCTGGGATTGATTACCTCATGCTTATTCCTGCTTTCCTGTTCTTCAGTTCCCTGGGACTGCCCAGGCGACTGGAGCGGATTGTGGGATACGCAGCTGCGGGCATCGGTGGCGGACTGGCGGCGGTTGCTTTCAGCTTCCATGATTCCAGTTTGCTTCACCTGATCAACAACGTTGTCGTAATCATTGGCCTGGTCTTTTTCGTGGCGCGATCGATGTATGCCAGGCGTGCCGGAAGCGACAATCTTCCCGCGGCAGATTTCGCCGTGATTCTCTGGGGCCTGCTTCCCTTTTTTCTTCTGGCTTTGTGGGTAAACCTGGCCGGAGTGCTGTCCATCTCGTCTCCGCGGCTTGAGCCATTCGGGTTTGCCGCCTTCCTGGCTGCCCTGGGCTATGTGGCTGCCCGGCGGGCTTTGCGTCGCGATCAACAGCTGGCCGAGATTCAAAACGAACTTGACGTGGCCCGCCGCATCCAGCGATCGATTTTACCGGCAGAGTTCACAGGGTCGGCAAAGTTTCAGATCGTGGCTCGCTACGTGCCCATGACGTCTGTGGCCGGTGATTTTTATGATTTCGTGCTCGCAGATGAGGATCAGGCTGGACTCCTGATAGCCGACGTATCCGGACATGGTGTTCCCGCTGCCCTCATCGCATCCATGGTCAAGCTTGCGGCAGCGTCGCAGCGAGTGGTTGCAGCCGATCCCGCGCGTTTGCTCGCAGGCATGAATTCGGCCCTGCTCGGGAATACTCAGGAGCAGTTCGTTACCGCGGCCTACGTCCACCTGGATTCACAATCGCGGGAACTGCGCTATTCAGCGGCAGGCCACCCGCCCATGCTTCTGTTGAGGAATGGCAACGTCATAGAAGTCGAAGAGAACGGCCTGATGCTCGCCGCGTTCGATTTCGCCTCCTATTCAAATGCAACGCATCGCATTGAATCGGGTGATCGGCTCCTTCTTTATACAGACGGGATTGTGGAAGCTTCCAATGCTTCCGGAGATGTGTTCGGTCAGGATTCTTTACGTCACACATTGAAGATGACTGCCGCTCTGTCAACCTCGGCAGCCGCCGATTCCATCATTTCATCCGTGACCAATTGGTCAGCGAAGCAGGATGACGATTTAACTGTGCTCGTTTGCGATTATGTCTCTGCTTGACTACGCAACGCGGCAGCTCCCGCCAAACAGGGGCCCTGCCCGGCTTTCTTTGTCACTATTCTGCAAGAAACTGGCGGACACTGACCGTAACTACTTACTTGAGAATCTCTATTTAATCAGCAGCACGCCCTGGACCTGAGAATATCTCCACGCCATTCCTTAAAAAACTTTTAGGACAGCGAAGTAGCTCACCAGAGTGCAATGGCAGTTAACAAGTTGTGATTCGCATCACAGCCTTGTTCTTATATACTGTCGAAACTGGAACCACTGGCGGAGGTGTTGTATGGTTTGTACCCGATGTGGGTCCGCAAAACACAATGAGGTCAACGCGGAAGTTTACATTCACTTCCCCGGACGTGCAGGTTTGAATAAGGCTGGCGTGTTGGTTTTTCCCAAGCTGCGGCTGTGTCTGGATTGTGGTCTCGCGGGTTTTAGTGTTCCTGAAAATGAATTGTACAGGCTCATTTCCGGAACCGAACACGATGGAGATAGCTTGAGCCGTGCTTGTGGCCAGTGAATCAACTGCTGAAAATTGTCCGTGAATCCCGCCGCGACTTGTCCCTTTCTCGGACAGACACACGGCCATTCATGCCTTCAGCCTTGAGCATGAATCCGCGCCGAAATCAAAGCACAACGTAAACCCACTCGCTACCATGGGACATAGTTCTTTGCGCCCGTTGCGTCCTTTGCAGTGCGCACTCTGCGTAAGCACCAGCTTTAACCGGGGCATGCCGTAGAATGAATGCAGGTCCCGTGCCGGGATGGCGGAATTGGCAGACGCAGCGGACTTAAAATCCGCAGGACCGAAAGGTCTGTGGGGGTTCGAGTCCCCCTCTCGGCACCAACAGCTTTTCAGTCAGCGGAACGCGAACTTTGAGTACAGACAAGATAATTCGCAGGGTCACTCAGCCCGAAGAGCAGCAAGCTGAAACCTATCGTTACTGGCAAAGTGTGCCGGTGGGAGAACGGCTGTCTGCAGTTTGGGAACTCAGCGCCGCGGCCTACGCTTTTGCCGATGCGTTCAAAAGGACTCCGCACAATGATGCCCGAAGATCTCAAAGAACTATTACGCGCATTCAACGATCACGGAGTTAAGTATCTCATCGTAGGCGGCTACGCTTTCGGCGTACACGCAGAGCCACGCGCAACCAAAGACCTGGACATTTTTATCCGTTTGGATGAAGAGAACAGCAAGGCCGGTATTCCGAGCGCTGGCGCAATACGGAGCGCCTGTCGAAGGTCTGACTCCCTCTGACTTTGCGGATGGCACCACCTTCCAGATCGGCCAGCCACCCACACGGATCGACATTTTGCAATCCATCGATGGCATCAGCTTCGATGCGGCCTGGGAAAATCGAGTTGAGGGAGTCATCGAAGGCCAAATTTAGGGCAGCGGTTATCTCGAGAGACGATCTCATTCGGAACAAGCTGGCAACAGGGCGGGAGCAGGACATTCTGGATGTAAAGAGGCTGCGTGCTCCCCACCAAGAGGATGGGTCTAGCATTCATGGCCGTGGATGCTGCTCAAGACGGTGCAGGGCTGCTTTTGCTTCATCTGTCCACTTCTCCGGCCCGGCGATTTCCTGTGCTTCCTTGTATTGTTGAACTGCTTCAGGAAGCTTGCCTGACTTTTCAAATGTCCGGCCTAACCGCACATGAATGGCAGCATCTCGCGGCTTGTCTTCAACCGCATTCTTATAGCGCATCAAAGCGCCGTCATAGTTCTTTTGAGAGAAATAATAATCGCCAACTTCCACATCATGAGCGGCCTCAAGCGCCAACTCCATTGCGTTTTGACATTCATCCTCTGGCCTCCTGCTGGAACTTATGCCGTTGTCGTTTGTGCCCGTTGTGTCCGGTTGCGTGGGGGGTGCTGGAAGTGTTGGTGGCGTCTCCTTCTTTGAACGATCGCGGCACCAGCCCCAGACACAGATGACGTCCGGCAATGGGTCCAGTTTGTGGCTCTTCTTTTTCGATTGCTTGTGTATCTCAGTGATGATGTCATCCACAGGGCGGTCAGCGGGACATGGAGGCGGGGGCGATTGCGCGAGCAGCCCCACACCAAGTCCCGCACCAAGAATAACGATGGCTATTGTGCCTGGGACGTGCACACAGTCATTGTAGCGCCAGTGGCCACAACGCTCTTGTAATCGCCAGGATTGGAAAACCTGAAACGTTACCGCTGATGACGCGGGCCCCGGAATTTTTTCACCTTTGGCGTTTGACCCTGCCCTGCTCTGCTCATTAGAATTTTGGCTCTTCCACCGGAGGTACTGAATGAACGTCTTCTTTTCCACCAGAAGTAACGCCCTCAATCTTTTTACCAGGCACTTCATCATCGCCGGCTTGCTGCTTGCGGCCAGCGCGCTTTCTGCCCAGACGATTCCTCCACCTGGTCTGGTGATTGGATCAGGAAACACCGCCACGGCCGACCCGCCGGTCACACGGCCTGACACTACGCCCTGCGTAGTCACGCTGTTTAACAACTTTGCTTTTGCGGATTTCTCTCCCAAGCCATTTTCATTTACTCCTCCGGCGGCCTGTCCGGGACCCTGGGCCAAAGTGGTTTTGAATGCAGATTTCTCCATCCAGGCGGGCCGGCAGTTTGATCGCACGGCCGAAATCTGGATTGGCGGCGTGAATGTTTACTTCGGGACCACATCCGAGCCTTCGGGCAATCAGGCCCGCTCCTGGCACATTGAACGCGACCTCACCGACTATTCCTCACTCCTAACGGCTGCACAGAACGGCCGCGTCGATCTGGGTAACCTGGTGAACAGCACTTTCACCAGCACGCTATTTGGAACCGCGACCCTGCAGTTCTATCCCCTCGCGCAGCATCAGCAGGCAGCACGTACTGCTGATTTGGTGCTTCCGCTGGCCTCCGATCCCACAGGCGGAACGGCCTTTCTGGCGACCACCACTGCCAGCCTGAGCAAAGCCTTCACGCTTCCCCGGAATGTTGAAGAGGCATTTCTCGACGTGGTGGCTCAGAGCCAGGCGGGCGACGAGTTCTGGTACACCTGCGTGCCGAATGACGTTGCCAATGAGCTGCAAAGCTGCGGTGGCACTTCTTTCCGCGAGAGCGAAGTGACGATTGACGGCGTTCCCGCGGGCGTAGCGCCGGTCTATCCATGGATTTACACCGGAGGCATTGATCCGCTGCTGTGGCGGCCCATTCCCGGTGTGCAGACGCTCAACTTCCAACCTTATCGCGTCGATCTCACGCCCTTTGCTGGGGTGCTCAGCAACGGACAGCCGCATCAGGTAGCGGTCAACGTATTCAACGCCAATAACGGATTTTCCACCACGGCCACGCTGCTGGTGTTTGAAGATCATGGTTCGCAGCAGGTGACAGGCGAGGTCACTCGCAATACCATCGGCACGGTGCAGCCAAATGTAGCCGAGAATCTGACCACCGCGGCGGACGGCAGCATCACCGGCTCTGTTACCGTCACCTCCTCCCGCAGCTTCAGCGTGGAAGGTTTCGTGCGGACATCGCATGGACGCGTGGAAACGGACGTTCGGCAGAACATCAATTTCTCCAGCGTTCAAAATTTCAACGTGACCAATGCCGAATTTGTGCAGAACATCAAGCAGCGCACCACCATTTCCTCTCAGACCAGCACCAGCGGCCGGGATGGCGGAAATCAGTCGCAGCGCTTTGAATGGCCCCTGGAGCTGGCCTTTACCTTTGCGGTAAATCCTGACGGCACAGGCTCACAAACCACGACCATTCGGCAGCAGTTCCTCAGCGCGGCAGCGCAACATAGCGATGGCGATGACTCGTTCAGCATCGTGTCGAACACAGTTGCGCCGAGTGACACTCTCTTGTTTGACGCCAACTTCAACATCACCGGCAGCACCGGCCAACAGAACTCACAGGACTTCTTCTCTGACAGCTCTGCCGACGGTTGCTTTAACCGCAAGATCACCGCATCCGCCGGCCTGCTGACCAGCGTGACTGATGGATCGCTCTGCGGCAAAGGCAAAAATTAACGAACCATTTGAATTGGAAACAGTTTCCTTCAAGAAAAAAGGCGCGGAATTTTTTCCGCGCCTTTAATTCTGTGTTGCCCCCACAGCAAATGTTCTCAGCTCAGCGTTCCACCATACCCTTCAGCATGGTGAAGAACTCCGGGAAAGAGATGCGGGCTGACTCCGCGCCATGGATCATCGAGTCGCCATTTGCGTCAAACGCCGCCACGGCAAGGGCCATGGCAATGCAATGATCGTCGCCGGATTATCAACGAAAGCGCTAAATAAGCCGGCTACCCCTTGAATAGCTGCAAATCGGTAAAATGTGATGGCCGCAACATGCCGGCCAATGCTGTCATTCATGATTCAAGATTCTGGGAGTCCCACATATGCTCAGAACCATGCATTTTGAAAATGCTGTCGCCGATCTCCGTTATGGGGCGCGGACGCTGCTCAAGCATCGTGGTTTTACTTTTGTGGTTGTGTTAACGCTGGCTTTGGGCATCGGGATCAACACGGCAGTCTTTAGCCTCGTCCATGGAATTCTTCTGGAACCTCTGCCGTATGCGCAGTCTGATCAGCTAGTAATGGTTGGGAAAAGCAATCTTACGCGCGCGATTCTGGTTGGCTTACACCAGCAGCTTAAACAAACAGACGTTGCCACCGTATCGATCGACAAAGGATTCACTCTGACCGGCAATGGTCAGGCTGTGCGGCTCACAGGCAATGAAATTTCTTCCAACATGTTCCCCATGCTGGGTGCCACACCAAAACTGGGACGTATGTTGAACGTCGACGAGCAAGCTCCTGGACGAGACCGTCTTGTGATTCTCAGCTATGGGTTGTGGCAAACCAAATTTGGCGGCGATCCCGCGATTGTTGGACGCACCGTTATTTTGAATGACGTCGCCCGCCAGGTTGCCGGTGTGATGCCGCAGGGATTCGCGTTTCCCTCAGCGGCGACGCAGCTTTGGATACCGGCGGAGATTAACGTTTCCAGCCAGACTGATATGTGGGAGTTCGGTTACAACATCATCGGAAGGCTGCGTCCCGGCGCCACAATGGCAACAGCGCGCGCGGAATTTGACGTTGTCTTTCCCCAGGTATGGAAGACATGCCCATTTCCGCTGGCTGAATGGTTTGTAAAGCAGACGGATTTCCAGTCGTTGCGTGATTTCACTGTCTCCTCGGCGCGAACCACGCTGCTGGGTTTGCTGGGCGCGGTGGCGATGATTCTACTGATCGCATGTGTCAATGTGGCCAGCCTTCTGCTTTCACGCTCAGCTGGTCGCGAAAAGGAAATAGCTGTCCGCGCTGCGTTGGGCGCCAGCCGTAGCCGGATCATCACGCAACTACTTACGGAGAGTGTCTTACTCGGTCTCATAGCAGGAGCTGCTGGTTGCGGAGTCGCCTATTTTTCTTTGCTGGCGCTGAAAGTCGTGTTGCCCATGGATACTCCGCGACTCGCCAATGCCAGTATCGATGCGTCCGTACTTCTGTTCTCTGCTGCAATCTCTGTCGCCTCCAGCATTATTTTTGGTTTGGCGCCAGCGTTGCAGACATCCAGTCCTGACATCGAGCATACGTTGCGGGCGACCACGAAGTCGTCTGGCATAAGCCGAGGCCGTCGAAGACTTTCTGCCTCACTAGTTGTGGCAGAGATTTCCATGGCGGTGATTCTGGCCAGCGGAGCCGGACTGCTCATCAAAAGTCTCCTGGTGTTGAGTCACATGCGAACCGGCTTCAGCGAAGACCAGCTTCTCTTTGCCGACGTTACACCTACGGACGATTACTGCAAGCAGCATGATGGCTGTGCTGAGTTCTATCGCACCTTGCTCGATCGAGCGGAAAATTTACCCGGAGTAAAGGCTTCGGCTTATACAGCCGCGGTGCCGATGGAGTCTTTCCCCGGAGTTCCTTTGATTGCGCAGGATCTGCCGGAAACAACGACGAC
>DATEJX010000063.1:0-14782 GCA_035277785.1 Candidatus Angelobacter sp. | reverse complement strand
GATTCCGCGCTGCTTCAGTATCTCCCCCAGCGCGATCACAAAAGGCGTTTTGCCGCTTCCGCCCACAGAGATGTTGCCGATACTCACCACCGGCCGCGCAAGCCTGTTCACCTTGAACATGCGGCGGTCATAGAGCGCATTCCTGATGTTCACGCCGGCAGCGAAAATGGTGGAGAGCGTCCTCATGGCATTGCCACCCGTGTGCCGGTGAGCAGAAGTTGAAGTGCCTCTAAGGTCCTGGCAGTGGCTCCGGTGTTCTCAAGAAACAGTTCGCGCGCGCGGCGGCCAAGCTGTTCTCTTTCCTCAGGGCTGTGCAGAAGATCGGCGATTGCAGCGCCGAGATTTTCAGCAGTAACTACGCGCAATCCACCGCCCGCTTCAAAGATGCGCACAATCTCGCGAAAATTGAATGTATGCGGCCCCGTGAGCACAGCCACGCCGTGCTGCGCGGGCTCAAGAATGTTGTGGCCGCCGAGGGGAACAAGGCTTCCGCCCACGAAGGCAACATGTGCCAAAGCGTAAAGAGAAGCAAGCTCTCCCACACTGTCGAGCAGGAAGATGCTTCCGGGGCGGAGCGGAGTGCCAGCTTGCGGACTCCACGTGCTGCGTTTTACATAGGGCAAGCCTGCGGATGCGATCAACGCTGCTACTTTTTCAAAGCGTTCAGGATGGCGCGGCGCAAGAATCATTATGGTGTTCGGAAACTGCTGAAGCACCTGGCGGAAAGCGGCGAGGACAAGTTCCTCTTCGCCTTCCGTGGTACTGCCGCAGACGATCACTCGCGCTGGTTGTGGAAGCACGCGCCGTAGCTGCTCAGTAATGGCCGAGTTGGAACTCAACCTGATATCAAACTTCAGGTTACCGCTGACAGATACCCGTTCTTCTGGCGCGCCAATCGCTTTGAGCCGGGTAGCGTCTTCTTCCGTCTGGGCAAGAAAAAGATCAATGTTGGCCAGAATGCGCGAGAAGAACCAGCGGAAGCGCCGGTAACGCGGAAAAGAACGGTCAGAGATGCGGGCATTCACCACAGCCACTTCGGCGCCGCTTAGCTTCGCCAAATGCAGCAGGTTGGGCCAGAACTCGGTCTCGGCCAAGACCAACATGCCAGGACGAAGAGCCCTCAGATAAGGGCGCAAAGCAAAACCAAAATCCAGCGGCATATAGAAGACGAGCGATTCCCCAAAGCGCTGCCGCGCCAAAGCCTGTCCGGTGGACGTGGTAGTGGAAACGAAGACCTGCCATTCCGGTTGGCGTTTCGCGAGTTCGCCCACCAACTGGCTGACGGCCAGGACCTCACCCACCGAGACGGCGTGGATCCAGATACAGGCAGAGCCGCTCCGGAGTTGAAGCCGCGTCGGGACAGCTCCCATTCTTTCCCGGAAGCCGGCGCGATATTTGCCCAGGCGGGCCATCTGCAAGAGCCACCAGGGCAGGGAGATCAGCGCGGCCAGGCCGAGCAGCAGGCTATAAAAGAAGTACATGAAGGACTCCACATTCTAGCTTGCTGCGCAAGCCGGTTGTGAAAAGCGCGCGGCTACCGGATAATCAAGAGCAGTGAAACCCGGACAAATTGCCGCACTTGTGGTCCTGGCCGCTACGCTGGTCTTCAGCAGCGACAAGGGTTTCAATCCGCCGCCCGCAGGACCGGCCATCAGCTACCCAGCGCATGAAGCCCACAATGATGAGAAAGTCACCATTGCCATTGACCCTTTCACCGGCGCGCAAAAGGCGGCGGTGTTCAAGGTGAAATACCAGGAGTACGGATTCCTGCCCATACGGCTCATCATTACCAATGACGGCGGGCAGCCGCTCATGCTGGACGCGATGAAGATTGAGCTGGTCACCGGCAACCGGGAAAAGCTGCCGCCGGCCACACGCGATGATATTTTCCGGCGCATCTCCCGGCCGGAGAAAGCGGCAAGCCGGCCCAAGGTGCAGTTGCCCATTCCGGTACCGCACAGCAAAGATCCCGTGGGCAAAACGGCCCGCGATGAAGTGCCACTCGCCATGTTTGGCAATGTGCCGGTGATGCCGAAGTCCACCAACAGCGGCTTCCTGTTTTTTGACGTCGCGGGACTGAATGATCCGGAAACCGGCGCGCATCTTTATGTATCCGGGATCAAGGCGGGCACGCAGGAACTGTTCTACTTTGATATTCCGCTGCCGACAGCGAGCAGCCAGGACCAGAGCCAGGCTCCGCCAAAATAGACTGGGATTTGCCGCAACGGTCGCGAAGGGCAGCGGAAGAACATTTACCGCAAAGGGCGCGAAGGCCGCAAAGTGGAACCTAAAGTGGGAGCCCTTGAGCCCTTGGAGTCAGCTATTCCACCGAATATTAAATTGATTATTTGTGTGGCTTCTAACCCCTGCACTCTGTCTCCACGCGGGGTGGAGCAGGCATTTATGCCTGCGGTAAGGGCTAGGGAAGCGATCGGGCTTTAGCCCCTGAGGTACTCCGCGGGTTTGCTGGTCTTCTTCTTGCCATCCTGCAGCAGGGCCGTGCTCAAACTCCGATTCCTCTTTTGCGACCTTTGCGCCCGTTGCGGTGAAAAAGCTAGTTTTTCCCCTGTCCTATAATCAGAAGGGGATGACCACCACGGCGCAAATCACGGCGGCAGTGCGGGAAAAGTATGAGCCGGTCATAGGGCTGGAAGTCCACGTTCAGCTGCTGACAAAGACCAAGATTTTCTGCGGCTGCTCCACCGCGTTTGGCGCGCCTCCTAATACCAACGTTTGCCCCGTATGTCTGGGAATGCCGGGCGCGTTACCGGTACTGAACAAGCGAGCAGTGGAGTTTGCGGTGCTGGCGGCGCAGGCGCTGAACTGCCAGGTACGGGAGACGTCAATCTTTGCCCGCAAGAATTATTTCTATCCTGACCTGCCCAAGGGCTACCAGATTTCCCAGTATGACAAGCCGCTGGCCGAGCACGGCTACATTGATGTCCCCGGCCCGGAAGGAGCGACAAAGCGGATCGGCATCACGCGGCTGCACATGGAAGAAGACGCAGGCAAGAGCCTGCATGAAGGCTTTGCCGATTCCGCCACCAGCACGGCCATTGACCTGAACCGCACCGGCATCCCACTGATTGAAATTGTCAGCGAGCCGGACATGCGCTCGCCCGACGAGGCGTTTGAATACCTGACGCGGCTCAAGGAGATCATCCTCTATACCGGCGTGAGCGACTGCAACATGGAAGAAGGCTCGTTGCGCTGCGATGCCAACGTGAGCATACGTCCCCGGGGCGAGGAAAAGTTTGGGACCAAGACGGAAATTAAGAACGTAAATTCCTTTCGCTTTGTCCGCCAGGCTCTTGAGTATGAGATCAACCGCCAGATTGAGGTAGTGGAATCCGGAGAAAAGATCCACCAGGAAACGCGGCTGTTCAATTCTGCAGAGGGCAGAACGTACAGCATGCGCTCGAAAGAAGAGGCGCATGATTATCGCTATTTCCCTGAGCCAGACCTGCTGCCGCTAGTGGTGAGCGCAGTGTGGCAACAGGAAATTCGCAGCAGCCTGCCGGAATTACCGGACGCGCGCCGCAAGCGCATGGTGGCCGAGTACGGCATCACCGAGTATGACGCGCAGGTGCTGACCGCATCGCGCAGCCTGGCTGACCAGTTTGAAGAAGCGGCCCGCGCGGCAAAGAACCCCAAGCGCGTAGCCAACCTGGTGCAGGGCGAGTTGATGGGCCGCCTGAAGGCCCATAATCTCGAGATCGAGCAGTCGCCGATTTCGATGAAAGGCGTGGCTTTTTCCGCTGACTTGCTGGAAGAAGGCAAGATTTCCAGCAAAATCCTCAAAGACCTCTACGATAAAGCCTTTGCCGGCGCTGAAGATTTTCCCGACGTCTACAAACGCGAAAAGCCACAGCAGATCACCGATACGGCCGCCATTGAAAAGATCGTGCAGGAAGTCATAGCCGCCAATCCCAAACAGGTGGAGCAGTACCGCGCGGGCAAGACGACGATCATCGGGTTCTTCGTGGGCCAGGTGATGAAGGCCACCAAAGGCCAGGCCAAGCCGGAATTGGTGAATGAGGTGGTAGCGAGGCAATTAGCAGTTGGCAATTAGCAACTAGCCTATCTTCCCGGATATCATGGCTTTTGTTGAGATCCCGATGGAAGCGAGGGAGCCCTGCAGGGACCACATTTTCTGTTCTCGACAATCGCTTGGCGGATGGCGAACCCCAAACGCCCAAGCTGAATCCCAGCAAGCCAATATTGCGGAGCATTGAGGAGAACAGCGCAATTCGACATACCGCTTCAAGCTGTATTAGACTCGAGCCGTTTTTTCGTAGCCAACGAAATAGGAGGATCACTATGTACGTGACCGTCCGTCGCTACAAGATAGCTCCAGGGTCCACTGCTGAACTCAAACGTCAAATCCAGCAAGAATTTCTGCCGATTGTCAGCAATGTGCCGGGTTTTATCGAGTATTTCTGGATATCAGCCGGGGAAAACGAGATGTTCTCAGTTAACGTCTTCCAGGATCGCTCCGGCGCAGAGGAATCTGTCAGGGCAGCAGCAGATTACGTCAAGAAAAATCTGACCTCGTTGCTTCCTAATCCACCTGAAGTGATCAGCGGTGAGGTGGTAGCGCATCAGGCCAAGGCAGGAGTCGAGAAGGCAGCCTGAGCCACACACAGCTGTCGGACATCGTGGTGGAAACTTTTTAAGAGCAGTAGGCCCTGTCACAAACATCCTTCGAGTTGATGGAAGATTGCGTCCCGTTTCAGAGTATCCGAATTGTTTGTGTCTGGTAGCTCACCTTTCGATTTTGGGTTGAACTCAAAGGCGATGTACACGTTGTTTACTTTGCAAGCCCACGGGGATGGCTCGTCGCCTATTTTTTACCAAGTCGTCCCAACTCCACCCTTCGCGGCCAGAGTTGGCACGTTCGCCCCTGAAACCCGCGACGCAACACATCTGCCGGAATGGTATTCGATTGCTATGAAGATAATGCTCGACTTTTTCACGATCCATTCGGGGCTTTAAATTGCCGGCATATAAAGCGAGGACAGGCCGGTACCGTTCTTCTCGCTGGGCTGCGTTAGGTCGATTTCGAAGGCTTTGAAGAAGCCAGATGCCTATTGGGGCCAAGGCTGCCACAACAAAGATCATCAATACTTTTGTCCGGCGACTAACCATTGGATTCCAATGATATTACAACGTATGCATGGTATGATTCCATAATATGGATAAGCAGACTGTCAGTTTTCGGCTTGATAGTGAGAAGGTGGAAGCCCTGGACTCATTGGCGAAAGCGCTGGACCGCGACCGCACCTATCTGTTGAATGAGGCCGTGGCAGCTTACCTTGAGGTGCAGGAGTGGCAACTGGAACATATACGGGGGGGGATCCGGGAAGCTGATGCCGGGAAGCTGGTGGAGCACGGCGAGGTCAAAAAACTGGCCGCGAAATGGCGCGCACGGCGTTGAGGATACGCTGGACGACAATTGCCGCCGATGATCTGCAATCAGCTCATGATTTTCTGGCCGAGCAAAGCCGGGTGCAAGCCGACAAGGTGATTCAGCGCATCCTTTCTGCGATTGATGTTCTTGAGCGTTTTCCGCAAATGGGCCGTCCTGGCCGCGTGCAGGGCACCCGGGAACTTATAATTAAGCCGTTCGTAGTGGCCTACCGAATTCGGGACTCGGAGGTCCACATCCTGAGTGTGCTGCACGCCGCCAGAAAATGGCCGGACAAGCTATAGCAACAGCCCGCACTTATTTAGTGATGTGACCGTGTGAGTTCTCTGGCCCGCTGGTTTGTTTGGTCAGGCTGTCGTACAGAATTTCCGTAAACACGTCAGTCTTGATGAAGGCCTGACCAAAGGAATCCCACCTGGCCAGCACTTTTTCCTGCTTAAGCTGGTCCAGGGTTTTTCCCTGGTTGATGCCGGCCTGGACCGCTGCCGAAGTATCTTTCAGCATCTGCACGAACTTGCGCAGGTCGTCTTTGCTGCCGAGCGGGCCGTGGCCGGGAATGATTTTCACGTCGTCCGGCACTTCTGCCAGGACTTTTTCATCGCCGGCGATCATGCCCTGAACGCTGCCGCCGCTGTCGAGGTCGATAAACGGGAACATTCCGCCATTAAAAAAATCATCGCCCATGTGGACCACTTTGGATTGGGGGAAGAAGATCACGCTGTCACCATCAGTATGGCCGTGAGGAAAGTGGATGGCGCGAATGTCCTCTCCGTTCAGGTGAACTGAGATTTTGTTTTCAAAGGTAATGACCGGCAGCGCTACTTTGGGAGCAGGCGGTGTATTGCCGAAACGGCTGCTGCCGCCGGAAGCAAGACGCTTGCGGACATTTTCCTGAGCAATGATTGGGGCTTTCTCACCAAAATGAGGATTGCCGCCGGTATGGTCGCCGTGCCAGTGCGTATTGATGACGAATTTGACCGGCTTATCTGTGATGCCCTTGAGAGCGGCCTCAATTTTGTCAGCAAGTGGAAGGAATTCATCATCAATGACGACGATGCCATCATCGCCCACGCTGGCGCCGATGTTGCCGCCAAGGCCTTCCAGCATGTAAACCGTCCCGGAAACTTTCTGGACTTTGATCTGGACCTTGCTATAGTCGGGTTGTTGCCCGAGAGACGGCAGGGTGAAGACCAAAGCTGCAACCACACACACGACGCTGACCGCCAAGCATTTCCGCATAGATATGAGCCCTCGCTATCGCCGTACATCTGGCTTGATTTTTGGGAACGGACAATCTTAGCGGCGGCGGGAGAGTAGTTCAATCGCGGGCTGAAAAATTTGTCTTTTCGTGAATCTTTCGGCCGCTTCGTCCGTCTACAATATTCGGTTCCCCAAAATTTCCGGAGGTGCGCATGCCAGCGGTACAGCATGTTTCGGCTAAAAAAGGCGATGTTCTGGTGATGGTCGGCACGATGAAGGGCGCTTTTCTGGTGCGGTCAGACGCGTCAAGAAAAAGGTGGAGCGTGGGTGGGCCGTACTCGGTGGGGTCTCCGGTGTATGCCATGGCGCTGGACACGCGCGCGGGGCGCAACCGGCTGTGGTGGAGCAACCAGAGTTTTCGCTGGGGGACATTCCTTTCGTCATCAGACGACTTCGGCAAGACGGTGACGGAGCCCGAGACATATTCAGTCAAGTTCCCTGCGGATTCGGGACTGGCGCTCAAAAACATCTGGCAGATCTGTATGGGCCGCGAAGACGAGCCGGACACGATCTATTGCGGCGTGGAGCCCTCGTGCTTGTTTGTGTCGCGCGACGGAGGCAAGAGTTGGTCGCCGGTGGAGGGGCTGTTGAAGCATCCGCATCGGGCGCAATGGACGCCGGGCGGCGGAGGCATGTGCCTGCACACCATTGTGCCGCATCCCACCAAGCGCGATAGCATGATCATTGCCATGTCGACAGGCGGCTGCTACAGGACAGACGACGGAGGAGCGACCTGGCAGGCGCGCAACCAGGGCGTTCGCGCAGAATTTATGCCGGACAAGTTCCCCGAGTTTGGCCAGTGCGTGCACAAGATTGGGCGGGATGCTGCCAACCCGGAACGCCTGTATTTGCAGAACCACTGGGGGCTTTATCGCAGCGATGATGGAGGAGATTCGTGGAAGGACGTTGCCAATGGAGTTCCGTCAGATTTCGGCTTCTCCATGGTTGCGCATCCTCATGATGCTGATACGGCATACATTGTGCCGATTGAGTCTGATCAATATCGCTGCACGCCCGAGGGCAAGCTGCGTGTTTACCGCACGCAGAATGCAGGCAAAAGCTGGGAGCCGATGACCAAGGGCCTGCCGCAGAAGAACGCAATGGAAACAGTGTTGCGCGATGGTATGGCGTCAGACACGCTCGACCCCGCGGGAATTTATTTCGGGACCCGAAGCGGCAAGGTTTACGCATCGCATGATGACGGCAAGTCATGGCAGGTGATTCTGGAAGGTGTTCCGCCCGTAGTGTGCGTGCATGCGGCGGTGGTGGGCGGCGCAGCAGCGGGCAGTTCGCGCAAAGCGGCAAAGGCGACAAAGGGCAGGGCTGCAGCGAGACCCAGGAAAGCCGCGAAGTCTAAATCCAGAGCAAGGGCACGGGCGCGCTAATGGCAGTCACGGTAAGGATTCCGTCGTACCTGGCCGGCTTCGCCGAGGGCAAAAGCACCATTGAAGTGGCAAATAGCTCCGGCAGTGTGCGCGGGCTGCTGCAGAAATTGTGGCAACTGCATCCAGCGCTCAAGGACCGCGTGGTGGATGAGCAGAATGAAATCCGGCAGCACATCAACATCTTTGTGGCCGGGGAAGCCATTCGTCTCACAGGCAATCAGGAAACTCCCGTGCCGGAAGGCGCCGAGGTGATGATTGTGCCGGCGGTGAGCGGCGGAAAAGCTACCGCTGATTACGATGATGAACGGATGGGCGCTGATCAAGAGCAGCGCTGATGTTTCGCAGCAGGAAAAAAGAAACGCAGGCATCACCTGCCTGCGTCTCACGTCACCGCTGTTCGTTGTTAATATTTACCCACGTGCCGGTAGTTCCACCTGAAGATTGTTCTTCACTGAGAACACGCCGGGCACGCCGTTGGCGCGGATGAAGGCCGCATCTTTATCTGCCTGCGTGCGAACCACGCCTACGAGATCCACATGTCCGTTCTTCACAATGATGTGAACCGGAGGCACAGGCTGAATGGCGTAGCTGGACATGCGGGGATCACTGAAGACTGCGCGCGCCACCTGACGCCGGATAAGATCGTCATTGAACGAAGCCGGGAGAATCTCAATCTGGTTGTTCACGCTTTCCACGCCTTCCAGATGTTTCACTGAGCTGGCAGCCTCATCTTTGATGATTGCATTACGGACCTGCCCGTAAAGCGTCACTGTGCCGCCGTCAATGCTGTAGCTTAGATTGTCGAATACTGTGTATTGCGGAATCATGGCCAGGGCGTGATGCACCTCGCCGTTCAGCCGCTGATCGAACCGCGGATTGTCCACCGCGAACGCTGAACCGGCAAAGGTTGACCCCATCAGACCCAGGCCAAGCACCGCTGCCAATAACCGCTGAGAGCCCCTTTTCATATTTCTCCTCACTGATAAGCACTTGAATTAACTATTTGTTTAATTAGACGCCGGGCCACAAAGAAAGACTCAGAGGACAGGATTAGTTGACGATTCTTGATGGATATTTACAGTGGCAGTTGTATGGACACTTCCACCGAGAGATGCCGCGCGGTCAAGACGAGATGTTCCAGCGGAGGCCTGATTACATTAGTCGGCAGGCAAGTTGTTCCTGAACGCGTAACAAGCGTGCGGTAACTTTTCTGTCTGCCAGCACTCTATAGGCTTTCCAAGTTAATTCCCCGCAAAGCAAGAAAAGATCGTAGCTGTTCTTAAGGCCTGAGAGTGCCTATAATACGCAGCGCTTCCGGAAGTCAGCCTGCCCTCGGAGGAAAAATGCGACTATGCAAAGCAGTAGTGGGCCCCTTTCTGTTGTCTATGTTCATTTCCGGCGCCTGCCTTGCTCAGGCGCAAAACAAGAAAACTGCTCAAAGCACGCGACCGGCGTCCGGCTTTAACCAAATTATTCAAACCAATGCTCAACAAATGCTGCAGGAAGGACAAAAAACCTTCCGCTATGACACCTTTGGCGATGAAGCTTTCTGGGGTGATACGCTCCATTTGCACCAGGCGATTGCCGGTGAAAAGAACGGCGGCGTTGGCCCGGGCGTCAGTCCTAAAACCGCGCTCAGCGTGGGACTGAAAGTAGATGCCGATGCCATTCCGGCAGCGGTAGCGGCCAAGATCAAAGCCGGACAAGTCAACCTCGACGATCCCGCCACCACTCTGGCACTGCTCAAAATGAACGCGGTGGTGGGCGTGACCGGGTTCTTCGACGCGCAAGGAAAGATCAAGTCGATCGGAATCCAGTGTTCATTTTGTCACTCCACGGTGAATGACTCATTTGCTCCGGGCATCGGCCAGAGACTGGATGGCTGGGCCAATCGTGATCTCAACGTCGGCGCAATTGTTTCGCTGGCTCCGAACCTGCAGCCGTTTTCTGATCTCCTCGGAGTGGATGTGGCGACTGTGAAGAAGGTCCTGGCCAGCTGGGGACCGGGCAGGTTTGACGCTGAGCTCGATAAAGACGGAAAGGCTTTTCGTCCTGATGGCAAGCAGGCCGGGACCTTGATTCCTCCCGCGTTCGGACTGGCTGGAGTGAATCTGCATACCTGGACCGGCTTCGGCTCCGTGCCGTACTGGAACGCATATGTGGGCGCGACGGAAATGCACGGGTCTGGAACTTTCTACGACGCTCGTCTGGGCGAGAAGGGCCAGTACGCAGTTTCAGCCAAAAGCGGCGCCGGCAACATGCATGGATCGCCTGATCGCATCACTTCGAAGCTGGCGGCATTGCATTTCTATCAGCTTGCCATCCCAGCGCCCAAGCCGCCGGCGGGAAGCTACAACCAGGCAGCAGCGGCTGCCGGCAAGGCGCTGTTTGACGGCAAAGCCAAGTGCGCCACTTGTCATACTCCTCCGCTCTTTACCGAGCCTGGAAACAACCTGCACGCACCAGGTGAAGTTGGAGTGGACGCATTCCAGGCAGATCGCTCTCCGACGCACATGTATCGCACGGCGCCGCTGGCGGGACTCTGGAGCCACGAAAAGGGCGGCTTCTATCACGACGGTCGTTTCGCGACGCTGGACGACGTGATTAACCACTACAACTCCTTTTTGAATCTCAGCTTGACTGAGCAGGAGAAGAAAGACCTGGTTGAGTATCTGAAGTCGCTGTAATTCTGTAAGGTACAGATCGTTGAGGTAAGCAAGCTCGCGCTGTCTCCTCTGGCGCGAGCTTGTGCTTTTGGAGAACAGGTCCGTTCAAGAAAAGATATTTCTCCTTCAAATCAGGGAATGAAATCACGCTGAGCCAGTTGTAGAGAGTGCGGGGCAGTCAAGTGCTCCCGGCAACTCAAAGAAGGAGAAAATCCAATGAAGAACACTCTCATCCGCTTTCTGGCAATCATGACACTGGCCGGTTCCATGTCAGCTTTTGCAGCGACAGAAAAAGCAAAAGCCAGCGTCAGCGAAAACGCTACAACCTCTGAAGAGACCAAGTGCGCCTGCCCTGTTGATCAGCAGAAATCCGGGCTCGATGAACAGCAGCAGGAGCAAAACAGCAGAAACACTGAGCGGCAGCGGCTGATTCAGGAACAGGAAAAGCAGTGGCTGCGTGATGTTCAGCACATCACGGCCGGATGAAGCGGCTGAGCGCTATGGTTCAATTTAGAGCGGGCGGCGCAGCAAGGAAGAGCGACTGCGTCGCCAGCACCTCGGCGACATAAGCTGCGAGATTGTGCCTCCAAAGTATCCGATCCCGAACTTACGCTCCCGCTTCCCGCCCAACCCCCTAAAAAAATCTCGCCGGTATGAGCATGACGAGGATAGATTTCAGGCTGAAATCCTGGAATCCCGCCGGCGCGACAATGCCCGGATATCGCCACGCCGGTTTGGGCTAAACAACGCTGGTCAGAAGATTACTGCACTGCAACAGATTGCAGTGACTTCATCCCACCTGACGATTTGAGCGGCCATGCTTCTCCCACCGGTTGCTGGGCGCAGATAATCTGCGTCCCGCATCCGGGATTGCAGGAACACGTTGACGGATCCCATATGCCACCGCCATTAATACATGCCTGCTGTTGGGCGGGATCGCAGACCACAGGCATGGTGCAACTGCAGCTAGACCAATTCCATGTTCCTCCATTGTCAAGGCAGGATGCCTGTGCGCTTGGATCGGGACAAGAGCTGATGGTAGAGCACTGGGATGCAGTTCGCGTAGCAACACCGAGGCAAAACTGACGATCGTTGGCACTGCTGATGGCGGAGCACTGCGAAGCATCGTGCAGGGCCAGTCCGTTGCAAAGCGCGCGTGTATCCGGATCAGCTACGGTGCTGCAATTCGGAGTGACAGGGCTGCCGCCGCTTGAAACACCGTAGCAGAATGACTGCATTTGCGGATTAGTGATATCGCGGCAGTTGCTGGGAAAATTAGGAGCAAACGCAATTCCGAAACAGGACAATTGCAGATTGCGGTCCGTTACAGGAGTGCTGCAGGGCGTTTGACTATGCTGAGCAACGGCCTGGCAGATCAACCGGTCGTTGGAATCGGTAATGTTGTTGCAGTCCGTGGTAGACCCGCTTGCCATGCCGTGGCAGGCATAGTATTCGTCGTGCGCACTGGCATATAAGAAGACATTGCCAGTTGAGGCCATGGTGCAGTTTGTGAACGTGCCAGGCGGATCGCTGGGATCGTTTGGATTCTGCCAGTTTGTGTCATTCAGCCAGTTCTTTTGGGCGAGATAATTTACGCCCGCCAGCGTGAGATTGAAGCTGGAACCGTTGGGAGCACGCGAGAGCGGGCCAAATTTGAAATTGCAGAGATCACCGTTCTCCCCGGACGTATTACTCAGGTGATACCACGCATTTTGATCCGGATCAGTAACCGTCTCCGCGAGTTCATGGCTCATTGTATTGATCATGGCGTCAGCGCCTGTATTTCCGTTCGGGCTGATCAACTGGTTGCCGCCTCCCGCGCAGGTTTTGGGATTGCTGGGATTGTTGATGCATTGCGGCGAAGCATCACCCACAAAGGCGTATTTAATGTCCGTTCCAAAAAGGCTGGCGTGCGTGTGCCATCCACAAAAATCTGTACAGAAAGTTTTGGGTGGGTTGCCGGGGGTAGTTTCGGTCACATCTCCTGAAGTCAAAACAAAGTAAATTCCGTTTGCATCTACAGGCAGGGCACCCCGTGAAATGGCGCCCGAAACTATGTTGCGGATCGATGTATCGTTCAAGCTCGCGCCCTGGGAATAGTTATCAAAGGTCTGCGTGCTCATGCCCACGCTGCTGCCGATGTTTTTGTTACTCCCGTCCTCATAGGTTGTGTTAATGCTGAAATACGGGCTGTTGCTCAAATTTTGTATGTATTGTGGGATAAGCGTAGTGGCGGAATTTCCGTTCCAGTTCCCATACCAGACTATGTAAACGTTGTGCGTGGTCAGCATCAGCGGTCCGCCATGGTATTCAATGCCGTTTCCCGTAGAAGCTTCCGCAACCGGACCAATCTGGATCTGAGAAGCTGTAAATTCAGAGGTTGGGCTGATGGACGGCGTTGAAGATTGGGTCGGCGCAATTCCTGCAGGCGCTGGTATCGAGCTCTGCGTTGCGGCCTTCTGGGAAACTGCGGGCATCACCGTTATCAAGGTAATCAGAACTGCCGATCCCAGTCTTTGAAGCCCTGCTGAGTCCCACGTCTCACGGGTTTTGGTATGCGTGTACATCCAGCTAATAAGTCTCTTCATGCCACCCTCGTCTTTCTTTTCGAACCGCTGTACCTCGCGGTCACAATTGATCGCACTTTTATATTGCAAGTAGCAGAAGTTGCAGCACACGCCTCCGCTTTTTTATGCGTCTGTGTTCCAATTCGGGAACTTACCCCAATAGGAGTGCAATGCGGAGTGAAGTTCCAGCGCTGATGAGCGTGCAACGCCACCTGGAACGTCATCCGGATGATGTGCGGGCGGTTTCCCTGGGAGCCAGCGCCCTGCGGGTTTGAAGTATTGATTGCTTTTCTCAGGATTGGGCAAAAAGAGAGCGTCATTAAGCTACGCCAAACAAGGAAGCAGGAGGGTGCAGCGTGGCTTACTGATGCTCTTATTTTTGTCCTGCGAGGTGCTGAACCAGCTGAGCAACTTTGTAAGAAATACGGACGTTTATTCCTTTTGAGTACTATTTCGGCTTTACGTCTGCGAGGGCTGGGTCTTCCAGTTGCTGCATAATATTTTCCACCTTCTCATCTGCACTAAAGCAGCTTAGTGCTCCTGTGCGGGTAATCCTAAGCCCTGGATGGGGCGGACAAGGCGCCACAACGGTAAAGATTCCGTCAGGCATTACCTCCGCAGGGCTTAGTTCCCATGTACTCATGCCCATGCTATCGAACCGCACCGCAAATAAGCGCCCCAACTGGTCAGCGGCGAGACCAAACGACATTTCGCAGTCGCCGCACTTTACGTCGTAGCGGACAAAGAATGCTTGTTTGTGCTTGTGCGCGGCGAGGGCACAGGCTGTCTCCTTTCCCGGGGATTCGGTTATATGCACATGACCACAGTTCATTGACTTCGTTCCGGCTAGCAATTGGAGCCGTCGGTCTAGGACATTGTAGTCGGTTGGAAGTACGTATGCGTTGTCAACAGGCATTGCAAAATCGAGTTCCGCATCGCGCCCTTCCTCAATTCGGATACAGTGGCAGGTCTCCTCAAGCCCATGATGTCTTACACAGACGTTGTATTGTCCCACAGGCAATTTAACGGCATAATTCCCATATTGGTCTGTGGTGGCTGTGATTCTGCCCTCTGTTCCTGTTGGCTTTATATCTGGAACGATCCCGATGGTGGCACCCCACACGCGCGCATAGCGAGCTGTAACCGCCCCATGCAAACTACCTGTTTGGCTCTGCGAGATCTGAGCGCTCGCATAATGAGTCTCCGTCGAGCGTTCTGGATTTTGAGAAACCAACACCAGGCAGCCACAAGAGACGACGAAGATAGTGGCAACTAGCCACAGAGCAGGGCGAGTCATTGGCTATCCTTTTGCAGTTGAGAGCTGATGAATCATAGCAAAGTGCGTGTCTGGAACAACACGCTGAGTGTTGATTGACACAGTCATGCAGCTTTGCTTCTCCCGCCTTTCCTTCCTGGGTTAGTTCTCCTTCAGCGGTTTCCTTCAATATCTTCGCCGCATTTAGCCCGTAATTGTAG
>DATEJX010000062.1:0-16310 GCA_035277785.1 Candidatus Angelobacter sp. | reverse complement strand
CTTGGACTACTCGTCCAGATCGTACGACGCATTGGTCCCTGTGGCTTCGAATCGCATGTCGACCGCGTCCCAGCCCAAGGTGGGGACTTTTTGCAGGGTTTGGATTATGGTAACCGCGTCTCCCAGAACACGAATTTCAGCTTTCTTGTACGTCATAAAAGCGTCCTTTCGTCGGGTTATTTAACTGCGGTGCGTGCAGTAGTCTCTCCTTGACATGCATCTAGAGAAGGAGCCATCACCCCTTAGGGGTACCGACGGCTCCTCTGAATGCGCTGCTTGGACTACTCGTCCAGATCATACGCCGCATTGGTCGAGGGGAAGGCAAAGCGCTCGCCTAGGCAGTCCCAGCCAAACACGGGGACTTTCTGCAAGGTCTGGATTACGGTAACCGCGTCTCCCAGAACACGAATTTCAGCTTTCTGGTATGTCATAAAAGTTTCCTTTCGTCGGGTTAACTACGGTGAGTGCATGTAGCCTATCCTGGCCATGCATCTAGAGAAGGAGCCATCATCCCTTGCGGGTACCGACGGCTCCTCTGAATGCGCCGCTTGGACTACTCGTCCAGATCGTACGCCGAGTTGGTCGAGGGCACTTCGAAGCGCTGGTCGATCGCATCAAAGCCAGAGGTGGGGACTTTCTGCAAGCTCTGGATTACGGTAACCGCGTCTCCCAGAACACGAATTTCAGCTTTCTTGTACGTCATGGAATTGTTCCTTTCTTTGGGTCATCTAACTACGGTGCATGCATGTAGTCCATATGAAAAATGTAAAGGTGAGTCAAAGTGACTCGCCCTTTGGTTATTGAATTAAGTCCATTACATCGTCAATTCGCTCAACCGCTCAGGCGGCTGAACTTGAGCGGGTGCGGATGGCACATCCTCCTTCTCGAGTGGCAGCCCCGGAATCTTAAGCACGCCGCGTCGAACAACGTCGCGCAACCACGCGTCCAGCAGGACTGCGCCGACCAGCCTAACCATCTGCGGGGCATCGCCTGCCTTCGCTGCCATTAGCGCCTCTCTCAGTTTCTGCTGGTCCACAAAGCCACATTGCGCCAGGGCCGAATACTTCAGAAGACGCTCTACTTCATTCCAATCGTTGGCGAGGGCGACAAGCGGGGCGCGAGTGACGATAGCTTTGGTTTTCCGCGCAAGCACCTCGTCGGGTACCAGGCCTTTCAGCGCGCGACGCATCAGTGATCTGCGCTCACCCGGACGAATCACCTGGTCCCGGGGTATTGCGAGCACAAACTCGACGAAATCCTGATCAAGGAAGGGATAGCGCCTTTCTACCATCCCGGAAGTGCAATTAAGGTGTGAACCCTGTGTGTAGCCAAGCCCAGCCACGGTGCGCGCGGTCTCCTGTCGGCTCGGCAGCCAGTAACCAAAACGATCTACTGAGCCGAGTTGCCGGCGGGAGAGCCGGCAGCGTCCGGCAAAGTGCGGGTCTACCCAGGGCGCTAACTCGGCTTCCTGCGAAACACGGGAGCGGATCCCGGCAGGCAGCAGAAGGGCAGTGGCGCGGAGCGCAATGCGGATCCATGGGCTTCTCTTCACCAGGCTCCAGGCAATGGTTTGCCGAGCGAATTTTAGAATTTTCAACTGAATCAGCAGATCGGCAAGTTCACAACGTGGATCGGGTACGCCGCCCGTGAGTTCGTCGCCGCCAATGCCACACAGCGAAACCTTGTAGCCTCCTGAATGCCAGATTGCTTCGAGCGACCGGCGCAATTCAAAAGTGTTCCCCACAGCTCCCGGGGCAACGAGGAACCCGCTGTAATCGGGAAAGAGCGAGTTGGGGTGCTCCGCAATGTTAAGGTGGTGTCCAGAACGGCCACGCTTTCTCTCAATAATGCCCACGTAGTGCAGATCATCGCGGGTGGGTTCGCCGAGATCGTAGTGACTGTACGTATCTATCCGCGGGGCCGTGCATTCACCTCTGGCCAGAATGTCATCAGCCATGCACACGATAGAGGAGGAGTCGAGTCCACCGCTCAAGTCGGCGAGGATAGGATCGGCCGCATGCAGGGTGCGGCGCACTGCCTGGCGAAACACGTGGCGGAAATGCTCTTCGTATTCGCCATCTTTCCTGTACCGTATTCGCGCATCAGGATTGAAATTCCAATACGTCCACTGGCGCACGTTGCCGCAGCGGATCTGGACAACCTGCCCGGGCTGCACCGTGCGAATTTCCCGGTAGGGAGTATGCCCCGCAGTCGGGTAATAGGCGAAATAGCCGGCAATGAATTCCTCGTCCAATTCGAAAGGGCCGCCGTTAGCCAGGATCAGCGTCTTCAGATCGCTGCACCACACAGCGGCATCATCCCTGATCCAGTAATACAGGTGCTTTATGGCCATCCTGTCCACGGTAAGCGTGAGCACCCGATTGCGCTGGTTCCACGCCGAAAGCGCCCAGTCGCCTTTAATTCTGGCGAAGCTGTTCTCGCCCCAGCGGTCGAACGTCGCTGCAACCACATCACTATCCCTCAGCAGGGTGCTGGGCCGTTCAGCAAGTTGAGCCGCCAGTTCGTCGCGATTGTCCAGGCGTCCTTCCCAAACGATCACATTGCCCTGAGGAGTAATCACAGGCTGCTTCTCCAGGCGGGATTCCTCTGTTCTGTGCAGGGCGCGGTGTAACATCGCAATGGGGCCATCGAAGAACGTGCTTTCACCATCCGGGCCATATTCGGCGAGGCCCCGGCTGTAACTCTCAAGGAGAGTTCGATCAACCGGCCGGCCGTCAAGGTTCCAAATTCCTGCCTGGACGCTCATGAGTTCCTCCTTCAGCAACGCTCCCAAACGGTGTACTTTGCCTGAACGTTCGATCGTTCATTGACTGCGCTGCCATTCACTTCCACCCAGGCGTGCGCAGCAAAAGGCGTCTTTTGCGCTCCAAGTACCATTGCTGCTCGTATGCCGTAGCTGCGCATCAGGCATGTAGTGACGCTGGCTTTTTGCAGACATAGCACTTGCTTGGGATACCAGACGCAAGCGAGATTGACTGCGTGAGCGATCTGGTCAACGAATTCATCATTTCCAGCCCTTTTGGTACCGACTTTCCAACGCTCAACCAAACCACGGGTCGTCCTGAATTTACCGGCGAGAAGGACCACGTCGTACGTGATCAAGCCGAACAATGCCTGAAAGAACAGCACAGACTTTTTCATGACCACGCCTCCGGGGTTTTCAGATCCAGTTCGCGACGGAGAAACAACAACCGATCCGTCAATGCCTCAATGCGGGCTGTCAAAGGTTGAACTGGTATGTGACCCCACGCCGTTTTGTAATCGAGCAAAATTGGGTGGTTGGAAATGTTGGCGGCTTGCAGACGCGCCGCCATCTTTCGGGTATGCATGGGATTGCAGCGCGTATCGGAGTCTCCGGAGATGAACATCACTGCCGGATAACAAACGTCATCCTGGATACGGTGGTACGGAGAGTAACTGTATAGCGCGCGAAAATCGTCTGGCAGATCTGCTGAACCCAGTTCTTCAATCCAGTAGCTGGCCAGATCAAATTTGTGATACCGCAGCATGTCCAGGAGTGGTCCTAAACACAAAACCGCTCTGAACAGGTCAGGCCTCTGGGTAAGCGCCGCACCCACAAGGAGCCCGGCATTCGAGCCCCCGCCAATGCCGATCCTGCCGGGCTCTGCGATTTTTTCCGTCAGCAGCCATTCCGCTGCACTAAGGAAATCATCGATTGCGGTTTGCCGTTTGTGGCGCTTGGCTGCCTCATGCCATTCCTTGCCGAATTCCGCCCCGCCGCGCACATTGGCCACGGCAAAAACACAGCCGAGTTCCATCAGGATGGTGGAGTAGGCGGTGAAACGCGGCGTAATACTATTTCCAAATCCTCCGTAGGCGCTGAGGAAAACAGGTCTGGGTCCGTTAGAGCCGGCCTCTTTCTTTGAGACAAGAAACATTGGGATCAAGGTCCCGTCCTTGGCCGGATAACGGACCCGCTTAACTTCAATGGGTGACCTGTGGCCGGAAAAATCATTACCACCGCCCAGCTCTCGTGCATTCAAGCCACGCCGATACTCGAAAGTGACCGGCGGATGTGCAAACGATGAAAATTGGTAAAAGAGCGTGTCGGTTGGATGGGACTGCAAGCAGAGCTGGACGCTCCCTTCCGCAGGAGTTGTGACTTCACCGCGGATCTTCCCAGTGAGATCGAAGGTCAGGATTCTGTGAGCCAGGTTTTCCAAATAGACCAGATAAAGTGAATCGCCGGCCACAGCGAACTGCACCATCGCATACTTGCTTTCTGGCACCACCGTCCGCCAGTTGGCCGGAGCAGGATGCTTGAGATCGATGGCAACAACGCAACGGTTCGGCGCTTCGAGGTCGCTGAAGGCAAACAACTGATCGTCGACAAAAAACGGGCAAAAAACACCTTCAATATTCTCCAGAATCCTCTCAGGTGGGCTGCCTGTGCTCAGATCATGGAGATAGAAGTCTGAACGCATTGGATCTTCCAGCTTTGCAGCCTGATACAAGAAAACGCATGATGCACAGGTTGCTGCGATAACTAAGCGCAGGTTGGGCCGCTCGTCGAGGGAAAATATCTCTTCATCCTTGGAATAAGGAGTTCCCAGTGTGTGCCAAAGCACGGCCTGGTAGCAGGGTCGCGGCGAATTGAGCTCACGGTGAACGTAATAAAATCCCCTCCGATCCTCCGAGAGCACCAATCCGCCGCCGATCCCCGCGGGAAGGCGATCGCCCAGAACCTGGCGATTGTCGACGTCGAGAAATCCGATTGGAGCGCAATCTTCTCCGCCGGCTCTGGCAGCAAATGCCAGAAGCTTTCCATTCGGTGACGTCGCCAGGACGCTTATCGCGCTCTGAGGCGAACCGGTCATCTGAACCGGGTCGAGGAGAACGATGTCTTCACCCGATTCGCCTTCCCGCATTGCGAGAACTGGTTGTTCCTGATAGGCCTCGCGCTTCAAAAAGAAGCAGCGATTACCGGCCTTTCTAGGTTCACGATAGGTTTCTACAGCGAGAAGCTGTTCCACTCGATTACGAATCCGGCTACGCCCAGGAATCGCATCCAAGTATGCTCGCGAGTAAGAAGTCTGTTCAGCGATCCACTTTCGTGTGCGGTCAGAATTCTGGTCTTCGAGCCAGCGGTATGGATCGATGATTGGTGAACCGTGATAGTAATCGGTTACCGGCTCGATGGGAGACAACGGAGGAGCGGCAACCGTCGTAGATGCAACTCGCGAAGTTCCATTCTCTATCATGATCGTTCTCGCAACTCATCGAGCGATTACGTTTGACGAGAGTAATCATGAGCGCAAACGCGAGCAAGAAAAAATGGGTTGCAATTTCTGCTTTTTCGTTGCCTTTTCAAACATTGAGAGAACCTTTTTGGGAATAGGTAAATGAGAGAGTGTCGCTGAGCGGGGTAAATTGATTTGATGTAAAAGCATATGCGCGAGGGATAAAACGAGCCAGCCACATGCTGAGTTTTCACCCACACGCAGGCATCACTTCTTTCGAACTGAGCCGGGCGCCAGCGCGACTAAAGTGGGATAGCGTTATGCGGTTCCGGAATCTGAGCTTCGTCGAGTGCGTTGCAGAATCCGAAACTCGCAGGGAGTCACATTAAACTGCTGTTTGAATTGGCGAAAGAAATCCGCGGGACCCCGATAACCAAGATCGGCTGCAATATGTTTGATTGGCAGCGCGGTGCTTTCCAGCTTCCTGGCCGCCGCGCGCATACGCATGCGCCTGCTGTACTCCCGAATTCCCAGGCCCGTTTCCTGGCGGAACAAGCGGGAAAGATGGGCGGCCGTAATTCCTACATCCAATTCCCGGCACAAGCAATCTAGCGCGGTGCCGACGTTGCCATTTTGTTGGTCAATGAAGTCTTTCACCTTTGAAACACGCCAGTCTGCATGCGCTTGCAGTTGGGGAAGGTCGGGTGCCCAATCCTCCCGCGGTAAGCCCAATCCGATGAGGTTTTCAACGTTGCGATTGATGCGCGGCATCAGTTCAACTCCAAGGGGGTATTCTGTTGAATTGTCAGTCAGCTGCACAGGTGTCGCCGTACAGATACTTTTCAAGAAACAGCTCAACATCCGTCGCTCATCCGCATTCGTTGAAAGTCCTGCCATAGCGATGAATAATATCTGCCCACCTCTTGCGGTCTGCAGAGCGACGGCAAGTGACGCTCTCTACATACGATCAGCTACAGTCGATGGAAATAGAAGGGCATGTGCCTAACGCGCTCGCAAACAGGCGCTTAGGGCTATAAATCCTATTCTGGCCGGATGTCAGAGGCTGGCGTTTCCTATTTAACAAATACCGAACATTGGTCGGTAAACCGACGGCTTTTCTTGTGATCTAAGTTTTTGGTTTACGGAGATCGATTAAATGCGGCGCCTATTCTCAGAAGAATTATGTTGGCTGTTGCACCAGATGAAACCACTGTGGCGACTTCAGGCCTGGAGCATTGTGAGCATCTTTGCAGGAAGCCTGTTAACCCTCCTGGGTCCGTTGTGCTTGAAATGGTTGATTGATCATGTTCTGGTTCAACGTGATCGGCGTTTGCTGGTGGTGGCCGTGGGTGGCTACGGCCTTTCTGTGGCAGGACAACTTGCATTTACTTATACAGGATATGTGCTGAGTTATTGGCTCGGAGAAAAGTTGGCTTTCCGTATCCGTTTCAGCAGGCTGCGCAGCCTGCATCGCGTTTCAGCCGGAACCTACGAGCAGATCCCATCGGGTGAGGTCCAGTATCGTCTGGAGCAGGATATTGCTCAAGTCGGAGAGCTTGGCGCAGATATCCTGGCATCTGTACTGCGAATATTCACAACATCAATCATGATCTTTGCCACCATGCTGGCACTCAATGTGCGCTTAAGTTTGCTGGTGGCTCCCATGCTTCCCATCTTTTATCTTCTGCAAAAGCGATACTACTTTGGTCTCCGTGTTGCAGCCGACGTCGCGCAGCAGAAGATGGGCAGCGTGAGCACTCTGCTGCGAGAACATCTGGCGGGGTTGATCCAACTGCAACTGCTGAACAAGGCGGGATTTCACGCCGGCAAGGTGCTGCGACTGGCCGCTGAGGGTGTACGTTCCAGGATCGAGCAAAGGATATCGGAGGTCAAGTTCGGCGCGGCATCAATGATGGTGATCCTGATGGGGAGCACCAGCATTCTCGGTTATGGCGGCTATGAGGTGATGCGCGGCGCTCTTACGATAGGCGGCTTGGTCGCATTTTATACGTACCTGACGCAGCTTTTCGGTCCGCTCAGTACTGCCGTCGATCTTCAGTCGCGCATGCAACGGGTATCAGCCAGCATACGGCGTATATGGGAGCTTGGGGATGATGGCAAATGTGAAACTACAGTGGTCAAAACGAAAACTGCCGGACTGACGCACGCACCAGCAGTAGAGTTCAAAACCGTATCTTTCTCCCACAGACCTAACCGTCCCACATTGAATTCTTTGGATTTGGTCGTCAACGAAGGCGAGAAGATTGTCCTGGTCGGCCATAGCGGTTGTGGCAAAAGCACGGTTGTGAGCCTGGCAGCCGGTCTATATTCGCCTGATCGGGGATGTGTGCAGATCCATGGCCATGATGTGCGTGACTGGGCTCGTCGCAGCTTGAGGTCACTCCTCACCCTGGTACCTCAAGAACCAATCCTGTTCGACGGTACTCTGCGGGAGAATTTACTGTATGGCAATCTGCGCGCTACCAGTAAAGAACTGGCACAGGCAACTGAGATAGCAGAGTTGGACAACCTTTTGCAACGCTTGCCTGGTGGTCTCGATGAACCGCTTGGTCCTCAGGGAAAGAGGCTTTCAGGAGGAGAAAAAAAACGCGTTGCCCTCGCCAGAGCAATTCTTCAAAATCCGAGGATTTTAATTCTAGATGAGGTGACGAGCGGACTGGACGGCCTCACAGCGATGAGGCTGATGAGGCACCTCGACCAGCACATGAACGGTCGCACAGTAGTGTTCGTTTCACATCGTCCGAGAACGATCATTGGTGCAAACCGAATTGTGGTCTTGAGCAATGGACGTGTTTTGGATAGCGGCACTCATCCGGAGCTGGCGATGCGTTGTCCGGAATATGCTCGACTGTACACGGACTCCATTGAGTAACTGTGTGTGAGCTGCTCAACGCAACTACGCACGAACGATTGCATCGGATGGCGGTATTGTGAGCCATCAGTTCATGAAGCTCTCCGCCAAAAGCGACCCAACACGCCTCGTGTCTTTTTGGAAGGGCGATCGCCAACAAGGCCGCTGGATTGCAGCTGCTCAATAAATGTGCGGACGTCTGTAAATGCCTGCTCGTAAGGTATTGAGTACTCACGCTGAAGCTTCTCTGCAATCTGATCTGTGTTGCAGCCTTGCTTGAGTGACTCCCAAATTTTCAGTCCGACTGAATTGAGGCTGAAGCAGATCCCTCTATCGATGTCCAGCAGGACGCCTCCGTCCTCGCTCGCCGTTTCCTTTATGCTCGCGGGTATCTGCAAAGAAAATTCTCCTGTGAATGCGGCCATTTTCCGGTTCTCCCTTACTTAAGAAATTGATTGCCCAAAATTGCTTTGGACAACGCCTCGATGTCGCTGGCCGGAATTCTCCAACACGAACGAGCATAGTCCAAACCACTCTCTGGTTCGTGCGCCGACGGGAGGATGCTCTTTCCCATGTTTGCTACTCTCGGTTTAGTTTCCCGATCAAAGTGCGACGAAGCATCAACAACAAGAATCACTTGCAAACAAATATCTGTTCCCACTGCTAGCCGCCTGCGTCGATTGGCCACGGTCGGTAAACCGACCAAACATGACATAACCTCTCACAATAGCTACTCTGAAATAAGAGCGAGATGGCTTCCGCTGTTTCAGCATTGCTTAATCCTGGGCAAGGTGGGTTGAATTGTGAGATGGAAATTCTATAACCGCCTGTTCATGAGCCGACCACGCTCGAACCACGCGGCCGACGATATTGGCATCGCGCGGTGCACGAAATCGGAGAATAGGGAAATGGGATGCAGGATGAGCGATGAGAAGAAGGTCTGAACCCGCCTGCTGGCACCAGCGACACGCGTGGCCATAAGTATGCCAAATCAGGAAAACCGGGCGGTGCCAGATTGTGCGCCAGGGAAAACTTGCAACCTGACGCTGGTGAGTATCTATCTGGACAATGCATCCTGTAGGGAGCAAATCCATCATGCTGTCGTCGTGTGCACCAATACGGGCATAACGAAACCGGAGCTCATGCGTTGTTGGAATGCCATTCCCCTTTATCTCATAAAGTTCAGTTTTCGGGGGCGCGGGTTCGGAAGGCCAACGAAACGGAAAATGCTCATGAGGAGGTACGTAGTGCGGCGCTCCTGGACGCTTCCCCTGACTCGATGCCCGGTGCCGCAAAAGGGGGCGTACGCTCGCCATATCTATTCCATACCATTCCAGAATTTCTTCATCAGAGACTCGCAGACAGTAAGCAAGGCTCAAAACTTTATAGAAACTTGGAATCGCGCCGGACTCGATTCCCGCAAGGATGGAATGGCTGATTACGCAACGAGGGTCTTGAACTGTAAGCGAAAAATAACCGCTCATTCGTTCGATCTGCGAAGGCCTTAGTCCTAACTCCAAACGCCTTTGACGGATTCGTTCCCCAGGAATCAAGTCGTTCTCAACCCGATGGTAGATACTGAGCGCCAGACACAGTACAAGTATTGCTACTTCAAAGCCTCATTGTTCACTTGCCCAGCTTGCCAAAGAAAAGCCAATTGCGTCGAGAAAAATCTAACAATTCCTTATTGAAGAAGTTTCAAAATGGGAGAGATAGCAGCAAGGGGTAGATGAGAAAACACTCATAGTTGCAATCGAGCACTGCTATTGCGGAAATGACGCTCATTGAAAACCAGCGCATGACCGGAGACACTTTCAGATGGATCGATCTGATCGATGATGCAACATAGATATTCTGCCGGTGAGCGAGGTACAGTCAGGATCTTTCTGGCGCCGACTGCACGTCAAAAGGCGCAGAGCAATGAGATTGTTTCGTTGTTGGTGTGGAAGTACCGTGAAAAGGTCGCGAAGGATTTCTCTCCGTACTGCTAGTAGTTCCATCCTGCCTTTGCGGTGAGATTGTTGCCGAGATCTACAGCGATGTTGGCCAGAGGCTAATGGTATCTGTACTGGAGTTTCATAACTTTTCTCCCCTGGCATTCTTTTCTAAACATCTGGAATCCTGGAACTACCTTCGCCGCTCCATGCCAGCGCAGGTTCTTCATCGGGCGCAGGCCGCAGTTCCGGGTTTTGCATGATCAGGCGGGCACAGGTATTCCAGCGCAAAATAGCATCGTCATTCCCGGGTACAGCAAAATTCATGGCCTTCTCATAATGGTCCATGGCTTCCCGAAGCATATGGTAGGCCGATGGTCCAGCTCCAGCCACTCTCTCTCGAATGCGCGCATTCCCCAGACGTTCCCAGATGATACCGGCGTAGTAGGCTTGCTCGTAGTCGCCCTTGAGTTGAGAAAGGATCTCCTGAGCTGCTTTTGCTGCTTTCGCCGGGACATTGGAATGGAATTGGTCAGTTCGCGAGAGGAGAAGCGAAATCAGCGCCTGCTGATGGTCGGGTACGACGGCGAGGATATCAAGGCATATGCTTTCCGCAAGACCAGGTTCATTCAGCAGCCGGTAGCGTTCCACCTTGGCCAGCGCTTCGGGAATACTCTCCACGGAAATGGATTTCAATTGGAACTGCATAACATCTCCTACGCTTTCGAATTGCTGAAAATCCGGAACAATTTTGATATCGGATCAAAGAAACGGTCCACCACGCGTTCTTTGAGCGGAATAATTGCGTTGTCAGTGATAGTGATGCTCTCAGGGCAGACTTTGGTACAGCATTTCGTGATATTGCACAAGCCGATCCCGAATTCCTTCCTCAGTTCTGGCACCCGGTCAGCCTCATCCAACGGGTGCATTTCCAGCGCGGCGACATAAACCAGGAACCGTGGCCCGATGAATTGCTCGTGCATGTGATGCTCGCGTAATACGTGGCAAACATCCTGGCAGAGATAACATTCAATACACTTGCGGAACTCCTGCACCCTCTCCACATCTTTCGGGGCGATGCGCCAGGTTCCATCTTCAGCATCGGGACGGCGCGGCTTGAATTTTGGAATGCGTTTCTTTACCTCGTAATTCCAGCTGACGTCCGTGACCAGGTCCTTCACATGCGGAAAGGCCTTCATGGGCTCAATGGTTACCGGTTGATCGAGCGGGAGCGTATTCATCCGCGTCATGCACATCAGCTTCGGCATGCCGTTGATTTCCGCCGAGCACGAACCGCACTTGCCGGCCTTGCAGTTCCAGCGAACGGCAAGGTCGCCGGCTTGTTCCGCCTGTATCTGATGGACAACATCTAACACCACCATGCCGCCTTCGACCTCGGTTGTGTAGTCCTGAAACTTTCCCTGGCCCTTTTCCCCGCGCCAAATACGAAAGGTTGCCGTCGCCATTACTTCATCTCCTCGATGACTTGCTTGAGTTCCTGTGGCATGGGCGGGATAGGCTCGCGTGAAAACTGCACGCCTCCATCGGCCCCTTTTCGCACCACAAAATTGAATGTCCCGAACTTCTCGTCCTTGGCCGGAAAATCATCGCGGAAATGAGCGCCGCGGCTTTCTTTGCGCTCCAGAGCAGCCCGGGCGACAATTTCCGAAACGGTCAGGAGATTGCGCAGGTCAAGCGCGGTGTGCCAGCCGTTGTTGTATTCCCGGTTTCCGTCCACGCTGACCCGCTCAGCTGAAGCCTTTAACTCGCGTATGCGCTCCAGAGCCTGCAGCATCTCCTGCTCCTGGCGCACAATCCCCACCAGATCCTGCATCACGTCCTGTAATGTGTGCTGCACGGAGTAGGGATTTTCCGGGCCGTTCCGCTCAAAGGGCCGGAGCGCTGACTTTTCCGCTGATTCGAGCTCATACGTGTTGATTGCGCCTAGCGAGTGTTCTTTGGCAAAGGCAGCAGCGTATTCCCCCGCGCGCTTGCCGAACACCAGTAGATCGGAGAGCGAATTTCCGCCCAGACGGTTGGCGCCGTGCAAGCCCGCCGCACATTCGCCGGCTGCGAACAGTCCAGGCACATCTGACATTTGCGAATCGGCGTCAACCCGGACGCCTCCCATCACGTAATGCGTGGTAGGGCCTACTTCCATCGGCTCCTGCGTAATGTCGATGTCGGCAAGCTGCTTGAACTGGTGGTACATGCTGGGCAGCTTCTTCTTTATATGTTCCGGAGCATTGGAAAGCTTTGCTTTGATCCAAGCGATGTCGAGGAATACGCCGCCGTGCGGGCTTCCCCGTCCCTCCTTTACTTCTCGGCGGATACAGCGGGCTACATGGTCGCGCGTCAACAGCTCAGGTGGGCGTTTTGCATCCTTGTCACCCTGCGTGTACCGCCAGCCTTCTTCTTCTGAGCCAGCGGTCTGGTTCACGTAGAGCGGCGGAATGTCCTTAAACATGAATCTCTCGCCGTTACGGTTGCGCAGCACTCCTCCTTCGCCGCGCACTCCCTCGGTTACCAGAATGCCACGCACGCTGGGCGGCCAAATCATCCCCGTGGGATGGAACTGCACAAACTCCATGTCCATCAGCGCCGCGCCGGCGTGATACGCCAGCGAGTGCCCGTCGCCGGTGTACTCCCAGCTGTTGCTGGTGATCTTGTAAGCTCTTCCAATCCCGCCGGTCGCCAGCACCACCGCTTTGGCGCGAAACAGGTGAAACCGCCCGCGCTCGCGATCGTATCCAAACGCGCCGGCAATGCGATCTCCCTCTTTCAGCAGAGTGGTGATGGTGTGTTCCATGAACACATCCAGGCCAAGATGGATTCCATGGTCCTGCAGCGTGCGGATCATCTCCAGGCCGGTGCGGTCTCCCACGTGGGCCAGGCGGGGATAACGGTGCCCGCCGAAATTGCGCTGCAGAATCCGGCCATCGTTAGTACGATCGAACAGAGCGCCCCACGCTTCCAACTCGCGAACGCGCGCCGGCGCTTCCTTAGCATGCAGCTCAGCCATGCGCCAGTTATTCAGGTACTGGCCGCCGCGCATGGTGTCAGAAAAGTGAACTCGCCAACTATCGCGGTCGTCCACGTTGGCCATGGCCGCCGCGATTCCGCCCTCTGCCATTACGGTGTGCGCTTTGCCCAGCAGAGACTTGGAAATTAACGCCACCTTTATTCCGGCGGCGGAGGCTTCAACGGCGGCGCGGAGGCCTGCGCCTCCAGCCCCGATAATCAGAACGTCATGTTCATGCGTGATGTATTCGGCCACTAAAAAATTCTCCAGTCAGTCCAGATGCCCATGGAACACAGCCGCACATACAGATCGCAAAATGCCACTGTGAAGAGGCTGCACCATGCAAACAACATGTGGCGGCGATTCAGGCAGCTCACACAATCGTAGACCCGCTTGCGGGCCGGAGCCCCAGCGAGCCGGTCGCGAAAGCCGCCAACTAAATGGCGGAAGGAATGGCATCCGAAGGTGTAGGAAGTCAACAGGACCAGGTTCGTCAACAAAACCAGAGTGCCGACGCCGATACCAAAGTGGCCGTCAAACCAGCACGCCTGCCATACGTCATGTCCCAGAAGAACCAGAAACACCAGGGCCAGATAAAGAAAATAGCGGTGAATGTTCTGCACAATCAAAGGAAAAGCCCGCTCACCCAGGTACTTCTTCCGCGGCTCGCCTACGGTGCAGGAAGGCGGGTCTGCCCAAAATGCTTTGTAGTAGGCTCCGCGATAGTAGTAGCACGTCACGCGAAAGCCGCCCGGCGCCCAAAGAATGAGTATGGCCGCAGTGACCCAGGCAGGCATCCAGTGCGGCATTTCACCAAACCAGCCATGGTGGGCGGGGCCGAACAGTTCCGGCGAATAGAAGGGCGAGAGATACGGCCCAAACCTGAAGTGCTGGCCTTGCAGCGCTGCCCAGGTGGAATAAACAATGAATGCCGAGAGTCCAAGAAACACAAATAGGGGTTGCACCCACCAATTGTCCGCCCGTCGTGTCTGCCCGAAACCTGAGCGCACCAGTGGGACATCAATCTGAGACATCGAGCCTCCTCACTCGTTCGTGCCGTACATCCGAAACGCACTATGGTACAGTAGCGTGACTCCTGTTGGAAGACTGAACATTGAACTGGACGGAACGGCGTTTATGAGCAAAGGGCTTGAGATTCGCTGCTTCGACTACGTGAACCATCCTTATGATCGCGTGCGCGATGCGTTGAAGCAGAACGCACTCACGGTATTCCAGTCAGCTACCAAGGCCGCAGCCTCGCGCGCAGAATCCATTGCTCCTGAACTCCATGTCGACTTCGGCGGAATCGGGCTCTCGACCGATATTAAGATCAACGTGCAACAGATTGAGGAGAAGGCGCCTCCCAACTCACCTCCCGAAACGGGGCTGCTGCTGGAGTGGGAAGCCGCAACCATGCCGCGCCTGTTTCCTCTTATGAAGGGTGAGCTTTCCATTTATCCGCTCACGTCCACTGAAACGCAGTTGGACTTCTCCGGTGTGTACGAACCGCCCTTCGGGCCTGTGGGAAAGACGATGAACGCAATTGTCCTGCATCGCATAGCTGAAGTATCCGTCCATCGCTTTATCAGTGATGTTGCAGGGTATCTTCGGCGCGCACTCGCCTGAGAAAGGTCACTTTCGCTTCGCCAGCGAGTCGAATTTTGTTCGCGATCCCGCGAAAAACCCAAGAACACCTCCCCAAAATGATTTAAGGGTTTTAAAATCTTCTAAGCTCTGACCAATACATTAAGAACTGTTGTTTGCTTTCAACACGCCTGCTCTTCTAAGCTGCCGCTGGACAACCATCCGCGGGTTTACGTAGTCTGTTAAGAGCATCACAGAAAGCGGTAGTTGACCGCTTTTTGCCCTTACGCACGAGCTTCAGTATTAAGTGGCAAGCCCAGGCGAGCAGATCGCAATGAGCCTCAGAGTGAAGAACTGGACTAAAGCCGTGCTGCTCCTGGCTGTAACCTGTATTGCGGGTTCAGGAAGGCACGTCCAAGGCCAGCTTCGTTGGCCCGATCCTCCCAGGAAAGCGCCCATGCGGATACGCATCGTGGCCCTCGCTTTGGCTTACCCCCGCTCCTCTTTCTTCTCCAACAATGAAATTTACGTTGCTGAAAAGGAGATTGGGCATGAGGAGTGGAGCCTCATTAAGCTGGTCTTCACCTTCCTCCCCTATCAACCACGGCTCTCCGATTCCGGCTTTGATTACTCAGTGGTTCACGAGGTCTCAGCCTGGCGCGATCCAAATTGCGATGAGACCGTCGATCAGTTAACTGCGCGGAGCATGCCCAAACGTCACGAGCCGTTGATCTATTCCCGTCATGTCCCCAGAGAAGACCTGGAGCGCAGACGCATTCCCCTGCTTTGTTACGAGACGAACGCCGACGATTACATAAGATCCAGCTTCGAACCCATTGCTCCGCCGCCCAAGCCCCCTGAGCCTGTTCTGAAAGAACGTCCAAAATCGCAGTGATGTTTGCGCGTCGTTATTTGACATTGACCATCAGGTAACCTGCCCGGGTCTCATCCTCATTTGGCTTCAGCCTTTCACATCCGCACAAAACAGATTTCCAATCAATGAGCTGTTCTGCTTCTGTAAATTCGCGATAGCAGTAACTCAGGGAGCCTTCCATATGTGTTGATCTTGAATGAAGGAAAATGTTTGCGCTCACGGGCTGAAACTAGAAATGTTGGTTTTCGGACAAAGATTTTGCGACCGCTGCGGCGGTTCAGGTGAGCACCCAATATTTCCCTATGCCACCGGTTTCCGGCAAAATCCCGGACACGCCTCCGTGTAAGGTGCCGTGGTGACACGACCTTCTTATCCGTCAGTTCACCACAATGCAAGGTATCTGGAGAGCAAGGGATTTTTGCTTGAGCGTTCCTCGGACTCGCTGTGCTCGTCTCTTATCTCTTTAGTTAGGTGACAGCCGCAGGTGCGTAACGCTAGCTGCCGCCTGTGAGGAATTTCAACTTCATAAACTTAAAAAAAGTTCAGGAAATTGTCCACAACAGGTTGACGAATAACAATTGAGCGAGTTAGCCTCCATACACATAGGCTCGCGCTTTGGGTCTTTATGCTGCACGTGATCCTCCGCGATTTTCACTAGCACTCGTTGATTCCAGGATTTTGGAGAAGAAGAATAAGGCAGGGGCGGAGTGGTGTGTCCGGCGCTGAGGTATAGGTATGGCTGACACTCTATTACGGCCACGCTGACTTACTGCCTTTGAGTTCGGAGATCTCCAAATGGCAG